>JBCBYI010000056.1:0-19630 GCA_039815945.1 Actinomycetota bacterium | reverse complement strand
ACGGCGGCTCGACCAACACCTGCTGGAAGCGGCGCTCCAGGGCTGGATCCTTCTCGATGTATTTGCGGTACTCGTCGAGGGTCGTGGCGCCGACCATGCGCAGGCGACCGCGGGCGAGCATCGGCTTGAGCATGTTGCCGGCGTCCATCGCACCCTCGGCACCGCCGCCGGCACCGACGACCGTGTGCATCTCGTCGATGAAGGTGACGATCTCGCCGTCGGCGTCCTCGATCTCCTTGAGCACGGCCTGGAGTCGCTCTTCGAACTCGCCTCGGTACTTCGCGCCGGCGACCATCGAGGTGAGGTCGAGGCTGATCAGCCGCTTGTTCTGCAGGCTGATCGGCACGTCGCCCTCGACGATGCGCTGGGCGAGGCCCTCCACGATCGCGGTCTTGCCGACGCCAGGCTCGCCGATCAGCACCGGGTTGTTCTTGGTGCGACGGCTCAGGACCCGGATCACCCGGCGGATCTCCTCGTCGCGGCCGATCACCGGATCGAGTTCGCCCTTGCGGGCCCGCTCGGTGAGGTCGAGACCGAAGCGTTCGAGCGCCTGGTACTGGTTCTCCGGGTTCTGGCTGGTGACCCGATGGCTCCCGCGGACCTCGCGCAGGGCGTTGAGCAGGGTCTCGTGATCAACCCCGCCGAGGCCCTTGCACTGCCCGTGCAGGGCGAGCAACAGATGTTCGGTGGAGAGGTACTCGTCGCTCAGGTCCTCGCGGACCTGATCGGCCTTGTCGAAGACGTTGCGCAGCGCCCGGCTGAGCTGGGGCTCGGAGCCGTAGGCGTTGGGCAGCTTGTCGAGCACGAGTTCGGCCTCGTTGCGGGCCGCGACGATGTCGACCTCGACCCGGTGCAACAGCGGGAGGACGATGCCCTCCTCTTGGCCGAGCAGTGCGAGCAGCAGGTGCTCGGGGACGATCTCGGGGTGCGACGCGGCGCGACCCAGCTCTGTCGCGGCCGAGAACGCTTCGGTCGTCTTGAGGGTCCAACGGTTGGGATCGAGGGCCATGGGGGAAACCTCCGTTCACCGATCAGGCGGGGGCAGAAAACTTGAGTGCACTTGACTCAACTTCGGCCTCGCCAGATTATTCCGAATCGGACCGGGATCCGTCAGCGGACGGTCGAGAGGCTGACCCCGAAGTCGCGGTCGTCGTCGTGGTACCACGCGACGACGTCGAGGCCGACGGCGGCGAGCTCGTCGCTGAAGACCTCCGTGTCGAACTTCGACGAGACCTCGTTGCGCATGATCTCGCCCTCGTCGAAGTGCACGTCGAGGTCGAGTTCGGCGATGTGCACCGCCTGCTCCCGACGCGAGCGCAGGCCCATGTCGATCCACTCGTTGTCGTGATCCCAGCGGGCCACGTACTCGAAGTGGCTCGGGTCGAATTCGGCACCGAGCGTGCGGTTCATGACGTGCAGCACGTTCGTGGCGAACGCGGCCGATACGCCCTCCGGATCGTCGTAGGCAAGCTCCATGCGAGCGACGCTCTTGATCAGGTCGGTGCCGAGCAGGACATGATCGCCCGGCTGCAGGCCGGCGACGATGTCGGAGAGGAATTCCTTGCGTTCGACCGGCTGGAAGTTCCCGATCGTGCCGCCGAGCAACACGATCAGTCGACGGTCACCCTGAGGGATTCGGTCGAGGTGACGATCGAAGTCGCCCACGACGCCGTGGACCTCGAGGCCCGGATAGCGCTCGGCGAGCAGCAATGCCGCGTCGCGAAGGAAGGTCTCGCTGACGTCGAACGGGATGAACCGGCGGATGGTTCCCTCGGCCCGGGCTGCGTCGAGCAGCGCCCGGGTCTTGTCGGAGGTGCCGGCGCCGAGCTCGACGATCGTCTCGGCCCGGGTCCGGGCGACGATGTCGTCAGCGTGCGCAAGGAGGATCGATCGCTCGGCCTCGGTCGGGTAGTACTCCGGAAGCCGGGTGATCTGGTCGAACAGGTCACTGCCTCGGGTGTCGTACAGCCACTTCGGGGGAAGATCCTTGGGTGCGATGGTCAGGCCCTCTCGAAGGTCGGCGCGAAGCGCCGCGTCGAGATCGTCGGGGCCGAGGTGCACGTCGATCTGGGGGATGATCACGTCCGCCATCACGCCGCCACCTCCCCCGCCAGACGCACTCCCGAGAACATCCACCGCGATCCGGTGGGGAAGAAGTTGCGATAGGTCGAGCGGATGTGACCGCCCGGCGTGACACAGGCGCCGCCGCGCAGCACCTGCTGGTCGATCATGAACTTGCCGTTGTACTCGCCGACGGCGCCCTCCACCGGCCGGAACCCGGGATACGGCGCGTACGCGCTCGCCGTCCACTCCCACACGTCGCCGAAGAGCTGTGCGATGTCGCCGGACCCCGAGGCGGGACGTGGATGCAACGCTCCTGTCGGCAACAGATTGCCGGAGATCGACCGGCCGGCGGCATGGGCCTCCCACTCGAACTCGGTGGGGAGACGATGGCCGGCCCACCGGGCGTAGGCGTCGGCCTCGTAGTAGCTCGCGTGCACGACCGGCTCGGCGGGGTCGATCGCTCGGACGCCGTGGAGGGTGTGGGTCTCCCAGCCGTCGTCGCCGACGCTCCAGTACTCGGGTGCCTCCCACCCGTGATGCCGGATGTGGTGCCAGCCGTCGGAGAGCCACAGTTCGGCGCGGTGGTAGCCGTCGTCGGCCATGAAGTCGAGCCACTCCCCTGCGGTGACGAGGCGGTCGGCCAGCCGATGGGGATGCAGCAGCACCTGGTGCCGAGGAGCTTCGTTGTCGAAGTGGAAGCCGTCGCCGTCGTGGCCGATCTCGATGATGCCACCAGGGTGTTCGACCCAGCCGAGCTCCGGCACGGGACCGGTCGGCTGGTCGGGCCGCTCGAGGTAGGCCGGCGAGAACGGGTTGCGAGAAAGCAGGTGCTTGATGTCCATCAGGAGCAGCTCCTGATGCTGCTGCTCGTGATGAAGACCCAGCTCGATGAGGTCGTGCAACTCGGGACGGTCACCAGCGATCATCTCGATGACCTCGACCATGGCGGCATCGACCCGCCGCCGATACTCGGTGACCTCGTCGATGCTCGGCCGGGTCATCAATCCGCGGTCGGGGCGGGGGTGCCGGGCTCCCGCGGCGTCGTAGTAGGAGTTGAAGAGGAAGTTGTAGTGCGGGTCGACCCGCTCGTAGCCGGGCTGGTGCGGTACCAGCAGGAACGTCTCGAAGAACCAGGTGGTGTGGGCGCGGTGCCACTTGGTCGGTGACGTGTCGGGCATCGACTGGACTTGTTGGTCCTCGGGTGACAGCGGCGCCGCGAGCGCTTCGGTCTCGGAGCGCACCGCGAGGTAGCGCTCGACCAGGGCCGGGGCGGACAGGGCGGGGGGACTGGGATTCACGGGTGCTCCGTGGCGTGACAGCTGGGGACGCCGTCCATTGCAACCCGGCGAGGCTGCGATGTGGTCCCCCGAAGAGGGGGTTCGGAGTGTCGCCTCGGCGACGGTCGCCCTCAGAGCCGGACGGCCAGGAGCGCCGACGCGACGTCCTCCCATCGACTCGCCGACTCCGCCGCGCCCGCCGCCAGCTCGTCGAGACGATCGGCGGCGTCGAGGATCGAGTCGGCGACCGCCACGGCGTCGACCGCGTCGGCGACGAGGCCGTTGACCCCGTGGTCGATCGCCTCGGGGAGCCCGCCGACCGGCGTCACCACGATCGGTCGACCGGCGGCGAAGGCGAGCGGCGCGATGCCCGACACGGTGGCGCTGCGGTAGGGCGCGACGACGAGATGGTGGGCGGCCAGTGTGGGGCCGACCTGATCGTCGGGCACGTAGCCGACCCGCAGTTCGACGACGTCGGCGAGCATCCGGGTCGCGAGGTCCTCGCGCATCGGTGCCGGATCCTCCCAGAAGTCGCCGGCGATCGTCAGCCGCACGTCGCGCCCGCGGCGCCGCAGTTCGGCGACCGCATCGATCGCGAGGTCGACACCCTTGTAGGCCCGGACGAACCCGAGGAAGAGCAACCGAAGGGGCGGTCGCGGCGGCATCGGCTCACCATCGATCGCCAGATTCGGCGGATGCGGCGTGACCTCGATCCGCTCGACGTCGGAGCCGTCGGCGAGGGCGGTGGCCGCGGTCGCGGCGTGCACGACGGCTCCGTCGCAACGACGCATCACCAGCCGCAACAGCGGCCGGGCCAACGGCATGCGTTCATGCGGCTCGGGGTTGTGCACGAACGCCACCGCGGGCCGGGCGGCGACTCGGAGCACGACCCAGAGCGCGACGGCGTGGAACGGCGTGACCCACGGAACCACGATCAGCTCGGCCGACCGGCACCGCCGACCGGCGAGGACCCAACCGAGCGGGTTCCACCAGCGCAACCGGAACCGGATCTCGCCGTCGCGCCGAGGAACCGACGGCTGCTCGCCCTTGAACAGCGCGGCCGGATACAACGACTGCCACGACTCCACCGCCACGTCGTGGCCCATCCGCTCGAAGGCCTCGATGGTCTGCCACCCGTGCTGTGCGACGCCACCGCGGTGGGGCGGAACGGGGCCGACGTAGGCGATACGCACGTCAGCGAGGCTAGTGGCGCTCAGCTGCCCCGCTTGTAGATGGTGATGCTGCGCTGTTGGTGGAGCGGCACCAGATCACGGCGGTGCTCGCGGTGGGCCTCGGCGACGGCGTCGACGGTCTGCTGCTGCGCGGCGGCGACCTGGGCTTCGAGCTCGGCGACCCGAGCTTCGAGCTCGAGCACCCGCTTCACGCCGGCAAGATTCATGCCCTCGTTGGTGAGCTCCTGGATACGACTCAGCAAGGCGATGTCGGCGTCGCTGTAGCGCCGGCTGCCGCCACCGGTACGCGACGGCTCGACGAGGCCCTTGCGCTCGTAGATGCGCAGGGTCTGAGGATGCATGCCGGCCAACTCGGCTGCGACCGAGATGACGTAGACCGCCCGGTTGAAACGTTCGTTGTCCATCAGTTCCTCTCCCTTCCGGTGATCAGGCCCCGTGCGATGTTCACACGCCGAGGTGGGTGCGAGGCGAATCATCGCTCACTGCCGCGAACGCCTCGACCGCGGCCTTCTGTTCGTCCGACAGTTCCTCGGGGACGGTGACGACCGCCGTGACCAAGAGGTCGCCGCTGCCACCCTTGCCGCGCAGCCGAAACGTCTTGCCCGACGAGGTACCGGCCGGGATGCGCATCTTGACCGGGCCCGCATCGAGCGTTGGGACCGAAATGTCGGCGCCGAGGGCGGCCTCGGCGAACGTGATCGGCACGTCGAGCGTGAGGTCGTTGCCCGAGCGGCCGAACAGGTGATGATCCCCGACGGTGACCCTGATGAAGAGATCACCGGGCGGCCCGCCGAGTCGGCCCGGCGAACCCCGGCCCTTGAGCCGGATCTTCTTGCCAGTGGTGACGCCGGCCGGAATCCGCGCCTTGATGTCGCGGGGGCCGTCGCCGCCGTTCAGGTGGATCGTCGTCTCGATCCCGTTGACCGCGTCCTCGAAGTCAAGGGCGAGGTCGGCCTCCACATCGGCGCCGCGCTGGGGACGCTGCTGGGTGCGGAACCCAGGTGGGTTGTTGCCGCCCCCGCGGCCGAACAGGCCGCCGAGCAGATCACCGATGTCGTCGAAGCCGACGTTGAACCCGCCCGGGCCGGTGCCGCCACCGCCGAAGCCGCCCGCCATCGGACCGAGGCGGCGGACCTCGTCGTAGCGAGCGCGCTTCTCCTCGTCGCCGACGACGTCGTAGGCGGCCGACACCTCCTTGAAGCGCTCCTCAGCGGCGGTGTCGCCGGGGTTCGCGTCCGGATGCAGCTCGCGGGCGAGCTTGCGGTAGGCCTTCGTGATCTCCTTGTCGGAGGCGTCCTCGGCCACGCCGAGCACCTTGTAGTAGTCCTTCTCGAACCATTCGCGCTGCGGTTCAGCCATCACCCCTCCCTTCGGGTCTCGTTGCTTCGCAGGGCCCGATCAGCCCTTCACCTTCACCATCGCGGCCCGCAGGACCCGACCGTTCCATGCGTACCCGGTCCGCAGGACCTGGGCGACGACCGGGCCGTCCTGGCCGTCGTCGCCGGGCTCGCTCATCGCGGCCTCGTGCAGGTTGGGATCGAACGGCGAGTCGACGTCGGCGATCACCTGCAGGCCGGCTCGTTCGAGCTCGCCACGCAACTGACCGGCGATGGGCCCCACACCGTCGACGCCTTGCTGGGCGGCGGCGTCACAGGCGTCGAGCACCGGAAGCAGCGCCTCGGCGACCCGCGACCCGGCCTGGGCCGCGAAGTCGGCATTGCGCTTCTCGGTCTGCTTGCGGAAGTTCTGGAACTCCGCCGAGACCCGCTGCAGGTCGGCGAGGTGCTGATCGCGTTCGGCCGTCACGAGTTCGAGGGCGATGACCAGATCCTCGACCGTCACCGGGGCATTGCCGTCGCCGGCATCCGCCGGAACCGCCTCGGCGTCAGCCGGTGCCGGGTCGGCGACCGGTGCCTCGTTGGTGTCGTCACTCACGACGCCTTCTCGTCCTCGTCGTCGATGATCTCGGCATCGACGACGTCGTCGTCGGCCGGAGCCGATTCGGCATCAGCGGCGGCGGCCTGGTCGGCCTGCGCCGCCTGCTCGTAGAGGCGCTGACCGAACTCCTGGCTCGCCGACATGAGCGACTCGGTGGCGTCCTTGATCGCCTCAATGTCGGTGCCCTCGAGGGCGGTCTTCACATCGGTGATCTTGGCCTCGAGCGTCGACTTCTCGTCGTCGTTGATGGTGTCGGCCTGATCCTTGATCATCTTCTCGGTCTGGTAGACGAGACCGTCGGCGGTGTTGCGCACCTCGGCCTCCTCCTTGCGCTTGCGGTCTTCCTCCGCGTGCGCCTCCGCGTCCTTGATCATCTGATCGATGGCGTCCTTGTCGAGCGAGCTCTGACCGGTGATGGTCATCGACTGCTCCTTGCCGGTCGCCTTGTCCTGGGCGGCGACGTGCACGATGCCGTTGGCGTCGATGTCGAAGGTGACCTCGATCTGGGGCATGCCACGCGGCGCCGGGGGCAGGTCGACGAGCTGGAACTTGCCGAGCGTCTTGTTGTACGCCGCCATCTCACGCTCGCCTTGCAGCACGTGGATCTCGACCGACGGCTGTGAGTCCTCAGCCGTGGTGAAGGTCTCGCTCTTGCGGGTCGGGATGGTGGTGTTGCGCTCGATCAGGGTGGTCATGACGCCGCCCTTGGTCTCGATGCCGAGCGACAGCGGGGTGACATCGAGGAGCAGGATGTCCTTGACCTCACCACGGAGCACGCCGGCCTGAACCGACGCACCGATGGCGACAACCTCGTCGGGGTTCACCGTCTTGTTCGGCTCCTTGCCGGTCATCTCGGTGACCAGTTCGGCGACCGCCGGCATGCGGGTCGAGCCGCCGACGAGCACGACGTGGTCGATCTCACCCTTGGTGAGACCGGCGTCCTTGATCGCGGCCTCGAACGGCTTGCGGGTGCGGGTCAACAAATCGGACGTGAGGTCCTGGAACTTGGCGCGGGTCAGCTCGTAGTCGAGGTGCAACGGACCGGCATCGGTCGCCGTCACGTACGGCATGTTGATCTGCGTCGACGTGGTCTGCGACAGCTCGATCTTGGCCTTCTCGGCCGCTTCCTTCAGACGCTGGGCCGCCATCGGATCCTTGCGGAGATCGACGCCGTGCTCACCGTTGAAGGTGTCGGCCAGCCAGTCGATGATCGCTTCATCCCAGTCGTCGCCGCCGAGGTTGGTGTCGCCGCTGGTCGACTTGACCTCGAACACGCCGTCGCCGAGCTCGAGCACCGACACGTCGAAGGTGCCGCCGCCGAGGTCGAACACGAGGATGGTCTGATCCTGGGTCTCCTTATCGAGCCCGTAGGCCAGCGCCGCGGCGGTGGGCTCGTTGATGATACGCAGAACCTCGAGACCGGCGATCGCACCGGCTTCCTGGGTGGCGGTGCGCTGGGCGTCGTCGAAGTACGCGGGAACGGTGATGACGGCCTGGGTGACCGTGTCGCCCAGGTACTCCTCAGCGTCGCGCTTCAGCTTCATCAGCGTGCGGGCGCTGATCTCCTGGGAGTTGTACGCCTTGCCGTCGATGTCGATGGTCCAGTTGGTACCGACATGACGCTTGACGGAGCGGATCGTGCGCTCGGGGTTGGTGATCGCCTGCCGCTTGGCGACCTCGCCGACGAGGACTTCGCCGTCCTTGGCGAAGGCCACGACCGAGGGGGTCGTGCGCGAACCCTCGGCGTTGGGGATCACGACAGGGTCGCCACCCTCGAGGACGGAGACGACGGAGTTGGTCGTACCGAGATCGATACCGACGGCCTTGGGCATGCAGGTGCTCCTCACACTCGCTGCGACGTTCGTCGCAGATCACTCGCTGCGACGTTCGTCGCAGATCACTCGCTGCGACGTTCGTCGCAGATCACTCGCTGCGACTGCGTCGCAGATCACTCGCTGCGACTGCGTCGCAGATCACTCGCTGCGACTGCGTCGCAGACGGGGTTTCGGACTGCCGAGCGGCGGGGGACCGCCCGGCGGGGTTTCTGGTTGGGGGATTCGGAGGGTTCAACCGCGAGATGCAGGGTTGCATTCCCGGTCGATCCGAAAAGTTGAGCGTCAGCGTATCAACTTTCCTCCGAACGGCCCACGCGGGCGCTGAGGACCGGCGCGTTCGCTGCGAACGGGGTTCAGATCTCGCCGCGCCGACGCTCTTCGCGCCGCAGTCCCTTGTTGAACATCGTGGCCACGACTCCCATGGGCACGGCGTTGTGGAGGATGCGGGCCCGGGTCGACAGATGGCCGGTGACGACGCGGCGCCGGTTCTTGCGGATCGCCTCGATGACCGCCTGGGCGACATCCTCGGGGGCGGTCTTGAACATCTTCATCGCCTCGTCGTCGTCGGCGATCGTCGTCCCCTGCACGATGTTGGTGTCGATCCCGCCGGGGTGCACCAGGTGCACCTGGATGTGGGAGTCGTCGAGTTCGGCCATGAGGACCTCGGTGTAGCCCCGCACCGCGAACTTGGTCGCGCAGTAGTCGGCGTTGCCCGGTGCGCCGATCATGCCGAAGATGCTCGACACGTTGACGAGCGCGGCCTCATCGACGGCCTGGAGTTGGGGCATGAAGGCGAGCGTGCCATGGACGACGCCGTAGAAGTTGACGGCGAAGACATGCTCCAGCGCCTTGACCGAGGTCTCGACACCCGCCTCCATCGACCCGACGATGCCGGCGTTGTTGATCACGATGTGGGCGTCACCGAGCGACGCCCGCGACGCGGCGGCGAACTCGTTCATCGCCTGCTCGTCCGCGACGTCGACCACCTGGGAGAACACGGGCGGGTCACCGAACGGCTTCACCAGTTCGGCCGTCTCAGCGAGTCCGGCCTCGTCGACGTCGCACAGGATCAGTCCGGCCACGCCCTCCTTCGCGAATTCGGTGGCGTAGGCGCGTCCCATCCCGGACGCCGCGCCCGTGATCACGACCCGCTTGTCGGCGAACGTCTCCATGGCCCGAACCGTACCCGCAGCCCCTGTCGCGCGCATCCGTGGACCATCGGCCCGGGCCGCCCTGGGTCGTTCGTCCCGATCGGCACGGACGGAGGACGCTTTCGTGCCTGCGAGCCACAACCTCTCGCCATGTCGCGCCGTTGCTGACGGCATGGCCACCTCCCCCATCCTCCGCTCGCTCGTGGGCGCGACCGTGCTCGGCGCCCTGCTCGCGACAGCCCCGCCGCTCGCCACGGCGTCGGGCGATGGCAGCCACTGCGATGCGATCGCCTGGAACAGCGGCGTGGGGTCGTTCCACTTGGCCGACGCCGACGGCACCGATCGTCGCGACGTGACCCTGGCCATCGACACCGTCGCCTCCCCCACCGCCAACCGCGACGCCGCCGTTGCGGCCGACACGACGCTCGCCTGGAGCGGCGTGCACGGCGGGCTCCGCAGCATCTGGACCTCGACGGCCCAGGGTGAGAACCGCACCGAGATCTCGTCGGTCGGCATCGGCCTCGACCCGACCGACAACGCCGAGCCGGCCTGGCGCCACGACTCGGCCAGGATCGCCTGGACCGGCCAAGACAGCGGCGGCATGACCCAGGTGTGGGTCGCCGACGCCAACGGCTCCAACCGCAGCGAGATCTCCACGGCCGGAGCCGGGACCGACCCGACCCACAGCGCCGACCCGTCGTGGTCGCCCGACGGCACCCGCCTGGTCTGGACCGCGACCATCAGCGGCGTCGACGAGATCGTCACCGCCGACCCGGACGGAACGAACCGTCTCGTCATCTCCACCGTCGGCGCCGGCACCACGCCCACCGCCAACACCGATCCTGTGTGGTCCCCCGATGGAACGAAGATCGCCTGGACCGCCACGGTCGACGGCGTCGACGAGATCGTCACCGCCGATCCCGACGGCGCGTCGCGCACGATCGTGTCGACGGGTGACGCCAACCGCCATCCCGCCTGGAACCTGGACGGCGACCGCCTGGCGTGGGCGAGCCTGTCCAGCGGTCACTGGGCGATCAGGGTTGCAGAGGCCGACGGGTCAGGCGCCGACACCATCTCGAGTGGCGGCTTCGGCGAGTGGCCGATCGACAACGCCCAGCCGGTCTGGGAGCCCAAGACCGACGGCGCCGATCCACGGGTCGCCTGGACGGGAACCACCTCACAGGGACGGGTCATCCTGTCGGCGTTCGCGGACGACGGTGACGACCGCTACGCAGCGAGCCACTTCACCTACTTCATACCCCTGGCGGAGGACCCGATCGGCCCCCAGGCGGGGGACAGCGAGGACCCCGTCTGGGGCGGCGAGGGCGTGCTCTTCTGGACCGGCGACTTCGACGGCGACGACCAGATCTGGACCGGTGGCATCGTCGGCACCGGCCGCCGGCCGCTCTCGAACCACGCCGGGCCGACGCAAGCGAGCAACCCGCCCCACTGGTCGCCCGACGGGACGCTGGTCGCCTACGCCGGCCGGACCGCCGGTGTCGACCAAATCTGGGTGGCCGCCGCCGACGGCTCGGGTGGCTCGGTGATCTCGACGGTCGACGACTCCTCCACCGATCCGACCGAGAACGGCTGGCCTCGCTTCGCTCCCACCGGCGGCCGGATCCTGTGGACCGGCAACGGCGCATCGGGCGGCTCAGGCCTCTTCGTCGCCGACGTCGACGGGACGAACCGCACCGAACTCGACGTCGGCGGCGCGATCACCGACGCGCAAGGACCGCGGTGGTCCCCTGACGGCACGAAGATCGCCTGGAGCGGTGCCGAGTCGGGCGATCGGGCGGTCTACGTCGCCGACGCCGACGGCTCGAACGTGGTCGAGATCGGCACCGACGCCTCCCCGTCCATCACCGGGGCCTACTACCCGTCGTGGTCGCCCGACGGCACCCAGGTCACCTTCCACGCAAACCTCGACGAACCGCGCGGCCCGAGTGGCTACGTCCACTCCTACGTCTTCGTCGCCGACGCCGACGGCACCGACACCATCGAGATCAGCCTGGTCGGCTCCGGGGCCGACATGGAGTCGAACCTCTATCCGGTGTGGTCGCCCACGGGTGACCGAATCGCCTGGATGGGCCGGATCCTCACCGGCTACGCCATCGACGACATCTTGACCCCGTGGCGGGTGTTCGTCGCCGACACCGACGGCTCGGACCGAATCGAGCTGTCCACCGCCGACGGTGGGGTCGACCCGACCGCCAACGTCGTGCCCGAGTGGTCCCCCGACGGCACCCGCATCGCATGGGCCGGCGCCGACAGCGGCGGCTGGGAGATCCACGTGGCGGATGCCGACGGGCTGAACCGGGCGACGATCTCCGACCTCGGCACCGACACCGATCCCGACACGAACTGGTGGCCGCGCTGGCGCCCACGGGCCGCGATCCTCGACGCACAGTTCGACGCGACCGACCTCGTCGTCGGCGACCCGGGCACCATCACGATGACGATCACCGCCGACTGTCCCGTCTCCGGTGTCGAGATCACCGATCTCGCGGTCGGCTGCATCGCCACCCCGGCGATCGTCGCCGACGCCGGCGACATCGACGGAACCACCTGGTCGATCGACCATCTCGACGGCGCCGCCGAGGTGGCCCTGAGCGGCACGATCGCGTCGACCGACTGCTTCACCGGGGCCACGGCGACGGCGCTCGCGCCGACGCTGTCCGCCTCCGACTTCGAGTATGCGGCGGTGGCGACCGATCCGGAACCGGAACCGGAACCCGAACCCGAACCCGAGCCCGAGCCCGATCCCGAGCCCGATCCCGATCCCGATCCCGCCAGCGGTGGCGACGTCGAATGTGACCCGCTCGCCCCCAATCCGTTCGCGGACATCGCGTCCGGGCACTGGGCCGAGGCCGACATCGCCTGCCTGTACGACCTCGGCATCACCCAGGGCACAGGAACCACGACGTTCGGACCGGACCTGACCGTCGATCGAGCGCAGATGGCCGCCTTCCTCGGGCGGACGATCGATGCCCTCGGCGGCGAGTGCGCCACCGAATGGCACCCGTTCGACGACGTGGCGGCCGGTCACTGGTCTGAGCCGCACGTCGCCTGCCTGTACGACCTCGGCATCACGACCGGCACCTCGGCGTCGACCTACTCGCCGAGCGGACCGGTGACCCGGGTACAGATGGCGGCCTTCATCGCCCGCACCATCGAGGCCCTCGGCGGCGAGTGTCCCGCCACACCGCACCCGTTCACCGACATCCCGGGGGGCCACTGGTCCGAGGACGAGGTCGGCTGCATCGCCGCCCTCGGCATCACCAACGGCACCTCGGAGACGACCTACTCGCCGGGCGATCCTGTCACCCGGCTCCAGATGGCGGCCTTCATCGCCCGAACCATCCGCGTCCTCGCGACCTGATCCCGGACGCGGCACCGCCGGCCCCGACGACCCTCCAGGGGGGAGTGGTCGAATCGTCGGAACCGGCGGGCGCCGTGGGTTCAGAACCCGTTTGGGTGTGCACCCGGGGCAAGCCACGGGTGGTCTGCGCAGGTGCGCAGGGTGTCGGAGGCTCAGCCGCCGCCGACGGACTCGAGGCCGTAGCCGGCGGAGCCGTGCTCGGCGACGTCGAGGCCGGTGACCTCTTCCTCTTCGCTGACCCGCAGACCCATGGTGGCCTTGAGAGCGGCGAACAGGATGTAGGAGGTGATGCCGACCCAGGCCATCACGATGAGGACCATGACGAGCTGCATGATGAGCTGGTCGAGGCCACCGCCGTAGATGAGGCCGGCGTCTTCACGACCGAGGAACGCATCGTCGTACTTGGCGAAGAGGCCGATCGAAAGCGTGCCCCAGATGCCGCAGGTGCCGTGGACCGACACCGCACCGACCGGGTCGTCGATCTTGATGTTGTCGAAGAACAGCACCGAGAAGACCACGATGATGCCGCCGACGAAGCCGATGACGAGCGCCCAGAAGGGGGTCACGGTGCCGACGGGAGCGGTGATCGACACGAGGCCGGCCAGGGCGCCGTTGCCGGCCATGGCGACGTCGGCCACACCCGTCTTCAGCCAGATGATCGCGGTGGCGCCAATGACACCGGCCGCCGCTGCGATGAGGGTGTTCATGGCGAGGAAGGGAACGAACTCGTCCGCTGCGAGCTCCGAACCGGCGTTGAAGCCGAACCAACCGAACCAGAGGATGAAGACACCGATCACGGCGTAGCCGATGTTGTGGCCCGGGATGGCACGAGGCTTGCCGTCCTCGCCGTACTTCCCGATGCGGGGACCGATCATGTAGGCACCGACGAGGGCCGCAATACCACCGGAGAGGTGGACGATGGTCGAACCGGCGAAGTCCGAGTAGACAGCGTCACCGATGGACATCTGGGCGATGAGACCGCCACCCCAGGTCCAGTGCACGACGACCGGGTAAATGATCGCCGTCATGACGGCGGCGAACACGAGGTACGTCGAGAACTTGGTGCGTTCCGCCATGGCGCCGGAGGCGATGGTCACGGCAGTCGCAGCGAAGACGACCTGGAAGAAGAAGTTCGTCGCCGGGGTCAGGCCCGCGGTCAGGTCGAACAGCACGGCCGGGTCGGCCGAGTCCTGGAAGAAGAGGTCGCCGAAGCCACCCACCCAGTCGTTGCCGTCCGCCCCGTAGGCGATCGTGTAACCCACGATGAAGAACATCGTGACGCCCACCGCCATGTCGGCGAGGTTCTTGGCCATGATGTTGGCGAGGTTCTTCGCTCGGGTCAGGCCTGCCTCGACGAAGGCGAAGCCCGCCTGCATGAGGAAGACGAGACAACCGGCGATGACGAGCCACAGGTTGTCCACGACGGCCTGCGAGGCGGAGTCGAGTTCCTGAGCCGAAGCCGGCGACGCCCACAACAACGTGGTCGCCCCCAGCGTTGCGCCCGCAACGGATTTCTTGAACATGACGGATTCCTTTCTCGGATTGCGACGCAAGCTAGGAATCCGGGTTTTCCGGTCAGTTTTCGTTGTGTTACCCGTTTGCCGCGAGTTGCTGACCGGAATCTGACGGAGCGTCCAGCAGATAGCCCCGTCCACGGACGGTGCGGATCTGCAATCCGACCTCCGCGACCCGCCGCCGTACACGGGAAATGTGCACGTCGAGCGCGTTGCGGGGCGGCGCCTCTTCGGGCCACACCGACTCGGTCAGATCTCGTCGTGAGACCACGGCGCCGAAGCGCTTCATGAGCGCGTCGACCACGCGGGCCTCGACCGGCGACAACGGCACCGCCTCACCTTGGAACCGCAGCACGCCCTCGTTGGAGAGGGCGGGGCGATGCCGGGATTCGGCTCGCCGGGCCAGGGTGTCGACCCGGATCCGCACGTCGGCCTGGTCGGCCGGCAACCGCACCCAGTCCTCGAGCTCGTCGGCAGGTTCGGGCGGGACGACGTCGGCGTCGACGACCACGAGCCGCGGGATGCCCTCGGCACGAAGAGCGTGCAGTTGGTCCCTCGCAGCGGGCCATCGAACGAGCCGGACGTCCATGCGCCGAAAGTAGAACCCGGCGATTTCGGAATTGTTTCGGCGATGTGAAAGCGGACCGGCCGTCAGGTGACGTATCCGGAACGCGCCGCCAACACCCCCGTGACCGCCCGGGGCAGCGCCACGATGAGCTGTCGGCGGTCGGGATGGCGCCACACCGCACGCACCAGCCGCACCGTGCGCCGCCAGGCGTAGCCCACGCCGAGACGGGGGATCTCCGCCCCGCGTGCACGCCGGATCCGGCGCAGCGCAACCCCTCGGTGGCGGTGCTTGGCCCGCAACGAGGCCATGTCGGCCACCGCCGGCACGTAGCGCTCGGCGGCGCCGGGCTCGAACCAGGCCGAGAAGCCGCGGTCGAACAGGGTCAGGTTGACCTCGGTGTCCTCGCCGGCCCGGACATCGGGGAACCAACCGACCCGGTCGAGGGCGAAACGGACATAGCTGCAACGCGCCGGCGCTGCGGCCAACTCCCCCGCCGCCCGGCCGGTCGAGCTGGCGGCGTGGTCGAGCACGAAGGCGGCTCGGCCGACGGGATCGATCGAACCGTCGCGAACGGGGCCACTCACCATCGCCCAACCGTCTCGGTGGGCGGCGAGCCGAGCGGCGAGCGAGCCCGGCTCGAGGCGGACGTGCGACCCGACGAACACGACGAAGTCGCCGGTGACGACCTCTCGGGCGGCGGTGCGGGCGACCCCAGGCGTGACCGTCGCCCCGAGATCGACCACCACGACGTCGCCCCGCGCCCGGAGACGTGGCGCGGTGCCGTCGTCGCCGGACACGACCGCGATGACCTCGACCTCGCCGTCGACCTCCTGGGCGAGCACCGAATCGACGACAGCGTCGATGTGGTCACGGTCGTGGTGGGCGATCACCACCACCGACAGGTCCGGTACTGGTCGGTCGTCCCCCGCGACGTGGACCGGCAACACGACGGTCGACGCGAGCGGTGGCGGCAACGGCGTCGTCTCGACCGGCTCGACGAGCAGGTGCTCGTAGCTCGCCTGCCACCGACGATCGGGGTCGGCGAGGCCGTACTTGTCGTACCGGGCCCGGCGCCGCGCCGGGGTCGCCATCCCGAGGTGTTCGATCCGCAGGCTCGTCCGGAGCCAGCGCCGGCGAGGTACGCGGATCGGGATCGGCGGGAAGTGCAGGCGGGCGCCGGGGAAGACATCGCCCGCCTCGACCGCGTGCAGGCGGTAGACCCACTTCGCCTCGGGCACGACCCCGTCCGGCGCGACGCGGTCGTACAGGGCGAAGCCGTAGGCGGCGTCGCGATCGGCCTGATCGGCGACGAACCTGCGCAGCCGGTCGGCGTCGGCGCCCGGGAGTCGTTCATCGGCGTCGAGCCACAGCACCCAGTCGGCACCGTGATCGACGGCCAGATCGAGCAGGGCCTGACGGTTGGCTCGATCGTCCCAGCCGGCGACGTCGGGTCGGACCGGCCGTTCGAGCACCGCCTGGACGAGCGGCTCGCTGCGGAGTCGAGCGAGCGTGTCGTCGGTCGATCCGTCGTCGAGGGCCAGCACGCCGTCGACCGCGCATCGCACCGACGCGAACCAGCCGTCGAGTTCGTCGCTTCCGTTGCGGACCGGCAACAACGCGAGCAGCACGGATCAGCCCCCGTCCCCCGTCTCGAGCGGTCGGGTCTCCACCGGTTGCGCATCGAGTTCGGTCAGCGGCTCGGTCGGGTCGACGCCGGAGACGTCGGCCCCTCGATCGCTCGGCGAGAAGGTGCCGTCGTGTCCGAACGATGTGAGGCGATGGGCGCCATCACCGGCCTCGGACGCGGGCACGAAAAAGACGACGTTCTCGCCGGCCACGACGACCCGGACCGCCGACGACGCCAGCGCGACCTGTTGATTCGAGTCGACCTGACTCGTCGTGACGAACCACTCGCCGCCCCGGTGGTCCCAGGTGAGCTGGTACCACCGGTCGGCCCCCTGAAAGAGGTCGAAGTCGAACGGCGGGTTGAACACCCAGTCGTTCGTCGGGTCGCCATCGGTGTCGAACACCGCCGAGTACACGAAGCTCTGCTCGGGATCGGCGAGCGCGACCGGTGCGGCGAGCCGCATGCCGAGCACGTAGACGTCGCCCGCCGGCATGGGCAGGACGTCGTCGCCACAAACCACGAGGAAGGGCTCGGTGGCACCGCACTCGATCGTGGAGTTGTTGAAGACCCGGTCGACCTCGGCCTGACTCATGCGAGCGATCGTCCGGGTCAGTTCGACGATGTCGATGTCGTCGCGGACGAAGGTCGGCCGCTCGGTCGAGATCGAGTCGAGGAGGTCACCGATCAGGTCGGCGACCCCTCGAAACGCCGGGTCGGCGGGATCGACACCCAGGCCGATCAGGACCTGGTCGAGCAGCGGATCGCCGCTGGTGCCGATGTCGATCGGCTCGACGGGCGGGGGCTGCTGCGAGGCCTCGGCATCGGAGGCCTCGCCGTCGACGGTCTCGGACGACTCGTCGGGATCGGAGGTCGGTTCACCGACCGGCTCGGGTTGGGCGATCGGTTCGGGATCCTCGATCGCGACATCGTCCTCGTCCGACCCATCACCTCCGCCGGCGATGAGGAATCCCAGACCGCCCACCACCAGCACGGCGACGACGACCATGACGAACGTCCTGAACCGCTCGGCGCGGATCTTGGCGAACTCGCCATCGTGCTCCGGATCACCGTAGAAGTCGTCGTGAAAGGCCTCGTGGACCGCGGCGTCGCGGCCGCTCATCCACCGCCCTGCATCGGTCGGTTCGCCCGCTCTCTCGTTCACCCGTCGCCTCCCCTGGCCGCCTGCAGATCATGGCCCGCGGCGACGGTCGCCGCAGCAATCTGAATCGTCGGCGCCTGAATGCGCGCCCGAAACCGGCGTCGGGATAACGTTTGCCCGCTATGACTTCGCGCCTGAAGCCCCATCACATCGTCCGCATCATCGGTGTCGGTGTCGCCCTGTTCACGTTCGGGTCCTACCTCGCGCCGTTCGTCTTCGAGTTCGACGAGGCGTCCGACGTCACCCGCACGGTGTTCGGCAACGTCCCGGCCGGCTTGAAGCTGGCCTTCTACACCACCATCCCGATGCTCATCGTGTACGGGGCCTGGGTCTCCTCGTACCGCGTGAAGAACTGGGAGCGGGGCCGACCCGACAATCGTCGCACCACCCTGAAGAACGCCAAGCGCCGCGCCGGCGACTTCCGGGCGGGCGTCTACATGCAGACCCTGCTGCGTGAGCCGGGCGCCGGCGTCATGCACGCCATGATCTACTTCGGCTTCTTGATCCTGCTCGGCGTCACGACCGTGCTCGAGGTCAACCATCAGCTGCCGACCGACCTTAAGTTCCTGCACGGCAACGTGTACCGGGCCTACGCCTTCATCGGCGACGCCGCCGGCCTGGTCTTCACCATCGGCATCGTCTGGGCGATCATCCGCCGCTACGGCCCGTTCAACGTGCGCCCCTACCGCATCCGCATCAAGAGCAAGCCCGAACACGCCGTCATCCTCGGCACGTTCCTCGCCATCTCGATCACCGGCTACGGCGCCGAGATGTTCCGCATCGCGGTCGACGGTCAGGCCCTCGGCGGCCTGCCGGAGTATGAGCGTTGGAGCTTCATCGGCTACCCGCTCGCCACCCTGGTCGAGGACAACGCCAACGTGGCCGGCTGGCACCAGTTCTGGTGGATCGCCCACGTGCTGTCGTTCATCGCCTTCCTCATCATCCTCCCGACGACGATGTTGCGGCACATGTTCACCTCGCCGCTGAACATGTACCTGAAGGACAAGGACCGCCCCAAGGGCGCGATGAAGCCGATGCCCAACCTGGTCGAGGGCGACACCGAACTCGAGACCTTCGGCGCCAGCGTCATCGAGGACTTCACCTGGAAGCAGCTGCTCGACACCGACGCCTGCACGATGTGTGGCCGCTGCACCTCGGTGTGCCCCGCCCACGCCACCGGCAAGCCGCTCGACCCCCGCGAGATCGTGCTCAAGACCGGCGAGGTCATGGCCCGCACCGGCGACCCGGCCGTGTCGCCTCCGATCGGTGTCGACGGCGACATCACCGTCCCTGCCAACTGGATGTTCGACCGCATCAGCCAGGAAGAGCTCTGGAGCTGCACGTCCTGCAAGGCGTGCGACGAGATCTGCCCGGTCAACATCGAGATCCTCGACAAGATCCTCGACATGCGTCGCTACCTGACGCTGATGGAGTCCGACTTCCCGTCCGAGCTCGGCCAGGCGTTCCGCTCCATGGAGAACTCCTCCAACCCGTGGGGCATGTCCCAGGGTGAGCGCGCCGACTGGACCCAGGGCGTCGAGGGCATCGAGATCGTCGAGGGCGGCGACCCGCTCGAGGCCGAGTACCTCTACTGGGTCGGCTGCGCCGGTTCGTTCGACGACAAAAACAAGAAGGTCACCCAGTCGATGGCGAAGCTCATGCAGCGCGCCGACGTCGACTTCGCCATCCTCGGCCCGTCCGAGGCCTGCACCGGCGACTCCGCCCGCCGTTCCGGCAACGAGTACCTGTTCCAGATGCTCGCCACCCAGAACGTCGAGACCCTCAACTCGATGGGGGTGAAGAAGATCGTCACCCAGTGCCCGCACTGCTTCAACACCCTCGCCAACGAGTACCCGCAGCTCGGCGGCCACTACGAGGTCGTGCACCACTCGCATTTCCTCGAGTGGCTGGTCGACCAGGGT
>JBCBYI010000055.1:0-19821 GCA_039815945.1 Actinomycetota bacterium | reverse complement strand
GTGCTCGACCTGATGGACGTCGCCGGTGGCGCGCTCGCCAAGCGACTCGTCCCCGTGGTCGGCGGCATCGTCGCCGCGATCATCATCTACCTGATCGTGCGCAACTGAGCCGTCGCGCACCGACACCGAAGGTGAACCGGCGCTGAAATCGGCGCGTTCCACGGGCGGTGACGCCCGTCACATGTCAGACTCGCGATCCCAGCTGCCTAGGGAAGAGGAGTGCGCACGTGGAAGTGTCCATGTCCGTAAACGGGGAGTCTCAGACGTCTGACGTCGAACCGAGAACCCTTCTGGTGCATCACATCCGAGACGATCTCGGACTCACCGGAACCAACATCGGGTGCGACACGTCGTCGTGTGGCGCCTGCACCATCCACGTGGACGGCCAATCGGTGAAGAGCTGCACCATGCTCGCCGTGCAGGCCGACGGTGCCGAGATCACCACCATCGAGGGCCTCGCCAGCGACGGCGGTGAACTCCACCCGATGCAGGCGGCGTTCATGGAGTGCCATGGCCTCCAGTGCGGCTACTGCACACCCGGCATGGTGATGGCCGCCACGTCGCTCGTGGCCGAGAATCCCGACGGGCTCGACGAGACGGCCGTGCGCGAGGGCCTCGAGGGCAACCTCTGTCGTTGCACCGGCTACCACAACATCGTCAAGGCGGTGCTGTCGGTCGGAGGTGGCGCATGAGCGCGATCGGAGCCCCGCTGAAGCGCCGTGAGGATCCCAAGCTCCTCAGCGGCGAAGCCAAGTACGTCGACGACATCCAGGTCCCCGGCCAGTTGTGGATGGGCATGGTCCGCAGCCCGATGGCGCACGCCAAGATCGAGTCGATCGATACGTCCGAGGCCGAAGCCCACGAGGGCGTCCACGCCGTCTACACCGGTCCGCAGCTCCAGGAGATGGGCCTGTGGATCGCGCCGTTGCCGTGTGCGTGGCCGGTCACCGACGACATGGTCAACCCGCCGCACTACCCGTTGGCGACGGACGAGGTCCATCACGTCGGTGAGATCGTCGCGATCGTGTTGGCCGACTCGCGCTACGGCGCGGTCGACGCCGCCGAGCTCGTGATCGTCGACTACGAGCCCCTCGAAGCGGTCGCCTCGATCGCCGCCGCTCGCGACGGCGACACGATGGCCCACTCGGATCTCGACTCCAACAAGTCGTTCCACTGGCCGCTCGTGCCCGACCCCGACGCCCTCGACGCTGCGTTCGCGAACGCGACCCACACCATCGAGGCCGAGTTCGTGCAGCAGCGCCTGATCCCGGCGGCGATGGAGCCCCGCGGCGTGCTCGCCGTGCCGTCGCCGATGGGCGGCGACGTCACGCTCTACAGCGCGACGCAGGTGCCGCACATCCTCAAGGTGATGGCGGCGGCCACGACCGGTATCCCTGAGAGCAAGATCCGCGTGATCGCCCCGTCGGTGGGCGGCGGCTTCGGTGCCAAGCTCAACATCAACCCCGATGAGATCCTCGCGATCAGCCTGGCCAACAAGCTGGGTCGGGCCGTGCGCTGGACGGAATCCCGTACCGAAGCGGCGTTCTCGACCCACCAGGGTCGCGGTCAGCTCCAGAAGATCGAGCTCGCCGCCGACACCGACGGCAAGCTCCTCGGCTGTCGGGTGCACGTCGACGCCGACATGGGCGCCTACATGATGCTGATCACGCCGGGCGTGCCGCTGCTGGGTAGCTTCCTCTACACCGGCGTGTACGACGTGCCGGCGTTCGGATTCACCTGCGACGGCTACTTCACCAACCTCACGCCCACCGACGCCTACCGCGGCGCCGGCCGGCCCGAGGCCAGCTACGCGATCGAGCGGGCGATGGACATCCTCGCCGCCGAGGTCGGCATCGGACCCGACGAGATCCGGCGCCGCAACTACCTCGGTGGCGGTGACTACTTCGAGAACCTCGAGGTGCCGTCGACGTTGGTGTTCGACTCCGGTCACTACGGTCCCAACCTCGACAAGGCGCTCGAACTCGCCGGGTACGAGGAGCTCAAGGCCGAGCAGGCCCGGCGCCGTGAGGCTGGCGACTCCAAGCAGCTCGGCATCGGCCTGGTCACCTACGTCGAGATCTGTGGTCTCGCCCCGAGCCGGGCGCTCGGCGGCCTGAACTACGGCGCCGGCGGCTGGGAGCACGCCACCGTGCGGCTGCTGCCCACCGGCAAGGCCGAGGTCGTGTCCGGGTCGACCCCGCACGGGCAGGGCCACGAGACGACGTGGTCCCAGATCGTCGGCGACAAGCTCGGCATCCCGCCCGAGGACGTCACCGTGCTGCACTCCGACACGGCGATCAGCCCGCTCGGTCTCGACACGTACGGCTCGCGTTCGCTGGCCGTCGGTGGTGTCGCGATTGCGGCGGCGTGCGACAAGGTTGTCGAAAAGGCCAAGCAGATCGCCGCCCACCAGATGGAGGCGTCGGCCGACGACCTCCAGTTCGAAGCGGGTGCGTTCACGGTGTCGGGTTCGCCCGACAAACAGATGGCGATCCAGGAGATCGCGTTCGGTGCCTTCACCGCTCACGATCTCCCCGACGGCATGGAGCCCAACCTCCAGGAACAGGTCACGTTCGATCCGCCCAACTTCGTCTTCCCGTTCGGGACCCACGTGTGCACGGTCGAGATCGACGAGGACACCGGCAACGTCGAGCTGCTCTCCTACGTCGCGGTCGACGACTGTGGCACCCAGATCAACCCGATGATCGTCGAGGGTCAGCTCCACGGCGGCATCGTCCAGGGTGTGGCCCAGGCGCTGTGGGAGGAGGCCTGCTACGACGAGGACGGCAACCTCACCAACCCCTCGCTGATGGACTACCTCGTGCCCTCACCGACCGAGGTCCCGAGCATGGTCACCGACTACACGGTCACCCCGAGCACCAGCAACCCGCTGGGCGTGAAGGGTGCCGGTGAGGCTGGCACGATCAGCTCGGCCGCCGCGGTGATGAACGCCGTGGTCGACGCGCTCAGCCCCTACGGCATCCGCGACATGGACATGCCGGCCACGCCGCAGCGGGTGTGGCGAACGATCAACGACGCGAAGAACGGAGGTGCGGCGTGATCCCCGCAGCATTCGAGTACATGGTCGCCGACTCGGCCGACGCCGCCATCGCGGCGCTCGCCGAACACGGCGACGAGGCCAAGCTGCTCGCCGGCGGCCACAGCCTGATCCCGCTCATGCGGTTCCGGCTCGCCGCCCCGGCGATGCTGGTCGACATCGGTCGGCTCGACGACCTGTCCTACATCAACGACGCTGGCGACCACATCGCCATCGGCGCGATGACCAAGCACCACGTGCTCGAGGCCAGCGAACTGCTGGCCACCGAGGCACCGCTCCTCAGCCATGTCGCCGGCGAGGTCGGCGACCCGTCGGTGCGCCATCGCGGCACGCTCGGCGGTTCGCTCGCCCACGGTGATCCGGCCTCTGACCTCCCGGCCGCCCTGCTCGCCTGCGGCGGGTCGCTCGTCATCAAGGGGCCGAACGGAGAGCGGGTGCTCGATGCGCCCGACTTCTTCACCGGCTTCCTCGAGACGGCGCTGGCCGACGACGAGATAGTCACCGAGATCCGGGTGCCGAAGGCGGCGGGCGTCGGCTGGAGCTACCAGAAGTTCAACCGGCGGGCCCAGGACTGGGCGATCGTGGGGGCGGCCGTGATGCTCGGCTCGGATCCGAAGGTCGCCCTCGTGAACATGGGCTCGGCTCCGATGCGGCACGGTGGTGTGGAGTCGGCGCTCGCCGGTGGTGGCGGGGCCGATGCGGCCTCGGTCGCCGGTGACGACGTCGATCCGCCCGAGGATCTCAACGCCGACGCCGAGTACCGCAGGCACCTCGCCCGCGTGCTCGTCGGCCGAGGCATCGCGGAGGCCACGGCCTAGTCCGATCCTTGTGCAGGGATCCTTCGACGGGGCGGTTGCGGCCGCCCCGTCGTCGCGTCCGGGCTCGGCTCAGCCGCCCCGCACGCAGGTGCCGATCGGCCCGTCGTCGGGCGGGAGCCCGTCAGACTCGTCGGGCGCGGCGGCGAATGTGTCGACCTGGGCGGACCCTCGCAGTCGGTGCCGAGCGAACCGCAACTCGCCGTCCACTGCCGTGACGGGGGTGAGCACCTCCGTCGTTGGCGATCCGTTGGTGATCGTCTCTACCGTGACGCTGTGGCGACGAATCTGATGCGATGGCTGGCGGTTCTGACGGCGGCAGCGACGATCGCTTCGGCGTGCGGGGGCGGCGGGGGCGATGAGGAGTCGGCCGTCGCGTCCACGACGGTCGCCGTCGGCTCCGGTGCCGACGCTGACGTGGACGATCCCGGCGATGCGGGGGAGTCGTCTTCGCCGGCGGACGACGCCGCCGAACCTCAGGCCGAGCAGGACGAGACCGTCGACGAGCCGGTGCGGCTTCAGCCCGAGGTGTGGGTCGAGGCTGACCTCGGCCTCGGTTCGCTCGGCTCGGTGAGCAGCGGACTCACCGTCCTCGGTGACACCGTCTGGGCCCATGCGGGAGCCTGGGACGGTGCGTTCACGGCCCGCTCGACCGATCGGGGCGAGACCTTCCAGGTGGTCGAGATCGTGCCGCCCGACAACGGCGGCTTTCAGCGAGCAACGATCGAGGGCTTCGCCGCGATCGGCGACCGAGTCGTCGCCTGGGGCCATGGCTCGACGGGCTGCGTCGTCACCGACGTCGAGGCGGGGCGCCGGGTTGCGGAGTTCTGCCGCAACCTCCGCGCCGTGATCCATCTGTCCACCGACGGCGGTTCGTCCTGGCGTCAGATCGCGTCGCCATCGATGGCACGCAACGGCGACCAGAACACCCGCATCCGCAAGATCGTCGCCCACGACGGCGGGTTCGTCGCAGTAGGCGAGGTGCAAGGGCAGGACTGGTTCGGTCGGATCTGGGAGTCGGCCGATGGCGAGAATTGGACCGTCGCCCGCGACATCCGCTCGTCGGGCGGCGCCACCGCCGCCGTCGACGCGGTCAGCAACGGCACGGATCTGCTCGTGCACTGGTACCAGGCGACCTGCATCTTCGACCCGCGTTCACCGTCGGACAGCAGTGCACCATCGTGGACGCTCGCGACCGTCTGGCCGACGGACGTCAACCTGTGGCTCGGCGCCGATGTCGACTCGCTCGCGCCGGTCGACCCGTCGGTGTCGCCGTTGCTGCCGGCGCCTCGCGACGTCGACTGCGCTGCGGCCGATCTGTTCCAGCTCGCGGTCGACGACTATCCCTCCGTGGCCATCGAGGTGCTCGACGGGAACCTGGTGTTCTTCGAGCGTTCCGTAGCTGTCTACGACGAGGTCGTCGTGGACGACGATCGGAATCGCTTCGGCCCGCTCCGGTTCTCGCAGCTCGTCGATGGCGGCTGGACCACGACCGAGTTCCCCGACGTGCCGACGTCGGGTGACGGTTTCTCCTCGAACCGGTTCGTGGTGTCGAGCAACGATGGTGCGTTGGAGTTCGTCGACCGGATCGCCCACCATGGCTTCTCGGGCACCCGCGAGATCCAGTACGTCACCGTCCAGCCCGATGGCTCGGCCGCATGGGTCGAGCTGCCGCCCGTCCGTGGGGATGACCTCGCCGGGGTCGTGCGAGTCGACGACCGGACGATCGCCCTGATCGAGGTCGAGCCGCAGGGCTTGGAAGGCGCCCGCTTCACGAGTTCGCTCGTCGAACTGCGGATCGCCGTCCACGACCCGGGAGCCAACCGGGCGACATGTGCGCCGGTCGCGGGCGGCTCGTGCCGCTACGCCGAACTCGAGCTCATCGAGGGCTTCCCGTCCCTCGCAGGCCTCGACCTGGCAGGGATCGATCTCAGCCACACCGACCTCGGCGACGGCGATTTCTCCGACGCCGTGCTCGACGGCGCAACGCTCGTCGGAATCGACTCCCGCGATGCCTCGTTCGTCGGCGCGTCGCTGCGAGGGGTCGACGGACGCCAGGGCGAGTTCAACGATGCGACGGGGGCCGACTTCACCGGCGCCGACCTCTTCGGCGCCACGGTCGTGCTGAAGGGGCCGGCGGTGCTCGACGGTGCTCGCCTGGCGGGTGCATCGATCGGTCCCGGCTTCGAGGGTGAGGAGGACGATCCCGCCGTCGAGCTGTCCTTGGCCGGCCTCGACCTGCGAAGCGTCACCATCGACGGGCCCTTCCGCGGGCCGCTGCTGGTCATCACGGACCTGTCCGGTGCCGTCATCGACGAACGGACCCTGTTCGACGACGTCGATCTGAGCGGAGCGATGTTGGGCGACGTCGACATCACGATCGCCAGAGTTGGGGAAGCCACGATCTGCCCGACGGGCTTCGAGAACACCGGCGAGTTCCGCGGGAATTGCGTGCCGACGGAGTGACGCCGCGCCCGACGGCCGGGGAGCCCGACCGCTGGAGTGATCAGGGAGCGAGCGGACGGCCCCACGGGAGCTCGTCCTGCCAGTCCGACAGGAACGATTCGGCGTGGTAGCAGGCGGCGAGCAGCAGGCCGTCGTCGTGCCCCTGCAGCTCGTCGCACAGGTCACCGATGTCTTCACGAACACCGGCCACAATCTCGTCGTCGGAGCGGTTGACGTCGCCCCACGCCGCGAGCGACGAGCCGGCGAGGGCGACGAAGTCGGCGGGCGTCTGCACCTCGGCTTTGCGCAGTACGGCGAGGCCACGAGCGGTGAGCGGGAGTCGACCGCTCGGGACGACGGCCGCGGACTCGCTGAGCTGGTCGGCGACCTTGTGATCGACGACGCCGACCTTCGAGCCCGCGAACACGACGTCGGCACCCGAACCGAAGATCGACATCGGATGGCCGACCTCGCCGAGCTCGTTCACCGCGTCGGCGCCGTGGGCGGCGAACGCCTCGTTGAGTTCAGCGAGTTGAAAGCCGGAGTCGTTGGTGACGGTGCCCGTGGCGGTCGAGATGGCGGTGACGCGGGCGCCCCGGCCGATCGCACCGTCGGCAATCCAGGTCCCGATGCCCTCGAAGCCTTCGATGGCGACCGCCTTGCCGTCGAGCCCAACTGCATGGTGGGCTGCGACGGCGGCGGAGAGGCCGTCGCAGCGGTCGGCGAACGCGCCGAGCCGGGCGGTGTCACGCGGGTCGTCGGCGTGCAGCGGCGTGAGTTCGTCTTGCCCGATGCCCTTCGCCGCGTCGGGCAGGTACGTCCGATCGGCGACGAGCGCCTCGGCTTCGGCGAGGAACGCTTCGATCGCGGCAGCACGATCCTCGGGTGCGGCGGAGATGCCGGCCGCAGCACCGCCGCGCTGCATGCCGAGTGCGGCGTAGGTGTAGGTCTGCGACCGGGCGAGATCCTTCGCCCCACCCTGCAGGATCTTCTTGGCCCAGCGGACGGGGCCCGACGACGCCTCAGCGCCGTCGAGGTCGATGGCGATGAACGCCTCGGTGGTCTGGAACTTGTGGATCCGCATCGAGGCGGACCTTACTCCTCGATCTCGATCGCGAACTCGGGACAGTTGTCCGCGGCGAGTCGCGCCTTCTCTTCGAGCTCGGCCGGAACCTCGCCCTCGACGAGCAGGACGGCGTAGCCCTCGTCGTCGGTGTCGAACAGCTCGGGCGCCAGCATGTAGCAGCGGTTGTGACCCTGACATGCCTCGCGGTTGTACGTGATCTTCACAACGGGAACCTTAGGTCGGGAGGGCGGGGGCCATGAACTCAGCCCGGAGGGGCCGGGGACCAAACGAGTGAGCCGTCGGCGAACGCAACCGCACCAGAGGACACCGATCTCGCATCTCGGAATCGGAACGGCAGGTTGGTTTCGCCCAATGGGGAGGTGAGCAGGGTCCAGTCGAGACCGTCGGTGGACTCCCAGATCTCATCAACCTTGAAGTCGATGTGGGCGCCGATCGCCACGAATCGGGAGCCGTCCCAGACGAGGTCGCGGAGCGCGACGTCGGTGCCAAGCGGAGGAACCGAGACGATCGACCAGCTGGCGCCGCGGTCGGTGGTTCGCCATAGCACGGGATCGACGTACTGGAACGTCTCGGGGCCGGTTCGTCCGAAGGCGAGTCCGACGTCGGAGCCGAGCGCGAGCATGCTGATCTGGGCCACGGTCGCACCGTCGGGCAGCGGCGGGATGACCGCCGACCAGGTGAGTCCGTCGCCGGTGACACGGATGTCGGCGGGTCCCGAGCCGCGGCCCAATGACCCGGCGGCCATCACGGTCGCCCCCTCAGCATCGATCGCCGTCGGCCCCGACCAGTGGCCGTCGTTGTCATCTTCGTCGATGCTGTCGACCGACCACCTGCGACTGTCCTCGGAGTATCCCCACGCGAAGTCGTTGTCGGCGGTGGCGAATGGCAGCCACCACCGGCCACCGGTCGCGAGGTGAACGCCGAGATCGGTCGTGACGAGCTGACCGAGGCTGGAGAAGCGGAAGTTCTCGGGTCCTGGGAGGTTCTGGAGCAGGCCGGTCGCCTCCGGTCCGACGAGTTCAAGCGTCTCGCGCCCCCGCAGGATCCAGGCGTCGTAGGCGACTTCGGCGGAGTTGGCCGGATCTCGATCGAAGGCGGTGAGCGCGACGAGCTCGCCGTCGACGGTGGTCATCGTGGTCCACCCGAATGCAGCGCGGTTCCACATCGCCTCACGGGTGATGCCGAACGGAGCGAGATCGATCTCGCTGAACTCGACACCGTCGTCGGAGACGAAGAGCACGGGGGTCTCGCCGTACTCGTCGGGGAACTCGCGTGTGGCCGAGACCCAGATCCGATCCCCGATCGCGACGTCGGTGATGGTGATGTCGTCCTCGAATTCGACCGCGACCCAGTCGACCCATGCGACCGGTTCGGGGATCGTCGTTGTCGTGGTGGTCGTTGTCGTGGTGGTCGTTGTCGTGGTGGTCGGTGTCGTCGAGCTCGACGACGTGGTTGTGGTGGGAGACCTCTCCGTGGTGATCGGATCGCTCGCGTCCTCGGTGTCGCCCCCGCCACATCCGGCAGCGAGCACGGCCGCGATGACCATCGGAGCGGCGAGCGATCGCATCGACTGAGCGTAGGTCAGGACGGGAAGCGAAGCGGAAGCTGGCGCGGGCCGCGGACCTGGCCGGTCGACCAGGTGACGGTGTCGGGATCGGCGAGCTCGAAGTCGGGGAAGGCGGCCATCCATTCTTCGATCGCGACCCGCAGTTCCATGCGGGCGAGGTTCGAGCCGATGCACCGGTGAATGCCGAGGCCGAACGCCGAGTGACGATTGCGGGATCGGTCCATGACGAACTCGTCAGCCTGCTCGAACGCCTCGGGATCGCGGTTGGCGGCCGGGAAGGGGAGCAGCGACCACTCGCCGGCCTTCATCGGGCAGCCGGCCATCTCGGTGTCCTTGGCGATGAGACGGGCCATGGTGACCGGGGCGTAGAACCGGAGGAACTCTTCGATCGCGAACGGCTGGACGTCGGGATCGTCGATCCAGCGCTGACGGTCGTCGGGGTTCTGGGCGAGGTGCCACATCGACGCGCCGATCGCCGACCAGGTCGTGTCGATGCCGGCGATGATCAGCAGGCCGATCGTGCCGCGGACGTGCTCGTCGAGCAGCGGCATGCCTTCGATGTCGGCCTCGCACAGGTACGAGATCAGGTCGTCGCCGAGGTTCGCACGCCGCTCGGCGACCTTGGTGTCGAGGTAGTAGTCGAGGGTCTCCTCGTAGGGGCGCTCCTCGTCGGCGATCGCACCCTGCTCCATGATGTTGTGGATGAAGCGGCGGAACTCGTCGCCGTCGGAGCGGGGGAGGTCGAGCATGTCGGCCATCACCATCACGGGGATGTGCTGGCTGTAGCTCTGGGCGGCGTCGACGATGGATTCACCGGCGGCGATGCGTTCCTTGATGTCGGCGATGAGCGATCGGCAGGTCTCGCGGGCGACCGGTTCCCACGAGTCGATGGCCTTCGGCGAGAAGAACTTGAGCAGGATGCCGCGTGCGATCGCGTGGAACGGCGGGTCGCTGGTGATCGGTGGGGCGTAGCCCATCGGTGCCGGGATGTCGGGGCGGAACTCGGTGACGATGACGCCCTGACTCGAGAAGTGCTCCGGGTCCTTGCTGATGGCCGCGATGTCCTCGTGGCGGGTCGGCAGCCAGGTGCCGCCGTAGCGCTCGGAGTGCGCGATCGGGCAGCCGCTGGTGCGGATCTCCTCCCACACCTCGGGCGCGGCAGCGGCGTAGTCGGGGTGCTGGTGGTCGAAGTCGGTCAGCCAATCGGCGATCGGCGGACGGCCGTGATCGTGGCCGGTGGGGGAGCCCTGCAGGTCGGTCATGACACTCCGGTCGGTTGCCTTACAGCGTAAGTAAAGCAAATCGCAGGACTGAACGGAAGGCGGTCGTCGGAATCAGTTCCACGGAATGTCCGGATGTACGGATCGGGTTGTCCGATCATGGCCCTCGTGCCCCGGACCCCTCGTGCGCAGTTGCTGCTCCTCGCCGCTGGCGTCGTGCTCGCGATGTCGCCGTGGTTCGCCACCAGCGCGGTGATCGGCGAGCTCCGGGTGCGCTGGTCGATCGGCACCCTCGAATCGAGTCTGCTGGTCATCACCGTGCAGGTCGGCTTCGTGATCGGTGCGGTCGCCAGCGCAGTCACCGGGCTTGCCGACCAGGTCCGGCCCCGTCGACTCGTCCTCGTCGGCGCCGCCGGTGCCGCCGCGGCGAACGGCCTGGTCGTCGTCGGCGACTCGTTCGAGACTGCGCTCGGCCTCCGGACCCTCACCGGTGCCTTCCTCGCCCTCGTCTATCCGTCGGCGATGAAGGCGATGTCGAGCTGGTTCGCCGAGGGCCGCGGCTTCGCCCTCGGCGTGATGATCGGTGGCCTGACGCTCGGCTCGGCGCTTCCGCATCTGGTCAACGCGCTGGGCGGCTTCGCGTGGGAGCCGACGCTGCTGATCATCTCGGGCCTGACCCTCGGCGGCGGCCTGCTCGTCGAGGTCTTCGGCGGCCCCGGGCCTCATCTCTCGCCGCCGGTGCCCTTCGACGCAGGCCGGATTCGGGGGGTCGTCGCGAACCGCTCGTTCCGGCTCGCGAGTCTCGGCTATTTCGGCCACATGTGGGAGCTCTACGCCATGTGGGCGTGGGTCGCCGCCTTCTCGGGTGAGCTCGTCGACGGTCGGGCGGCGAGCGGGCTCGCGTTCGCGGTGATCGGCGTCGGTGCCTTTGGATCCATCCACGCCGGTCGGGTCAGCGACCGGCTCGGTCGGGCCTACGCGGCGCGTCGGGCGATGGAACTCTCCGGCGCCGTCGCCGTGTTCGTCGGCTTCCTGGTCGACGCGCCGGTGCCGATCGTCGCCGCGGTCCTGCTCGCGTGGGGCTACGCCGTCGTCGCCGACTCCGCCCAGTTCTCGACGATCGTCAGCGAGGTCGTGCCGAGGGACGCGGTGGGCACGGCGCTCACGCTCCAGCTCGCGGCCGGCTTCGTGCTCAGTGTTGTCACGATCTTTCTCGTGCCGTGGCTCCGTGACGAATTTGGATGGGGTGTGGCCTTCGCCGCCCTCGCACCCGGTCCGGCGGTCGGGGTGTGGGCGATGCGCACCCTCGAGGCTCAGCCGTTGCGGCGCCGGTAGATGTAGGCGAAGAGCACGGCGCCGAATCCGGCGATGATGAAGCCGACGACGGCGACCGCACCGGAGTCCGAGGCGACCTCGTCGCCCAGGTCGGATGTCGACTGTGCGAGGGCGGTGAGCAGGATGGCGAGCATCAGGAACCTTCGGCGATGAGCTTGGTGAGGGTGAGTTCGGGCTGGTCCATCTCGAGCCGCTGTAGCCAGTACGGCGACTCGAAGAGTGCGAGCAGCTCACCGTCGGAGCGGGCGGCGACGGTGACGCCACTCATGCCGCGGAGCTTGTCGGCCGACTCCTGATCGGTGATCCGGGCGGTGGTCCACGCGCAGGGGACGAGCTCGACCGGCGAGCCGAATTCGTTCTCGAGGCGATGCTGCACGACCTCGAACTGCAGGGGACCGACCGCAGCGAGGATCGGCGCCTGGTCGCCGACGTCGGGTTCTCGCAGCACCTGCACCACGCCTTCCTCATCGAGCTGGCTGATGCCCGAGCGGAACTGCTTCGCCTTCGACGTGTCGAGCGTGCGGGCGATGCGGAAGTGCGCCGGCGCGAATGACGGCACCAGCGGCCACTGGACCAACGAATCGACGAAGACCGAGTCGCCGACCCGGAAGTCGTTGGCGTTGACCAGACCTACGACGTCGCCGGGGAACGCCTGCTCGATGGTCTCGCGATCCTGACCGGAGACGGAGTGGGCGTACTTGGTGGCGAATGGCTTGCCGGTGGGCTCGTGGGTGACGACCATGCCCCGGTCGAACTGGCCCGAGCACACCCGAAGGAACGCGACCCGATCGCGGTGAGCCTTGTCCATGTTCGCCTGGACCTTGAACACGATGCCCGAGAACGGAGCATCGAGCGCACGGGGATCGCCCGCACGATCGATGCGGGGTGAGGGCGACGGCACGAGGTCGACCATCGCATCGAGGATCATGCGCACGCCGAAGTTGGTGAGCGCCGAACCGAAGAACACCGGCGACAACTCGCCCGCTTCGAAACGCTTCTTGTCGAAGCTGCGCTCCATCACGTCGAGCAGCTCGATGCCCTCCTGGGCTTCGAGCCAGAGGTCGCCCTCCTCGGCTTCGGCCCGGTCGGGATCGACGACTTCCTCGGGCGCCTCGTCGGCGCCCCGGGCGGTGCGGGTGTAGCGGACGAAATCGCCGCTGGTGCGATCGATGAGGCCGCGGAAGCGGTCGCTCTCGCCGACCGGCCAGTTCATCGGCACCGGCTCGAGGATCAGCTGCTCCTCGATCTCGTCGAGGAGCTCGAGCGGATCACGCCCGGGGCGATCCCACTTGTTGATGAAGGTGACGATCGGGATCTCCCGGTCGCGGCAGACCTCGAACAGCTTGCGGGTCTGGGACTCGATGCCCTTCGAACCGTCGAGGACCATGATCGCGGCGTCGGTGGCGGCGAGCACCCGGTACGTGTCCTCGGAGAAGTCGCGGTGGCCCGGCGTGTCGAGCAGGTTCAGGACCTTGTCGCGGTACGGGAACTGCAGCACGGTCGACGTGATCGAGATCCCGCGCTGCTGCTCGAGCTCCATCCAGTCCGACGTCGCCGAGCGGCGGTCGCCCTTGGCCTTCACCGAGCCGGCCCCGCTGGTGAGAACACCGCCGTAGAGCAGGAACTTCTCGGTGAGGGTGGTCTTGCCCGCGTCGGGGTGCGAAATGATCGCGAACGTTCGACGTCGGGCGGCCTCGGCCAACGGATCGGGCATGGTCCTCAGGCTAGAGCCGAGGATCAGGCGTCGCGGTCGACGACGAAGTCGGCGAGTGCGCGTAGGGCGTCGCGGCTGCCGTTGACGTCGGGCAGCGATTCGATCGCCTGGAGCGCCTCGTCGAGGAGCTCATCGATCTCGTCCTCAACCTGCGCGACCGCCCCCGTGTCGGCCATCACCTGCTGGATGGCAGCGACCTCGTCGTCGGTGACCGCCGGGCCGACCCGATCGAGAACGGCCAACTGGGCCTGTGTGGCCGCGTCACGGGCAAGCGCGAGCATCACGGTCGGCTTTCCCTCGCGCAGATCATCGCCGACCGGCTTGCCGGTCTTGGCGCTGTCGCCGAAGGCACCGAGCATGTCGTCGCGCAGCTGGAAGGCGATGCCGAGGGGCATGCCGTGGGCGGCGAGCGCGTCGGCGAGCTCGGGCGATCCGGCCATCGCGGCCCCGAGCTGGAGTGGCCGCACGATCGTGTAGCCCGCCGTCTTGTTCGCCATGATCGTGCGGGCCATCTCGGCGGTGACGTTGCCCTTCGCGGTGCCGACCACGTCGAGGTACTGACCGAAGTTGAGCTCGGTGCGGAGCAGATCCCACACGGCGCGGGCCGGCGCATCGACGCCGCTCATCTGGCGGTCGGCCATCACCATGGCGATGTCGCCGACCAGGATCGCCGCGGCTTCACCGAAGCGGCGAGCCTCGCCCTGCCAATCGCCCGCTCGGTGACGTTCGATGTAACGGGCCCACACGGTGGGCCGGCCGCGCCGAGTTGGCGAACCGTCCATCACGTCGTCGTGGACGAGTGCGAACGCCTGGAGCAACTCGACCGCGCAGCATCCGTCGAGCGAACCGGCGCCGTCGGGGTCGCCGCCGCCCGTGACGTAGCCCCAGTGGCAGTACGCGGGCCGGATCCGCTTGCCCCCGCCGGCCACGAACTCGGCGAGATCGGTCAGGGGTCGTTCGATCGTGGGATCGAGGCCACGCCACGTCTCGATCTCCTGGTCGAAGAAGGCCGCGAGCGCGGCGGACGTGCGCTCGGCCACCTCGGTCAGCTGTGTCGGCGCCGCGCTCATTCGTCGTCGGAGCCGTCGGTCAAGAGCGTGTCGGTGTCGTCGTCGCCCTGCGGTGTCTCGAGCGACGCGACGACCTTCTCCACCTGGACGCGAGCCGAGCCGATGCGGTCGCGGCAGAGCTGGATCAGCGTCGACGCCCGCTCGACCTTGGTGGCGAGCACGTCGACGTCGAGGTCGTCGTCCTCGAGATCGTCGAGGATCGCCTCCAGCTCTCGCATCGCATCGGCGTAGCCGATCTGCTCGTCGTCACTCATCGGCTGGGATCGTACTGCTGATCGTGCCGTCGGCGACCTGGGTGGTGAGCTCGGTGCCGGGCGAGACATCGACGACGGACCGGACGACCGAGCCGTCGGGGCCGCGGGTGATCGACCAGCCGCGGGCGAGGGCGATCGCCGGGTCGAGCGCCTTGGTGCGAGCCTCCGCGGTGTCGAGCCGCAGCTCGGCGGCTCGCAGGCCGTGTCGGGTCGCGAGCTCGATCCGAGTCACCGCCCGGTCGAGCACGGCGAGCGCGCCGGCCTCGGCTCGCACCGACGAGCGGCGCAGGCGCGCCGAGGCGGTGGCGAGCCGATCGTCGGCATCGTCGACCGCCCGACGCGCCGAGCGGCGTAGCTCGTCCCCCGACCGTTCGAGTCGATCGTCAGCCGCGGCGAGGGCACGGCGGGTTCGGTGGGTGATCTCGACTTCGCGGGCGGTGAGACGCCCGAGCCAGTCGTCGACGACGGCGACGATCGCCTGCGCCGCAGCGGTCGGGGTGGTGTGCGCTGTGTGGGCGACCTCGTCGGCGACCGAGCGGTCGATGTCGTGGCCGACGCCGGTGAAGACGGGAACCGTGGCCGAAGCGATCGCTTCTGCGACCTCGGCGTGGTCGAAGACGGCGAGGTCGGTCTTGGAACCGCCGCCGCGGACCATCAGCACCACGTCGACCTCGGCCTCGACCGCCGCCCGGACGGCGGCGGCGATCGTGCGCTCGGCGCCGGCGCCCTGCACGGCCGTGTCGATCTCGACGAGCGTGAACGAGCGCTCGCTGCGTTCGAACACCGTGGTGATGTCGGCGTGGGCGGCCGAGCCGATCGAGGTGACGACCCCGATCCGCAACGGCACCGCCGGCACCGTCTGGCCGGCGTTGGCCTGGAGGAGCCCGGAATCCGACAGCCGACGCAGCAAGGCCTCCCGCTCGGCGGCCAGCACGCCCAGGGTGTAGGTCGGATCGATCGCCGACATGCGCAGCTGGATCCGACCGCTCGGTGGGTAGAAGTCGACCATTCCCTGGATGCGGATCTTCACGCCGTCGGTCATGCGGATCGGGTCGCCGTGGCGCTTGAGCAGCCGGTTCACCCGATCGCGGGTGTCGCGGAACAACACGACGGGAACGGTGGCGAGCGGGGCGGCACCGGAGATCTCTGCCGGCTCGATCAGATCGAAGTAGACGTGACCGTTGCGGCTCCGGGTCAGGCCCTGGATCTCGCCTTCGACCCACACGCCGTAGGGCATCGCCTGTTCGAGCGCCGCCCGCACGACGATGCCCAGCTCGGAGACGGTGAGGGTCTGCTCGCTCACGAATGCACCCTAGAGGTGGGGCCGACGGGCGCGTCAGCGGCTCACGCCGGTTTGTGTGCTCGGATCGAGAACTGGAGGGGGAGGTGAAGGCGCCGCTCCTCGGGCAGGTACCAACGCTCGCCCTCCGCTTCCATGAACGGGAAGAACTGCCAGTCGAGGTGGGTGAGTTCCCGCAGTTCGTCGAGCACGAGGCCGGCGTCGATCAACGCCATCACCACCTCGGCGATCGAGTGGTTCCACTCGTAGTTGACGGTGTGCTCGAGCTTCGCCGAGCCGGTGTAGCTCTCGTCGCTCTCCCAACGCAGCGGCTCGTCGGTGGTGAAGTAGGGATACTCGACGACGAGGGCGTGGTCGTTGCGTTCGTCGTCGAGGGTGCCGAGCATCGGGTGACCGTCGCGGATGTAGAACGAGCCGCCCGGCGCGACGAAGTCGGCCATGATCCGACCCCACTCGGCGATGTCGGGCAGCCAGTTGATCGCCCCGACGCTCGTGTAGACGCAGTCGAACTGCTCGTCGATGTGGGTCGGCGCGTCGTAGAGCTCGGTCTCGACGAAGGTCGCGTCGACACCGACTCGCTCGGCCAGCGAGCGGGCCGCATCGAGCGCGGTGGGCGAGAAGTCGAGCCCGGTCACCGTCGCGCCGAGCTTCGCCCACGACACCGTGTCGGTGCCGATGTGGCACTGGCTGTGGAGCAGCGTCTTGCCGGTGACATCGCCGAAGACGTCGCGGTCGAAGGCGACGACGTCGCTGACGTGGTCGGGGTCGGCGACGAGGGCGGCGATGCCGTAGCCGTCGGCGGCGGTGTGGCCAGCGACCCGTTCGTTCCAGTTGGCGAGGTTGGCGGCCCGGTGTTCGTCTATCGGCATGGCACCAGTCTCGCGGCTCAGCCGCAGACGTCAGCCAGCGACGTCTGACGGAACGTCAGTCAGCGACGTCTGACGGAACGTCAGCCAGCGACGTCTGACGGAACGTCAGCCAGCGACATTGCCGGTGATCAGAAGGCCGAGCTGGCGTCCCTGGGCGACGAGCGCGCCGGTCGAGTCCCACACGCGCACCGACTCGATGAGCTTGCCGTTGTGGGTGTCATCGGTCCAGACGTGGCACGCCAGCCAGCCGGGTGCGGGGCGACGACGGACCTGCACCGTGAGCTCGAGTGTCGGCACCCAGCCGATGGGGCCGAGCCGGGTGAACACGGTGGGAGGGAAGGCGTCGGCGAAGAACGGCAGGGCCATCACGTCGGCGTCGGCTTCGTCGCGAAAGCGGGTCCAGCCAAAGACCTCGGCGGTCTCGACCTCGGACGGGTCGCGCTGGATCGACGGGTCGACGCGGATCTCGCAGCGGTTCATCAGGTTGATCTGCACGCCCTGGTTGAGCGACCGACGGTCGATGCACTCGTCGGGCCCGGGCATGTCGGGCATCGGGATGGTCCACTCGGCGTCGTGCTCGGTGGTGGCGTCGAGGTCACCGAAGCCGGCGAGCATGTGGATCCGGGCCTTGCCCTGCTGCGAGAGCGTGGCCGACACCGTGCTCATCGTCCGGCCGGGCTTGAGCAACTCGACCTCGATTTCGGCGTCTTCGTCACCGATGCCGGGACGGAAGAAGTGGGTGGTGACGGTGAAGGGGTCGGGCTGACCGGCGACCTCTCGAGCGGCTCGTAGGGCCGACGTCAGCAGATACCCGCCGTTGGCGTTCGGTCCGATGTTCCACTCTTCGGAGATCCGCGTCGACCAGGTGCCCTCCCCGGTCGCCGTGATCGCCGTCTCGTGTGCGAACTGACCCATGGCGCCGAACGCTACCGGCGGTGTCGGCGGGGGACCGTATGGTTGAACCGATGTCACAGCAGCCGTCCCCCGAGCTCGCGAGTTGGATCGCCGACGTCACCGCGACCAGCGCACCGAGCTTCGGGTCGCCGCTTCCCGGCGCATCGACGGCGACGGTCTGGCCGGTCGAGGCGGATGGCCGGGCGTTGGTCGCCAAGGTCTTCGATCGGGGTGTCGAGTTCGCCGGTGAAGATCACGTCCGCCAGGACGTGGCGGCGATGAATGCGGCGGCGGAGGTCGGTCTCGACGCGCCACGGGTCGTCGCCTCAGATCCCGATGGCGAGCGGCTCGGTGTTCCGGCGCTGGTCATGACACGCCTCCCGGGCGAGCCCCGACCGCACGGGCGCCCCGACGGCGAGACGTGGGTCGACGGGTTGGCCGAGACGTTGATCGCGATCGGTGAGGCCGGCCGCCCCACGGCGGCGCTGCCGCTCTACCGCTCGTGGTACCGCGCTCCGATCGACGTTCCCCCGTGGACCTCTGACCCCGGGCCGTGGCGGGCCGTCAACGAGGTGCTCGTCGTCCGGCCCCCCAACGGGGCGCCGCGGTTCATTCATCGCGACTTCCATCCGTTCAACGTGCTGTGGGACGGCGGTCGGCCGACCGGCACGGTCGACTGGGTCAACGGCTGTCTCGGTCCGATCGAATCCGATGTCGGCACCTGTCGGATGAACATCGTGTTCTCCGAGGACGATCACGACGGCCACGCGCTCGCCGATCGCTTCTTGCGGCGGTGCCTCGACGGTGGTCTGCCGTGGGATCCGGTCTGGGATCTGTCGTTCCTCGCCGGTGCCGCCCACAGCACCGAGGTCCTCGTGGTCGGGGCGACGGTCGGCGCCCGGGTGACCCTCGACGGCGTCCACCGAGCCTTCGATCGGTGTGTCGTCGCCGCCCTCGCCGCCCTGGAGGCCGGGACGGATTGATCAGGCGTCGGCCGCTTCGATGTCCTCGCGCCGGATGCCGAGCATGAACAGCACGGCGTCGAGATAGGGGACGTTGACACTCGTGTCCGCCACCGCCTCGACGACCGGCTTGGCGTTGAAGGCCACGCCCAGACCCGCGGCCTCGAGCATCGCAAGGTCGTTGGCACCATCGCCCACCGCGACGGTCTGTTCGATCGGCACGCCGGCGTCGGCGGCGATCGATCGAAGGAGGTCGGCCTTGGCCTCGCGGTCGACCACCCGACCGACGACCTCGCCGGTGAAGCGACCGTCGACGATCTCGAGTTCGTTGGCGTGGGCGGCGTGGAGGCCGAGGTCTTCACGCAGCCGATCGGTGAAGACGGTGAAGCCACCGGAGACGACAGCGGTCACGAAGCCGAGTCGCTTGAGGGTACGAAGGAAGGTCGCTGCGCCGGGGGTGTAGCGCAGGTTGGCCCACGCCCGGTCGACGGCGGCGACGTCGAGGCCGGTGAGCAGTCGGACCCGCTCTCGTAGCGACGTCTCGAAGTCGGTCTCGCCAGCCATCGCGGCGTCGGTCATCCGCTTCACCTCATCGAGGCAGCCCGCCTCGGCGGCGAGCAGTTCGATGACCTCGTCCTGGATCAGGGTGGAGTCGACGTCGAGCACGACCAGACGCTTGGCCCGTCGGCCGAGTCCCTCTCGCTGCACCGCGACGTCGAGGTCGGGTTCGTCGGCTGCGGCGGTGAGCAACGCTCGCCGGAGCTTCTGCTCCTCGGCGGTGCGGACGAGCAGTTCGTACGACATCACCGGATAGCGCGACAGCCGCACGATGCGATCGATATTCGCGCCGACGTCGGCGATCGCTCGGGTGACCGCACCGAACTCGCCCGGGGTCACGTTGGGGCCGAGCACGGTGACGACCAGGCCGGGCACGCTCGGGGTCGGCGTGGTCGGCACGACCTCGAAGTCGACCTCGATCGACTCCTCCCAACCCCACAGGAGCACCTCGCGGAGCAGGTCACGGCCCGCCGGCACGTCGACCACCACGCCGAGGGCGATCTGCCCGCGGATCACGATCTGCTCGATGTCCTGCACGCTCGCGTCGCAGCGGTTGAGCACCGCCATCAGCCCGGCGTTGATGCCGGGCCGGTCGGGACCGTTGACGCGGATGAGTACCGTCTGTTCGTCGTCCACGAGAGCACGCTACGGATCGGCGGGCGGCTAAGCGCAC
>JBCBYI010000054.1:0-19899 GCA_039815945.1 Actinomycetota bacterium | reverse complement strand
GTTGCCTTCTCGTGATGTTCGGGCTGGTGATTGCACTCGTCCTGAGCGTCCGCTACCTCGACAGCGCTTCGACGACGCAGTTCGACGAGAGTCACAGTTCTCACGAGGCCAGCCGGCTGTTGCTCGACCTCGCCAACGCTCTGGAGCGCGCCGACGCCGATGTGTCCGCTTCCGACGATTCGCTCTCGGTGTTGCGCGACGATCTCGCCGGGCTTTCCGACGGGCTCGGCGCGGACTTCGAGGCCGAGAAGCTCGAACTCGACCACCTGCTCGGCCGGGTCGCGATCGCCATCGACAACGAGGGCAGTGTGCTGCCCGACACCGTGCGGGTGACCGAGACGGTGAACCGGCTCGAGCGTCTCTCCGACGGCTTCCTCGTCCACGCCGACGAGGACGTCCTCGACATCGAGGCGACGCTCGGCGACTGGTTCCAGTGGATGCAGATCGTTGCACTGGTCGCCTCGATCGTGTTCGCCGTCGTCGTCTCGACGGCGATCCTTCCGCTCTCTCGTTCGATCGAACGGTCGCTCAACAAGCTGCAGAGCTGGCGGGATCGAGCGGCTCGTGAGACGGCCCGACGAACCCTGTCGGTCCAGGTGACCGACGGCCTCGACGTCGCCGACGACGAGGCCGCCGCCTACGCCGTGCTCGCACGAGCGATCGAGACCGCGGCGCCCGGCCATGCCGCCGAGCTCCTGCTCGCCGACTCGAGCAAGGCGCACCTCCGAGCGGTCGTCGAGCATCCCGTCAACGGCGCCGCCGGGTGTGGCGTCGCCTCGCCGTGGTCGTGCCCGGCGGTTCGTCGGGGTTCGACGATGGTGTTCGACGATTCCGAGGCCATCCGCTCGTGCCCGCACCTCGCGTCGCGCGCCGAGCCGTGCTCGGCTGTCTGCTCACCGCTCACCTTCATGGGTCAGCCGATGGGGGTGTTGCACGCCGTCGGGCCGGTGGGCGAGGCGCCGCCTCGCGAACTGGTCGAGGACCTCACCACCGTCGCCGGGGAGGCGTCCACCCGGATCGGTACGCTCCGTGCCTTCGCCAAGGCCGAACTCCAGGCGAGCACCGACGTGCTCACCGGCCTCCCCAACCGTCGCCGCACCGAAGAACGCATCCGTGAGGTCGCCGCCAACGCCGACGGCGGCGCGCTGGTGCTGATCGAGATCGACGGGCTCCAGGAACTGAACCTTCGCCTCGGCAAGTCCGGCGGCGATCGTGCGGTGACCGCCGTCGCCGAAGCCCTCCAGCTGGCCACCCGGCCCGACGACTTCATCGGTCGTTGGACGGGATCGGAGTTCGTCGCCGTGCTCTTCGACCGCACGGCGGCCGAGGCGTCGACGATCGGCCGGCGCTTCTGTGAGGACGCGACCGCGGCGTTGGCCGCCGCCGAGCTCGACGGGGTGTCGATGCTCTCGGGGGTGGCCGACACCCGACTCGCCGACACCGTCCAGGATCTGCTCAAGGTGGCCAACGACTCATTGTCGTTCGCTCGCCGGGCGACCGTTCGGCGCCGATCGGCCAGCTCGTCGGCGTCGAGCTGAAACCCGTCCGATCCGCCGCCCCGAGGGTTGTCGGGGACCGGGCCGCGTCGTATCGTTAGCACTCGGCATCCCCGAGTGCTAAGCGTGCTCGGGATCCCCAAGCAGTTGCCGAAGACAACCCGATTCTCGGAGGATCGAATGAGCTTGCAGCCCCTCGAGGACCGCATCGTGGTCCGCTCCAGCGAAGCTGAGTCCACCACCGCCAGCGGCCTCGTCATCCCTGACACCGCCCAGGAAAAGCCCCAGCAGGGCGAAGTCATCGCCGTTGGCCCCGGCCGTCGTAGCGAGTCCGGCGATCTGATCCCGATGGACATTGCCGTCGGCGATGTCGTCGTCTACAGCAAGTACGGCGGCACCGAGATCAGCAACGAGGGCGAGGACTTCTTGATCCTCAACGCTCGCGACGTGCTCGCGAAGATCGGCTGATCTCCGCACCATGGCCAAGATTCTCAAGTTCAACGAAGAGGCCCGTCGTGGTCTCGAGGCGGGCGTCAACAAGCTCGCCGACGCCGTGAAGGTGACCCTCGGCCCGAAGGGCCGCAACGTGGTGCTCGACAAGAAGTTCGGCGCTCCGACCATCACCAACGACGGTGTCTCCATCGCCCGTGAGGTCGAACTGGAAGACCAGTTCGAGAACATGGGGGCCCAGCTGGTCAAGGAAGTCGCCACCAAGACCAACGACATCGCCGGTGACGGCACCACCACCGCCACCGTCCTCGCTCAGGCGCTCGTCCGTGAGGGCCTGCGCAACGTCGCCGCGGGTGCCAACCCGATGGGTGTCAAGAAGGGCATGGAGAAGGCCGTCGCCGCCGCCGTCGAGAACCTCGCCGGTCAGTCGGTGCAGGTCGACGACTCCAAGGACAAGATCGCCCAGGTCGCCTCGATCTCGGCGGCCGACACCTCGATCGGTGAGACCATCGCCAACGCGATCGACAAGGTCGGCAAGGACGGCGTCGTCACGGTCGAGGAGTCCAACACGTTCGGCATGGATCTCGACTTCGTCGAGGGCATGCAGTTCGACAAGGGCTACCTGTCGCCGTACTTCGTCACCGACGCCGAGCGCCAGGAAGCCGTGCTCGACGATCCGTACATCCTGTTCAACCAGGGCAAGATCTCGAACGTGCAGGACCTCCTGCCCGTGCTCGAAAAGGTCATGCAGTCGGGCAAGCCCCTCCTGATCATCGCCGAGGACATCGAGGGCGAAGCCCTTGCCACCCTCGTCGTGAACAAGATCCGTGGCACGTTCAACTCCGTCTCCGTCAAGGCCCCCGGCTTCGGCGAGCGTCGCAAGGCAATGCTGCAGGACATGGCGGTCCTCACCGGTGGGCAGGTCATCGCTGAAGAGGTCGGCCTCAAGCTCGACTCCGCGGACATGAGCCTGCTCGGCTCGGCCCGCAAGGTCGTCGTGACCAAGGACGACACCACGATCGTCGAGGGTGCTGGCTCCAGCGCCGACGTCGACGGTCGGGTCGCTCAGATCAAGGCCGAGATCGACAACACCGACTCGGACTGGGACCGCGAGAAGCTCCAGGAGCGCCTCGCCAAGCTGGCCGGCGGCGTTGCCGTCGTCCAGGTCGGCGCCGCCACCGAGGTCGAGCTCAAGGAGAAGAAGCACCGCATCGAGGACGCTCTCTCGGCGACCCGCGCTGCGATCGAAGAGGGCATCGTCGCTGGCGGCGGTACCGCTCTGCTTCGCAGCCGTTCGGCCGTTGCCGACCTCGTCGGCTCGCTCGAAGGTGACGAGGCCACTGGCGCTCGCATCATCCACGCCGCGCTCGAGGCGCCGGCCAAGCTCATCGCGGCCAACGCTGGCCACGAGGGTGCGGTCATCGTCCAGCGTGTCGAGGCCGAGTCGGGCTCGACAGGTTTCAACGCCGCCACCGGCGAGATGGTCGACCTCATCGACGCCGGCGTCATCGACCCGGTCAAGGTCACGCGTGCTGCCCTGCAGAACGCGGCCTCGATCGCCGGTCTGCTGCTCACCACCGAGGCGCTCGTCGCCGACAAGCCCGAGGAAGCCCCGGCCATGCCGATGGGCGGCGATCCGATGGGCGGCATGGGTGGCATGGGCATGATGTGATCGGCGTGCCGATCATGCTCACATCCTGAGCTGAATCGAACGAACGGCCCGGGCTTCGGCCCGGGCCGTCGTCGTTTTCAGGTGTCCCCCCGTCGCAGCGTGCGGCCGCCGGCGGCGATCAGGATCGAGCCGAGCACGGCGCCGCCGAAGCAGATCGTCCAGGCGGTGGCGAAGGACGCCTGTTCGGCCACGATCCCGAACATGCCGGGGCCGATGGTCGCGCCGGTGAACATGCCGGCCTGGAGCACGCCGCTCGCGCCGCCGATGTCGCCGGGGTGGTGCTCGACGACGCCGAGATGGGCGACCCCGGGCCAGGACCACGCGGCGCCGTAGGCGATGAGGGCGCCGAGCACCATGAGCGGGGCGTTGCCGTAGGCGAGGAGCGGGTAGCCGATCGAGCCGACGGCGAGCAGCACGACGGCGAATCGGAAGCGGTCGAGCGAGGTGCGATCCATCAGCCGGCCCCACGAGATGCGGGTGGTGATCAAGGTGACGCTGCCGCAGAGCTGGACGATCCCGGCCGTGCCCGGATCGAAGCCGGCGTCTTCGAGGGATCGGACGAGGAAGGCCCCGACCGGAGCCACCGCGACCCCTGCGGCGACCGATCCGGCGGTGATGAGGGCGAGTCCTCGAGAGGGGCGGAACACCCGGGCGGTCGTGGGTGACGCCGGGGCGGTCGGGACGGCCGGGATCAGCAGCAGTGCGGCGGTCGCGATTGCGATGGGGTAGAGGAAGGCGAAGCGCCAGCCGACGGTGATGGCGATGATCGGCAACGCGAGCCCGGCCAGGCCCGTCGAGATCGGGATGGCCGACTGCTTGAGCCCCAGGGCGAAACCTCGCCGTTCGACGGGCACGCCGGCGGAGATGAACGCGTTGTTCCCCGGTTGGGCGATCGCATTGCCGATCGCCGCGATGAGCAGACCGACCACGATGATCGAGTAGCGGGGAGCGGTCATGACCACGATCGCGCCGGCCAGGCTCGACGCCACGGCCACCCGCAGGGCGCGGGTCGAGCCGCGCCGATCGGTGAACGCCCCGCCCCACGAGGTGAGCACGGCCGACAGGCCGAAGAAGCCGGCGACGGCGAGACCCTGCGCGGCGTCGCCGAAGCCGAGTTCATCCTGGATCTCGGGGGCGAGTGAACCGAGGAGGTGCACCGGCGCGATCGCGGCGACCATCGAGGCCATGGATGCCGAGACGACACGACGCGAGGAGGTGGGCACGACGCAGTCTGTCGTAACCTCTCGGTCGTGACACCCCGCTTCCGGGCTTGGCTGGTCGCCGCTACGGGCGTCGCCGCAGCGCTCTCGCTGCTGTTGCCCTGGGCTCGATCCGGCGGCCGAACCCGCTCCACGATCGAGTTGCTGTCGAGTGCATCGGCGATCGACCTGCTCGACGGCTGGACCCGGGCGGTGCTGGTCGGGGGCTGGTGCCTCGTGGTCCTCGGCGCGGCCGTCGGCCTGCTCGGTGTCGCCTGGGATCGCCCGACCGTCGCCCGCTCCGGCCTGGTCGTGCTCGGTCCGGCCCTCGCGCTGGCGACGCTCGCAGTGATCTGGTCGCCGTTGGCGGTCGAGTGGGGAGCGTGGGTCGGCTCAGGTCTCGGGGCGACGGCGTCGATGGGGAGTGGTCTGCTACGAATGTCCGGCGTGGCGCAACGAGAAGGGCGGTCTCGATGAGCACCCATGACGACGATCCGTGGGCCCCGCGGGCCGACGCCTCGACCCCGAGCCAGCCCTCGGCCGGTTCCCCGATCCCCGACGCGCCCTCGGCCTGGGCGCCTCCCGGCTCGTCGTCGGCCGTGCCGCCGTCGCGGCCGCCGACGCCGGTCGACCGTCCCCCGGGCGCCGAGGTGCACGCAGAACCGCCCGCCGATCGCATCGTCGTCGATGCGGTCGAGGCCGATCGTTCGGGCGTCGGGCCGACGCTCGGTCGGATCGTCGCTGCGGTCGCGGCCGTCGTGCTCGTCGCCGGCGGCACGGTGCTCGCGTTCGGTGCCCTCACCGCCGACGGCGGTGCCGAGTCGCCCGAGGCCGCGCTCGAGCAGGCGATCGCCGCGATCAACGACGAGGACATCGTCGCCCTCGCCGCGATCATGGAGCCGTCAGAACGCTCGACCCTGTTCGAGGTCGGGTTCGACTTCGTCGACGAGCTCGTTCGGCTCGACGTGCTCGACGCCGAGATCGATCTCGCCGGTGTCGACGGAATCGACCTCGAACTGACCGGCTTCGAGCCGCGGGTCGAGCGGCCCGGCAACGGCCTCGCCCACCTCTACCTCGGCTCCGGTGTCGTCGCCGGGGAGATCGACGTTGCGGCGATGCCGCTGGGCGCGCTCGTACTCGATCGCCTCGACGCCGACCAGCGGTCGATGACCGAGACCGACCTCGAGACGGTCGATCCCGCCACGACACCGCTGGTCGCCGTCGAACGCGATGGTCGCTGGTACCTCAGCCTCTGGTACACGGTCGCCGAGAGCGTCCGGCTCGACATCAGGTCACCGTTGCCCGACCCCTTCGATCGCCCGGCCGCCATCGGCGGCGATACGCCCGAGGGTCCGGTGCGCCTGCTGTTCGAGGAGCTCGCCGACCTCGACGTCCGGCGCATGATCGGTGCACTCGACCCCGGGGAGATGGCGGTCCTCTACGACTACGCACCCCTCTTCCTCGGCGACCTCGAGCCCGAGACCAACGCGCTGCTCGAGGATGCGGCAGCATCGGGATGGACCTGGGGATTCGACGAGCTCACGTTCGCCACCGAACCCATCGGTGACGATCTCGCCGCGGTGTCGATCGAGTCGTTGGCGTTCGTCGCCTCGTCCGACGCCGGGAGCTCGGTGTCGGTGGCGCTGAGTTCCTCCGCAGTCGCGATCGACGCCGTTGTGGTCGACGAGTTCTTCGGCGACACCGCCGAGCTCTCGATCCACACCGAGGGCGAGTGCCTCGTCGTCGAGGTCGCCGACGCCGTCGACTCGCAGGTCGAGCGGATCTGCGACGACGAACTCGGCGGCCTGTCTGCGACCGAGGGCCTCGAGAGCATCGATCAGTTCGGCTTCGTGACCCGCCAGGTGGACGGTGTCTGGTACATCTCGCCGATCCGCACCGGGCTCTCGGCCATGCTCACCGCAGTCGAAGCGCTCGACCCCGCGACCCTGGAAGATCTCGTCGATTCGGTGCTGGCCCTCGGTGCCTCCGCCGCCGACGGCGACGCCATCGGCCCGCTGTTCGACCTCGACGGCACGCTCACCGATCCGGGTTCGGCGTTCGAGCCGATCGAGCCGATCGAACCCCAGATCTCGCTGGCGAACGACGATCTCCTGGCGCCGGCCCTCGATCCCACCTTCGCATTCGATCTCGATCCGGTCACCGGCCAGACCGAGATCGACTTCTGGGCGCCGGAGCTCGGCGAACTCGATCTCGTGCGAGGGGTCTACGCCACGGTCGCGAGTCCGAGCCTCGGTCCCGGCGACGTGGTCGTCGTGTCGGTCGAGTTGGCGGATCTCCAGGCAGTCGACGCCATCACCGCCTTCGCCGACGCGACCGGGGCGACGGCGGAGTCCACCGCGGTCGGCGACACCGTCGTCAACTGGGTCGACCCGTTCGGCGATCCGATCGTCGTCCAGGGCCGGGGGAGCCGTCTCCACGTGTTCGGTGTCTACGGGGCGTCCAACGACGACCTCCAGACGGTCGCGGCGATCCAGACCGCCGGCTGACCCGGGCGCGGGCTACGGTCGGCGCCGTGAGCGACGTCCCCGCCGGCTCGATCGGCCGCACCATCATCGCCGCCGATGATCTCGCCGCTCGGGTCGCCGAGCTCGGCGCCGAGATCACCGCCGACTACCAGGGGCGCCGCCCTTTGCTCGTCGGCGTCCTCAAGGGGGCGTTCGTCTTCATGAGCGACCTCGCCCGTGCGATCGAACTGCCCGTCGAGATCGACTTCATGGCCGTGTCGTCGTACGGCGCCGGGACGACCTCGTCGGGTGTGGTTCGCATCGTGAAGGATCTCGAGACCGACATCGAGGGACGCGACGTCATCCTGGTCGAGGACATCGTCGACTCCGGCCTCACGCTCGCCTACCTGCGCAGCGTGCTCGGTGATCGGCGGCCGGCGTCGCTCGAGATCTGTGCGCTGCTGGTGCGCGAGGGAGCCCAGGACAGCGGCGCTCGGTACGCCGGCTTCCCGATCCCGCCCGACTTCGTCGTGGGCTACGGACTCGACGTGGCGGAGCACTATCGCGAACTCGACGCCATCCGAGTGTTCGAACCCGAGTGAACCGTGGCTACTCTCGACCCGTGATCACACCCGTCAAGGAACCGTCGGAGCACCCCGCCACCCACACCGAGGCGATGCGTTTCCTCGGCGAGGTCTGACCCGCATGCCCAGCGTGATGGGAATCGTCAACGTCACGCCCGACTCGTTCAGCGACGGCGGGCGACACGACACGACCGAGGCCGCGGTGGAGCATGCGCTCGACCTCCTCGACGAGGGCGCCGATGTCGTCGACGTCGGCGGTGAATCGACCCGGCCCGGTGCCGAACCGGTCGACACCGCCACCGAACTGGCTCGCGTGATCCCGGTGATCGAGGGGATCCTCGCTGCTCGTCCGGGAACGGTGGTGTCGATCGACACCACCAAGGCCGAGGTGGCCGAGGCCGCCCTCGCCGCCGGCGCCACGATCGTCAACGATGTCAGCGCGTCGCTGGAGGCGACCGCTGCGGCCCACGGCGCCGGATGGATCGCGATGCACGCCGGTGGCCCGAGCCGCACGATGCAGGACGATCCGACCTACGACGACGTCGTCGCCGAGGTCCATGAGTTCCTCCGCGACGCGGTCGAGCGAGGCCGCGCGGCCGGGGTCGAGCGGATCTGGGTCGACCCCGGGTTCGGCTTCGGCAAGACCCTCGACCACAACCTCGACCTGGTAGCCAACCTCGATCGATTTGTCGATCTCGCCCCGGTGCTCCTCGGCGTGAGCCGCAAGCGCTCCATCGGCGATCTGCATGCCGCGAGCGACGCCTCGGTCCGCGGCGACGACCCGGCGTCGGTTCCCGCCGACGATCGGCTCGAAGGTTCGCTCGCCATGGCCACCTGGGGTGGTTTTTTGGGGGCGGACATCGTCCGAGTCCACGATGTGCGGGCTACGGTCCACGCCGTGGGGGTGATCGCACGATGAGAGGCAAGTGGGCGCAGGGCATCGAGCCCCGCCACTTCACCTGGGTGATCAAGGACAAGGTGGCGGTGTGTGAGCGACCCGGTGGGTACGGCTCGGCGCATCGCAAGGTCCGGCGCCAGGAGGAGATCATCTGGTTGCGCCAGAACGACTTCGACTTCGTCGTGTCGCTGTGCGGCTCCAACCACAACCTGCACAACTACGAAGAGATGGGGGTGCCGTTCCATCACGTGCCGTTCAGCGGGCCGTCGGCCGGCCCGCTCAGCCTCACCCGAGCGATGGCGACCATCCGCGACCATGTCGCCGCCGGCGACAAGATCGTCGTGCACCGCGAGCAACTGGGCGAGCGCATCACCGGCTTGGTCGCGGCGTACCTGTTGTGGATGGGCCTCGTTCCCGACGGCCCACAGGCGATCTCGATCACCGAGCGGCTCTTCGAGCGCGAGCTCGGGCAGGTCGCCCGTGAACTCGTCGCCATGATCGAGCGGTGTGACCCGTCGTCGGAGGTTCCCAACGACGCGTTCGCGCACACCGACGAAGAGATCGACGACGGCGGCGACGACGAGGACGACGACTGATGTCCACCGTCATCCAGCTGCGCGGCCTGCGGCAGATGTGCATCTGTGGCGCCCTCCCCGAGGAGCAGGGTCGGCCCCAGCCCTACGAGTTCGACGTCGACATCCATGCCGATGTCCGAGCCGCCACCCATGACGACGTACTCGACCACACGATCGACTACGGCGCCGTACTCGCTCGGATCGAAACGGTGACGATCAACGAGTCGTTCCAGTTGTTCGAGCGCATGGCCCAGCGGGTCGGCGAGGCGATTCTCGAAGACGATCGCATCGACTCGGTCGTGATCGAGGTCCGCAAGCTCCGGCCGCCGGTCCTCCAGGATCTCGCCTCCAGCGGGATGCGGCTCACCGTCACCCGATGACCACGACCCGACGCGCGCTGCTCGGGCTCGGGTCGAACATGGGAGATCGGGTCGAGTACCTCCTCGCCGCTGTCGCCGCCATTCCCGATCTCGTGGCCGTCTCCGACGCCTACGAGACCGATCCGGTCGGCGGGATCGAACAGGAGCCGTTCCTCAACATCGTGGTCGAACTCGCCACGACGCTCACTCCCCACGAACTCCTCGACGTGTGTCGGGAACGAGAGCGTGCCGCCGACCGGGTGCGGGTCGTTCGCTGGGGCCCGCGCACACTCGACGTCGACGTGTTGTGGGTCGACGGCGAGATCGTCGACGACGAGCCCGACTTGATCGTGCCTCATCCCCGCATGTTCGAGCGGGCCTTCGTGCTCGTGCCTCTCGCCGACCTCGCGGCCGATCTGCTGCCCGACGGCTACGACGTGGCCGCGGCGGCGACCGCCGAGGGCGTGCGCAACGTCGGGCGGCTGGCGGACCTGTGAATCCGAGGCCTGTCACGGTCCGGGTGATCGGTGCCGGCCGGGCCGGTCGATCGTTCGCGAAGGCGATCGACGATCTCGACGACTGGGACGTGATCGAGATGGCGGGCCGGGGCGTACCGATCGAGGACGCCGCGGCCGACGTCGACCTCGTCTTGATCGCCACGCCCGACGCGGCGATCGACGATGTCGCCGGCGCCATCGACCCGGGCCGCGCCGTGGTCGCGCACGTGGCCGGCTCCCTCGGGCTCGAGGTGCTCGCACCCCACGAGCGGCGGGCGGCGTTGCATCCGTTGATGTCGCTCCCCGACGCCGACATCGGGGCCGAACGACTGAAGGGCGGCTGGTTCGCCGTCGCCGGCGATCCGATCGTCGCCGACCTCGCCGCCGACCTCGGTGGCCGCACGTTCGAGATCGCCGACGACGACCGGGCGCTCTACCACGCTGCCGCAGCGGTGGCCTCCAACCATCTGGTCGCCTTGCTCGGCCACGCCCAACGCCTCGGCGCCGCCGCCGGCGTTCCGGCCGACGCGCTGCTCGCGCTCGCCCTCGGCAGCGCCGAGAACGCCACCACGATCGGTCCCGCCGCCGCCCTCACCGGCCCGGCCGCCCGCGGCGACGAGGCCACGATCGCCGCCCACCTCGACGCCATCGGCCGTCGTTCTCCTCGGGAGCTCGCCGCCTACGAGGCCATGCTCGTCGAGGCCCGTCGCCTCGCGGCCATGGGGGACGACTCGTGACCGAACCCGTGATCCTGGAGACGATCGCCGAGGTCCGGCGGGCCCTCGATGCCCATCGAGCCGCAGGCCGCACCGTCGGTTTTGTGCCGACGATGGGCTACCTGCACGCCGGCCACCAGTCGTTGATGCATGCGTCGGTGGCGGCCAACGACGTCACCATCGCCTCGATCTTCGTCAACCCACTGCAGTTCGCCGCGGGTGAGGATCTCGAGAGCTACCCCCGCGATCTTGCCCGCGACACCGAGCTCTGCGCCGAGGCCGGGGTGGCGCTGATCTTCGCGCCGTCGGTCGAGGAGATGTATCCCCGGCCGATGGCGACGGTCGTCGAGGTGCCGCCGGTCGCCGCGCCGCTCGAGGGGGCGTCTCGGCCCGAGCACTTCGCTGGAGTGGCGACCGTTGTCGCGAAGCTCTTCTCGATCGTGGGGGAGTGCCGGGCCTACTTCGGCGAGAAGGACTGGCAGCAGGTCGCCGTCGTGTCTCGGATGGCCGCCGATCTCTCGATGCCCGTCGAGGTCGTACCGTGCCCGATCATGCGCGAGCCCGACGGTCTGGCCATGTCGAGTCGCAACATCTACCTCACGCCCGAGGAGCGAGCCGAGGCGTCGGTGCTGCGACGAGCGCTCGATGCCGGGCTCGCGGCGATCGCCGACGGCCAGGCCGACCCGACGGCGGTCGAGGCGGTGATGGCCGGTGTCGTCGCCACGGCGTCGCTCGGCACGCTCGACTACGTCGCTGCCGTGCAGGCCGACACGCTGGTCGTCGACGGTCCGCTGCACGACGAGGTGCGGCTGTTGCTGGCCGTGCAGTTCGGCACGGCCCGACTGATCGACAACGACGGCGGAATGGTGCCCACCGAGCCGGCGTGACAGCCTTGGGCCATGTCTGAGGCCTTCATCATCGACGCCTGCCGCACCCCTCGGGGCATCGGCAAGCAGGGCAAGGGCGCCCTCGCCCACCTCCACCCCCAGCATCTCGGATCGACCGTGATGCGCGCGCTTCAGGAGCGCAACGGATTCGACACCGCCGATGTCGACGACGTCGTGTGGGGCACGAGCTCACAGGTGATGGAACAGTCGGGCGACCTCGGTCGAATGGCCGCGCTCGACGCCGGTTACGACATGAAGGCCAGCGGCGTCACGCTCGATCGGTTCTGCGGTTCGGGCATCACGTCGGCCAACATCGCCGCCGCGTCGGTGAAGGCCGGGCTCGAAGATCTCGTCGTCTCCGGCGGCACCGAGATGATGTCGCTGCCCAAGAAGGGTCTGCTGCCGATGGGTGCCGGCAATGCGCACCTTCAGGAGATCCATCCTCAGTCGCACCAGGGCGTCTGCGCCGACGCGATCGCCACCCTCGAAGGCATCGGACGCGAAGCTCTCGACGCCCTCGCGGTGGAGACCCAGGCGCGAGCCGAGACGGCGATCAAGGAAGGCCGCTTCGACAAGAGCCTGGTGCCCGTCCTCAACCTCGACGGCACCCTCGCCCTCGATCGAGAAGAGTTCCCCCGGCCGGGCACCTCGATGGAGTCGCTCGCCAAGCTCGCCCCGTCGTTCCCGATGGTGGCCGACTATCGCCACAGCGACGACGCCAAGACCTTTCGAGAGCTGATCAACCAGAAGTTCCCCGACCTCGACATCCAGCACGTCCACCACGCCGGCAACAGCTCCGGCGTCGTCGACGGCGCCGCGGCGATCCTGTGGGCGAGCGAGGAGTACACGAAGGCCCATGGCCTGACGCCCCGGGCCCGCATCGTCGCGATGGCGAACATGGGCGACGATCCGACCCTCATGCTCAACGCGCCGGTCCCGGCCGCCCGCAAGGTGCTCGAGAAGGCGGGCATGACGACCGACGACATCGACGTGTTCGAGATCAACGAGGCGTTCGCCGTCGTGTCGGAGAAGTTCCAGCGCGATCTCGATCTCGACCGCGACAAGGTCAACGTCAACGGCGGCGCCATGGCGCTCGGCCATCCGATCGGCGCGACCGGTGCGATCCTGATCAACACGGCGCTCGACGAGCTCGAGCGCCAGGACAAGCAGGTCGCGCTCATCACGATGTGTGCGGGCGGTGGCATGGCCCCCGCCATCGTCATCGAACGGGTCTGACGGGCACGGGCCCGACGGAGACGGGTCGGCGCGACGCGGCTCAGGTGATGACTGTGGCGTTGTGACGGCCGATGGCCTGCAGGAACGAATCGTCGAGGATCCACAGCGTCTCGGCGGGCAGGTCGCCTCCGAGGTTCCGACCGACGGAACCGTTGCGCAGGTCGTGGTTGTTCTGGGCCGACTCGTCGGCTTGGGTGGCGCTCAGGCTGGAGAGCGCGATGCGCTGGGTGAGCATGCGCTGGCGGCCGGCGACGGCGATCAACGAACCGATGAGGGTCGTTCGGGTTCGGCCCGGGACCTGCGTGTGGTTGTCCATGTCGAGGCCCTCGGCCGTGGTCGACCCCGAATTGAGCGAACCCGACTGCTGATCAGCGGGCGGGCCATGTGGAGATGACGATGGTCCCGATGCCGACCTATGGTGCGATCCCAGCGAGCGACGCACGACGAAAGGACGGCCGATGCCGGAGATCGAGGGCGAGTACGAACCGAGCACCTGGGGCTGGGTGGCCGACCAGGTCGAGCGCTACGAGGCGTCGGGCGGCACCGAGGCCAACACCTTGATGGACACCGGCATCCCGATCATCGTGATGACCACGGTGGGCCACAAGAGCGGCAAGGTCCGCAAGGTGCCGCTCATGCGGGTCGAGCACGAGGGCGAGTACGGCATCATCGCGAGCAAGGGCGGCAACCCGACCCATCCGGGCTGGTACCACAACCTGCTCGCCCGCGATCACGTCACGATCCAAGACGGCCCCGAGCCGAAGGACTACACAATCCGCGAGCTCGAGGGCGACGAACGCGACGCCTGGTACGCACGCGGCGAAGCGGTCTACCCCGACTACACCGCGTATCAGGAAGCGGCGACCGGCCACGGTCGTGTGATCCCGGTCTTCGTCGCGACGCCCAACAGCTGAACGACCCTGGGGTGCGGCCCGGTCGTTCTACGATCCGGCCATGAGTGAACATCCGGCGGATTGGTATCCCGACCCTGCGGGTCGTCACGAGCATCGCTACTGGGACGGCGCCCGCTGGACCGAGAACGTCTCGGACCACGGTCGAACCGGTATCGACCCGATCGTCGACAGCGCGCCGTTGCCGACCACCGGCATGTCCAAGGAGAAGATCCAGGACCAGGCGGAACGGGCCGGCGTCGCTGGCGCCTCGGTCGCCGGTGCCGTACTCGACCAGCAGGTCCTCGTCGTCAACCAGAAGGTGAAGCTGATCGAGGTCAACAGCGAGTTCGCCGTCTACGACGCCAGCGGCGAACAGATCGCCGCGATCCGCCAGGTCGGCCAGAACGCCCTCAAGAAGGCAGCCCGCTTCCTCGAAGTTCGCGAAGTCCAAGGTCCACATCACCGACGGGGCCGGTAACCCCGTCGGCTCGATCCTGCAGCAGAACATCATCGGCAAGATCCGCTTCTCGCTCCAGGCGGACGGCCAGACGATTGGGTCGCTCAACGGCGAGAACTGGCGGGCGTGGAACTTCAATCTGCAGGACGCGAACGGCCGTGAGGTCGCCCGCATCACCAAGACGTTCGAGGGTGTGGCCAAGACCCTCTTCACCAACGCCGACAACTACGTCCTGACCATCCACGAACCGCTGACCGACCCGTTGCGGTTGCTGGTCATCGCGTCGGCGGTCTCCGTCGACCTCGCCCTCAAGCAGGACAACCGCGGTCTCGGCTGAGCGGGGCGTCAGGCCGGGTCCGGTAGCTTGTCGGGCGTGCTCCTCACGATCGACGTCGGCAACACCCAGACCGTGCTGGGTCTCTACGACCCCGACGCGGAGACCGGTGAAGGTGCCGCGGTCGGACTCACCGACCACTGGCGTATCTCCACCGTTCACGAGCGCACGAGCGACGAGTACTCGGTGATGGTGCGCTCGATGCTCGACACGATCGACGTCGACTTCGACACCGAGATCACCGGCACCGCGATCTGCTCGGGAGTGCCTCGCATCCTCGCCAACCTCCGCCAGATGGTGATGCGCTACCTGCCCAACGAACCGATCGTGATCGAGCCGGGTGTCAAGACCGGCATGCCGATCCTCTACGACAACCCGAAGGAGGTCGGTGCCGACCGCATCGCCAACGCAATTGCGGCCCACGACCTGTACGGCGGCCCGACGGTGGTCGTCGACTTCGGCACCGGCAACAACTTCGACGTCATCTCCGAGAACGGCGAGTTCTTGGGCGGTGCCATCGCGCCGGGTATCGAGATCAGCCTCGATGCCCTCTTCGGCCGTGCCGCTCAGCTTCGGGCGATCGAGCTCGTGGAGCCTCGCAGCGTGGTCGGAAAGTCGACGGTCGAGTCGATCCAGAGCGGTACGGTCTACGGCTTCGCGGCGATGATCGACGGCATGGTCCGCCGTTTCGCCGACACCCTCGGCGAGATCAACGTGGTCGCCACCGGCGGCCTCGCCCATCTGATCGCGCCCGTGTCCGAAACGATCGAACACGTCGAGCCTTTCCTCACCCTCCACGGTCTGCGGATCGTCCACAACCGGAACACCTGATGACCGACTTCCCGTACCGCTACGACGTCACCCACACCACCGCCGAGATCGTCGAGGCGCACGGCGACCTCGAGGCCGGCGCCGAGACCGAGGTCGTCGTCACGATCGCCGGTCGCCTGATGCTGCGGCGCGACCAGGGCAAGCTCGCCTTCGGGTCGCTCCAGGACTCCACCGGCCGCATCCAGCTCTTCGCCATGGCGAAGTCCACGCCCGAGTTCGAGGACTTCACCGGGTTGTCGATCGGCGACTGGATCGCCGTCACCGGCATCGTGATGATGACCCGCCGCGGCGAACTCAGCGTCCGCGTCGACGGCTGGGACGTGCTCGCGCCAGCCCAGCGACCGTTCCCCGACAAGTGGCATGGCATCTCCGACCCCGACACCCGCTACCGCCAGCGCTATGTCGACATGTGGGTCACTGAGGAAGCCCGCGACGCGTTCGCCAAGCGCAGCCAGATCGTGTCGTCGATGCGGTCGATCCTGGGTGGCCAGGGCTTCATCGAGGTCGAGACCCCGATGCTGCACCCGATCCCGGGTGGTGCGCTCGCACGTCCGTTCATCACCCATCACAACGCCCTGGGTGAGGATCTCTACCTCCGCATCGCGCCCGAGCTCTACCTGAAGCGGCTCGTCGTCGGTGGCATGGAGAAGGTCTTCGAGGTCGGTCGTGTCTTCCGCAACGAGGGCATGTCGACCCGGCACAACCCCGAGTTCACGATGATGGAGCTCTACTGGGCCTACGCCGACCACGCCGACATGATGGAGCTCACCGAGAACCTCGTCGCCGGCATCGCCGAGCAGGTCCTGGGCGCCACCACGGTCGAGTACGACGGCCGTGAGGTCGATCTCTCCACCCCGTGGCGTCGCGCCACGATGGAGGAGCTCATCGCCGAGCACGCCGGCGTCGAGGTCAACCTCGACACGCCGATGGACGAGCTCCGTGCGTTGTGCGACAAGTTCGGTGTCGAGGTGAAGGATCACTACGGCCCCGGCAAGCTCATCCTCGAGATCTACGAGAAGACGTGTGAGGCCGAACTCTGGGGCCCGGTCTTCGTCACCGACTACCCGGTCGAGGTCTCCCCGCTGTCGCGTGAGCACCGTGAGCGTCCCGGCTACACCGAGCGCTTCGAAGCGATCGTCGCCGGCCGCGAGCTCTGCAACGGCTTCTCCGAGCTGACCGATCCCGCGGTCCAGCGCGAGCGCTTCGAGGCGCAGGAGGCCGAGGGCGCCGCGGGCGACGACGAAGCGATGGTCGTCGACGAGGACTACCTCCGAGCCCTCGAGTACGGCCTGCCCGGCACCGCTGGTCTGGGCATCGGTGTCGATCGTCTCGTGATGCTGCTCACCGGCACCACAACGATCCGCGACGTCGTGTTGTTCCCGACGCTCAAGCCCGAGCAGGTGCGTGGCGACACCGCCGACGAGCCGACCACCGACGCCTGACGCGTTCTCCGGAGTCCCGCGTCGGTCTGCGGCGACCGGGACTCGTCGACGAGCGATGATGGGATCTGTGCAGCGACGACTCGACGCGACCCACGCTGCCATCGCGTTCGCCGGACTCGTCATCGCGCTCGTCACTGAGGATCTCGACCGCTCTTACCGGTTCGACGAGGCGATCTACGCATCACAGTTCTCCGCGTCGGTCGACCCCTTGCCGTGGGGACCCCAGCGCGCTCCGGGGATGGCCTGGCTCGTCGCGCCCGTCACCCTCGCGACCGACTCGATCGTCGCGTTGCGGGTGTGGCTCGGCGTCGTCGGCGCGGCGAGCGGTGCGCTGGCCTTCGCCATCTGGAACCGCTCCGTCGGGGTGGCAGCCGTCGTCGGACACGCCCTCTTCGTGGCGAGTGGCGTCGTGATCGTGTTCTCGACCGAGGCCTATCCCAACCTCTGGCTGGCCTACCTGGCGCTCGCCGCCATCGGTGTCGCGGTCGGGCCCTGGTCGTCGCAGCGAAGCGTGGCGGCCGCGGTCGTCCTGGTGGCGCTCGCCGCGGTGTTTCGCCCCACCGAGGGACTGGCGGTGGCGATGATCGTCATGGTGGTCGTGCTCGCTCGCCGACGCCGAGACGGCGTCGCGCCGGCCGGCGTGATCAGCATGGGCTATCTCGTCGGAGTCACGCCCTGGCTCATCCGCTCGTTCACCTCTTTCGACGGTCCGCTGGCGCGGCTCGACGAAGCCGGCGAGCGGGCGGGCGCCGGTCTCGAGTTCCGCCTCGCCGACACCGTCTGGTTGCTCGACAACGCCCACGGCAACGCCGGCACGGGTGACTCGTTGTCGACCGCGGTGGGCCTGTGGTTCGGGGGCCTGGTCGTCGCGGGAGGAATTGCCGTCGCACGGACCCGGCCGTGGTCGCACCCGGTCGTCGCCGCCGTCGGCGCCGTGATCGTCCTGGCCGCGCCGTTCGCCGTGCTGAAGGCGCACCCCGCGCCACGCTTCCTGCTCCCCGGCCTCGCCCCACTCTGCCTCGCCGCCGGGTTCGGCCTCGCGTCGGTGCTGCGCCGGCGAGCGGCCCAGGTGTTGATGGCGTTCGCCGCGACCGTGCTCGCCGTCGCCCAGTACGGCGGCTACACCGAACTCCGTGATCTCGCCACGTTCCGGCAGGCGCGGTTGGAGACCACCGGGCAGGAACTGGCGGCGCTCGCCGACGGCGACGACTGTGTCGTCTTGACGCGATGGGGTCGCGCCGAGCTGGCCTTCGCGTCCGGTTGCGCCTGGCTCGGTCCGCCGGCGCTTCCCGCGACCTCGATCGAGGCGGGGCTCCACCTTGACGCGGCTGCCGCCGGTGATCGGGTCTTCGCTGTGACCCGGTCCGAGGCCGACCTCCCGATCGGTTGGATCCATCACCCCTTCGAGGTCACCGCCGACGGCACCACCTGGTACGTGTCGGAACTGCCCTGAACGTCGACGTCACCGCTGGGGGGCGTAGACCTCGAGGAGTCGATCGGCGAAGGGAGCCCACCCATGGGCGGACCGAAGCCCGATGACGGCTCGTCGTGACCTCTCCAGTTGCTGCGCAGTGATCGAGGCGAGGCATTGCGCCAGATCGGCGGCTGTGCCGTCGTAGCGAATGGCGGCGTCGCCGAACGTCTCGACGTTGTAGCCCCACGTCGATGCGATCACCGCGGTTCCCGCTCCGATCGCATCGGCTGCGATCCCAGTCGTGAGCATCGACCCGTCGACGTCGAAGGGGAGGATCACCGCGTCGACCGCCTTGAGCTTGGCGGCGAACTCGAATTCGTCACGGCGCCCGGTCTCTGTGTTGATCCTCGGATCGTCGGGAATCGACTCGTCCCCCCCGACCCGGACCGAGAGTTCGAGGTCGTCGCGGTCGGTGGCGGCGAAGGCGTCGAGCACCGTCTGGACGTGCTTGTCGGCTCGAGGCGCGCCGATCACCGCGAGCCGGAGTCGCCCCGATCGCCATCCGAGGCGGGATTCGGCTTCTGCACGCGTGAGTGTCGCCACGGCGCGGTAGCGCGACTCCCAGGAGCCGAGGCGATGCACCACATGGTGAGCGGCGGTGCGGTACGGCAGGCGACCTCGAGCGACGGCCTCGCCCCACCGGCTGTGGTGCACGACCACGTCGGCGGCCTGGGCCCAGACCGCGTACATCGCCATCGCAGCAGGCGATCGATCGTGGTGGGGGAGCAGGTTGTGCTGGGACCAGACGATCGGCAACCCCGCGCCTCGGACCTTCTCGGCGAGCGCGCCCGCCGCGTCGGGGTCGCTCCCCGTGAGGTACTCGGGCCAACCAAGGTGGAAGATGTCGACGTCGTCGAGTCCCACGTCCGCGTCGGCCCGGCGCAACGGTGTCACCTGCGCGCGATCCCCGAAGGCGGCGATGAGTTCGTGGCCATACGGATGGTCGAACGGCTGGAAGCGCACCCGCACCGGACGGCGCCGGCGGGGACGCACCATCGAACTCAGCTCAGCGGCGCGTTGGCGCGGGCGATCAGGTCGGCGCTCGCCGCCCGCAAGGCCTGGGCTCCCGGCGTGTCGGGCAGATCGGTGAGCGTGCCCGCGGCCTTGTCGGCCCAGCCCTGGGCGACGTCGAGCGCGGTGCGCACGCCGTTGCTCGAACGGATCAACTCCCGGGCCCGGTCGCGGTCGTCGGGGGTGAGGTCGGCCGTGAGCAGCGGCCGGAGCTCGGCGGCGACGTCGTCCTCGGCGAGGGCGTGGATCACCGGCAGGGTGTAGATGCCCTCGAGCAGGTCGTTGCCGGCGGGCTTGCCGAGCTCGTCGTCGGTGGCGACGATGTCGAGGATGTCGTCGACGACCTGGAAGGCCATGCCGTAGGCGAGGCCGAATTCGGTCAGCGACTCGACGACCGGACGAGGCAGCTCGCCGACCAGCGCG
>JBCBYI010000053.1:0-20067 GCA_039815945.1 Actinomycetota bacterium | reverse complement strand
GTTATCTCGTCACGACGATGGAGGAGCTGGCCGCGGACTTCAAGTTCTTCCGGCCCGGCGAGATCGTCGAGGTCGAGGTGCTGCGCAACGGCCAACGGCTGCTGCTGGAGGTCACCGTCGGGTCGAACTGATCCGGGCCGACACCCTCTCCCCAACGAAGCAGAACCCGCCCGGCGCTCCCGCCGGGCGGGTTCGCGTCCGCCGGTAGGCTGCGCACCTCATGTTGCTCGCAACCGTCATCGCCATCGCCGCCATCGTCATGATCTCCGCGTCGTTCGTCGTGCTCCGCCGCGAACGCAACGAGGGCCTCACGATCGACCCGCCCGATCTGACCGACGTTGTCGACATCTCCGACGTCTTGCCCGGCATCGAGGCGGCCGACACCGACACGGTGGTCGAAGACGAACCCGTCGTCGAGGACGGACCTCGGCCGTCGTTTCGTGAACGCCTGGCCGGTGCCCGCTCGTCGCTGTCTGGCTTCTTCGGCGGGATCTTCTCCGGCGGCATCGACCGCGACACGTGGGAGTCACTCGAAGAGGCGCTGATCCGCGCCGACGTGGGCGTCACCACCTCGACCGAGATCATGGAAGCGGTGAAGGCCAAGGTCGAGGCCGACGGGGTCGAAGACGCCGCGGAGCTCCCGGCCCTCGTGAAAGCCGAGCTGGTCGAGCGGCTGTCCGGCTTCGACCGCACCCTCTCCGCCGATGTCAGCGCGGCTGGCGGCGAGCCCGGCCCGGCCGTCTGGCTCTTCGTCGGCGTCAACGGCGTGGGCAAGACCACGACCATCGGCAAGCTCGCCAAGCGCGAGACCGACGACGGCCGTACCGTCGTGCTCGCCGCCGGCGACACCTTCCGAGCCGCCGCCGCCGAACAGCTCACCATGTGGGCCGAGCGCAGCGACGTCCACATCGTCCGCGGCGCCGAAGGTGCCGACCCGTCGTCGGTCGTGTTCGACGCCGTCGAGTCGGCCAACGCCCGCAACGCCGACGTCGTGCTGGCCGACACCGCGGGCCGCCTGCAGACCAAGACCAACCTCATGGAGGAGCTGTCGAAGGTCCGCCGGGTGGCCGAGAAGGGCGCCGGCACCGTCACCGAGACCCTGCTCGTCATCGACGCCACCACCGGTCAGAACGGCATGAGTCAGGCCAAGCAGTTCGCCGATGCCGTCGACGTCTCCGGCGTGGTGCTCACGAAGCTCGACGGTTCAGCCAAGGGCGGCATCGTCGTCGCCATCCACTCCGAGCTCGGCGTGCCGGTGAAGCTCGTCGGCCTGGGCGAGGGCATCAACGACCTCGTCGAGTTCGACGAGACCGAGTTCGTCAATGCCCTCTTCGAGTAGGGCCCTCTTCGAGTAGGGCCCTCTTCGAGTAGGGCCCTCTTCGAGTGGCCGTCAGCCGCTTCGGGCGGCCTTCCACTCCTCGTGGGTCTGGACGGGCATCTCGTCCTTCCAGCCGCCGAACCCCGCTTCGATGTGGCTCACCGTGTCGACCCCCATGTCCTGCAGCGCCTTGGCGGCCAGCGCCGAACGCATGCCGCCGGCGCAACAGATGATCAGCTCGCGGCCGTGCTGGAAGACGTCCTTGGTGTAGGGCGAGTCGGGCGAGACCCAGAACTCGAGCATGCCTCTCGGCGTGTGATGCGCCCCGGGGATGCAGCCGTCGCGCTGGAGCTCGCGGATGTCGCGGATGTCGACGATGAGCGCATGCTCGTCATCGACGCGTCGTTGCGCTTCGATGCAGGACAGGTTGTCGAGACCGGCCTTGGCCTCGTCGACCATCGCGTACACCGATCGCACCGTCATGGGTCGACGGTAGCTCAGGCCGTGGCGCTGAGCAGCGGGGTGTGGCCGCAGCCCTCGACGGAGGCGTTGAGCGCGGTGATCGCCTGCTGGACCCGGATCTGGTCGGTGTTCGACTGGGCGTCGAGGAGCCCGATCTCCAGGTCGCCGTCGGCCCGCTCGACCGCCTGGACCATCAACAGGGCGAAGTCGTAGAGCCGGGCGACATCGGTGCGCAACTCCTCGGGGGCGACGTCTCGGGCCTCGTCGAGGGTGGTCTGCAGATTGACGATGTCGTCGAGCGAGTCGCCGTCGACCGAGCCGTCGAGGATCGAGCGCCAGGTGCTGATCGCGTTGGTGGTCTCGCACCACACGACCTCGTCGAACTCCTCGACCTCGATCGCCTCCGGCGCGGTGGTGTCATTGCTGATCACGATCGCGGCGACGATGAAGACGGCGGACAGGGCGACGATGACGCCCCACTGGCGCAGTGTGAAGTTCACACCCGAACGCTAGCCACACCGGGGCCTGCAACCGCCGTCGGCCCGACGTCGTTCCCCGGGTCGGGGCAGTACCCTGACCCCACCATGTTCGAGACACTGTCCGATCGATTCGACGGGATCTTCAGCCGGGTCCGTGGACGCGGCAAGCTCAGCGAGGCCGACGTCGACGACGTCCTGCGCGAGATCCGCCTCGCCCTGCTGGAAGCCGACGTCAACCTCGATGTCACGAAGAACCTCGTCGGCCGTATCCGTGAGCGCGCGGTGGGGGAGGAGCTGTCGAAGGCGCTCAACCCCGGCCAGCACGTCGTCAAGATCGTCCTCGAGGAGCTGACCACCAGCCTCGGCGGCGAGGCGATGAAGATCACCTACGCCTCCAAGCCGCCCACCGTCGTGCTGATGGCGGGTCTGCAGGGTGCCGGTAAGACCACCAACACCGGCAAGTTGGCCCAGTGGTTCAAGAAGCAGGGCCGCAACCCCTTGCTCGTCGGTGCCGACCTCCAGCGTCCGGCTGCCGTCGAACAGCTCCGCACGCTCGCGGGCCAGGTCGGGGTGCCGGTCTTCTCCGAGCCGACCGATCCCGTCGACGTCGCCTCCAAGGCGATCGCCGAAGCCGAGCGCACCGGCCGCGACGTCGTGATCGTCGACACCGCCGGCCGCCTCGCCATCGACGCCGAGCTGATGGAGCAGGTCCGCCAGATCTCCGATCAGGTCCAGCCCGACTACACCTTCCTCGTCATCGACGCGATGACCGGTCAGGACGCGGTCAACACGGCCAAGGCGTTCAACGACACGCTCGAGCTCGACGGCGTCATCATGACCAAGCTCGACGGCGACGCCCGCGGTGGTGCGGCGCTGTCGGTGAAGGAGGTCGTCGGCAAGCCGATCGCCTTCGCCTCGACCGGCGAGAAGCTCGACGAGTTCGAGACCTTCTACCCCGATCGTCTCGCCAGCCGCATCCTCGGCATGGGCGACGTCGAGACCCTGATCGAGAAGGCCGAAGAGGCCTTCGAGGCCGAGCAGGCCGAAGAGGCCGCCGCCCGCCTGATGGAGGGCACCTTCACACTCGAGGACTTCCTCGAGCAGATGCAGCAGATCAAGAAGATGGGCCCCATCGGCAACCTGATGGGAATGATGCCGGGCATCCCGAAGGAAGCCCGCGACGTCGAGATCGACGATCGTCAGATCGCCCGCATCGAGGGGATCATCCATTCGATGACCCCCGCCGAGCGGATGGATCCCGACATCATCGACGGCTCCCGCCGCCAGCGCATCGCCGCCGGTGCCGGCATGCAGCCGAGCGATGTGAAGAACCTGCTCGACCAGTTCGGGCAGATGCGCAAGATGATGAAGCAGTTCGCGGGCTTCGGCACCAAGAAGCAAAACCCCAAGAACCGCCGCGGCAAGAACAACAAGAAGGGCAAGCAGAAGGGTGGGCGCCGCAAAGCCGGCGGTCGCGTCACCGAGAAGGGCCCGGCCAAGGTGCCGAAGACTCCGCTCACGCTGCCCGGTCTCGAGGACGGCGAGGGCCTCCCGCCCGGCTTCCCGACCTTGCCCGGCCAGAACTAGCCGGGTGCGCTGGCGTCGAGCCCGACGAGTCGTTCGCTCAGCCGGTCGACGACTCCGAGCCCGGCTCGGATGAAGCGCCGTCGACCGCGGCGGATCGATCGGGGACGGAGCTCGACGACCGTCAGCACCCACGACGGCGACGGGTGCACGAGCAGTTCCGCCGCCCGGCTCCGCCCGGCGCCGACACGAATCCGGACGTTCCAGACCGAGGTCTGACCCTCCACCCGAACCGGCTCGGGGTCCATCGACAGACCCGCGATGTCTCGAAACGCACTGCCGTCGAGACACCGGGCGGTCGCGAACGACGGTTCGACGACCACGGCCCGCCAGACGTCGTACTCGCCGACCGTGCGCACGACGGACGGCGTCGCAGCCGGAGCCGACCCACTACCGGCGGCCGGTGGTGTCGTGGCCGGCTGCGGCAGGGCGGCTGGGACGTCGTCGGTCGCCGTGGGCGATCGGGCGGGGGCGGGTGCCGGTCGCTCCCACCAGGCCGCGGTGGCGAGTTCGCCGTCGTCGCCGACGACGAACACGTCGAGCACTTCGACGTCGCGTAACCCGTCGTCGGCCATGCCCGAGGGTAGCCGGGGGCCGATCGGCGGCCCGAGTCGGCTCAGACCGGGTGCGCGAGGGGTGCCGGTCGTCGGAGTCGTTCGGCGAGTTCGGCGATCGCGGCGACGCCGAGTCGGACGAAAGTCTTTGTGCGCACGCGTCTCGGGCGCCGGGGCACCAGTTCGATGATCGTCAGGTTGCAGGAGGGGCTCGCGTGGACAGCGAGCTGGGCGTCGCGGCGTCCGGTCGGTGGGCCGGTCTGCAGGGCGACCTCCCACACGGCGGAGGTGGCGTCGGTGCGCACGCCCGGTCCGTCGATCTCGAGGGCGGGGAGCCCGCCGAGGAGATCCGGTGAGTCGAAGAGCCGGTCGAGTACGGAGAGGGCCGGGGCCAGCACCGGCTGGCAAATGTCCTCACCGAGCCCGTTGCGGATCACCGGCGCCGATCGCCGCCCGATTCGATGCCCGGGCGTGGCCTTGACCTCCCGCAGGCGTTCACCGACCTGTCCGGCGAGGAGTCGGGGGTCGATCCCGTCGACCGGCTCGGGGCTGGGCGTGGCGAGGTGCCCGTGTTCGTCGAAGACGAACACCTCGAACACCTCGACGTCCGGGAGCTCCGCCGTCACGCTCTGGAACATAGCGCATCGAGTGTGGGGTCGAGGTTGGAACGGATGTCCCCGCCAGATTGAATGAACCGGTTGTTCGGGCCTCCACGCGCCCAACGAAGTTTTCCGACGCAGACAGAAGAGATCACCTCATGGCCGTCAAGCTCCGCCTCATGCGGATGGGCAAGAAGAAGCAGCCCACCTACCGTGTTGTCGCCGCCGACTCGCGCTCCCCGCGCAACGGGCGCTTCATCGAGATCATCGGCACCTACGAGCCCCGCCAGGATCCGTCGGTCATCCAGATCGACAACGAGCGTGCGGTCCACTGGCTCTCCAACGGTGCGCAGCCCACCGATCGGGTCGAGAAGCTCCTGAAGATCTCCGGCGCCTGGACCGAGCACACCGGTGAGGCCTTCGACGCCCTGGTTCCCGAGCGGGCCGCTCGCAAGAGCAAGAAGCAGCTCGAGAAGGAAGCCGAGGCTGCTGAGGCCGCCGCTTCCGAGGCCGAGGAAGCGTCCGCCGACGCCGAAGGCGGTGGCGAGTGAGCGCCGAGATCGCCAAGAGCGTCACTGAGTTCGTCGTCAAGCAGATCGTCGACAACCCCGACGGTGTCTCCGTCGCCCAGAGCGAAACCGACAACGGCATCCGCCTCGACGTGACCGTCGCCGACGGTGACATGGGCCGCGTCATCGGCAAGCGCGGTCGCGTCGCCTCCGCCATCCGCACCGTGGTGCGGGCCGCTGGTGTCGATGACGATGTCACCGCCATCGAGGTCGAGTTCGTCGACTGACGTGCTCGAGATCGGCCGCATCACCCGCCCGCACGGCGTGCGAGGCGAGGTCAGCGTGCTGCTCACCTCCAACCGAACCGAGCGCCTCGACCCCGGGTCGGTACTCGAAACCACGAACGGACCTCTCGAGGTCCGTTCGTCGCGTCCGCACAAGGGCTCGTGGCTCGTCGTCTTCGAGGGCGTGCACGATCGTGACGCCGCCGAGAACCTCCGCAATGTGGTGCTGCTCGGCGAGCCGATCGACGATCCCGACGAACTCTGGGTGCACGAGCTGATCGGCGCGACCGTGATCGACCAGGACGGCACCGCCCACGGCGAGGTCACCCGCGTGTTGGAGAACCCGGCGTCGGATCTGCTCGAGATCGACGGGGGCACCCTCGTTCCCGTGCAGTTCGTGGTGTCGTACACGCCCAACGACGAGATCCACGTCGACGTCCCCGTCGGCCTGTTCGACCTCGATCAGGCGGCCTCCGAACGAGATCAGGACTAGCAACATGACGAGCCGAGCGGCGCCAAGCCAGAAGCCGACCCGGCCGTGAGGATCGACGTCTTCTCGATCTTTCCGGAGATGGTCGACCACATCGTCGACCAGTCGGTGATCGGGCGGGGTCGTCGCGACGGCCATCTCGACATTCGGGTCCACGACCTGCGTCAGACCACCACCGACGTGCACAACACGGTCGACGACGCGCCCTACGGCGGCGGCGCCGGCATGGTGATGATGCCCGAGCCGTTGTTCGGTGCCGTCGAGGCCGTCGAGCCGCCCCGGCCGCTGTTCTACCTGTCGCCGTCCGGACGCACCTTCGACCAGGCGATGGCCCACGAGCTCGCCGAGCTCGACGGGTTCTCGCTGTTGTGCGGGCGCTACGAAGGTGTCGACGAGCGGGTGCGTGAGTATCTGTGCGATGGCGAGATCTCGGTCGGCGACGTCGTCCTCGCCGGGGGAGAGGTCGCCGCTGCCCTGATCATCGAGGCGGTCGGGCGCCTCGTGCCCGGCGTGCTCGGCAATTCGACGTCGATCGAGGACGAGTCGTTCGCCGACGGCCTGCTCGAGTATCCGCACTACACCCGGCCGGCGGAGTTCCGAGGCTGGGGCAGCCCCGACGTGCTCCGCTCGGGCGACCACGCCAAGGTGGCGCGGTGGCGCCTCGCCAAGGCGATCGAACGCACCGCCCGGCTGCGCCCCGACCTGCTCGACGCACGCGGGTTGAGCGATGCCGACCGGTCGGCGCTCGCCGAATTCGGGATCGACCTGCCCTAGGCGGTCGGCTCGTCGTCGGATCGTCGGTTGCGCACCGCCTGGGCGACGAAGAGGGCGAGGACGGCGGCGACGACGACCGCGGCGACCACGTAGGAGCCGGTGAGGCCCCGCTCGCTCGGTTCGCTCGGAACGAACGCGCCTCCGTCGGAATCCTGCGCGGCGGCACCCGCGGCCAGTGCGAACACGACGAGATTGGTGGCGACGAGCACGACGGCTCGGAGGGTGGCGGTGCTGAATCGGGACATTCGTCGGCTCTCGCGTTCGGAGGGTGGGACCGGACGGTGGTCCCCCTAGGCTTGTCTGTCGGCCCGGGCAGTCTGCCCCGCCGATGGTCCATTTTCTCCCGATCCGTACGGAGCGCAGCGATGCAGCCCACCGATCTCGTCGACAATCTCAGCAAGCGGGACGACATTCCCGACTTCGCGCCGGGCGACACCCTCAAGGTCCACGTTCGCGTGATCGAGGGCAACCGTGAGCGCACCCAGGTGTTCGAGGGTGTCGTGATCCGCCGTCAGGGCTCGGGTCTGCAGGAGACCTACACGGTCCGCAAGCTCAGCTTCGGTGTCGGCGTCGAGCGCACCTTCCCGGTCCACACCCCGATCGTCGAGAAGGTCGAGTTCGTGTCCCGGGGCGACGTGCGCCGGGCCAAGCTCTACTACCTGCGCGATCGCATCGGGAAGGCCGCCAAGATCAAGGAGAAGCGCGACAACTGAGTCGCGTCATACCCCGGCCCTACGGTCCGGGTATGCCCTCCTCTGATCAGTCCAGAGTCGCCCTCGGTCGTTGGGGGGAACGCCGCGTGGCCCGCCACTACGAGTCGGCCGGCTATGTCGTGCTCGACCAGAATTGGCGTGTTCGCGGTGGCGAACTCGACCTCGTGATGATGCGCGGCGACGAGATCGTGTTCTGCGAGGTCAAGACCCGGAGCAGCGATCGATTCGGATCCGGCCTCGAGGCCGTCGATCTGCGCAAGCAGCGGTTCCTGCGCCGCACCGCGATGTCGTGGCTCGATGTGCACGATCGCCGCGGGCGGCTCCGTTTCGATGTCGCGACCGTCACCGGCCCCCACATCGAGGTGCTCGAAGCGGCGTTCTAGCGGCGCTTCTTCTTGGTGCGGGCCTTGCGGGTCGTGCGACCGTCCCAACAACCGCGGTGCCAGTGGCGCCGTAGATCGGGCGCCTCCTTGGGTACGACGGCGTAGTGACCGGTGCCGGGCTCGATGTCGCGGTTGCAGTTCGGGCAGACGTACCACTTGGTCGCCTGGTAGGGCTGCAGGAACCGCACGTCGACCTCGCCGAAGGCCTCGGGGTCGTCCATGTCAGGCGCTTCCGAAGAGGACCCACACCAGCAACAAGATGCCGACGACGATGGTCGCGCCGACGAACACATAGTCGGCGGGTCGTCGTTGATGCGGCCGTGTGGGGTCCATTCCCATCGGGTCAGTATCGTCGCTGTCGTGCGCTCCGCCACCTCGGCCTCCGGCCTCGCCCGTGTCGCTTTGCCCGCGCGTCTCGTTCTGCTCGTGCTCGCGGTCGTGACCCTGGGCGCGTGCGCAGGGGAGTCGCCCGAGGTGCCGCTCGGTCCCGATGGCGCGCCCGATGAGGAACTGTCGCTCGGCCGCGACGTCTACTCGCGACGCTGTGCGAACTGCCACGGCGCTGGTGGCGGGGGAGGGACCGGCCCGAAGCTGAGCGAGGGCCAGGTCGTGGTCGACTATCCCGATCCGGCCGACCAGCGAGCGGTGATCGCCAACGGCCGCAACGCCATGCCGGCCTTCTCCGGTTCGCTCTCGACCGCGGAGATCGATGCGGTCGTGCGCTACACGCGCGAGGTGTTGTCACAGCCCTGACCTAGGGTCGTCTCGCTCGGTCGTCGGCGTCACGGCGACCTCCACCCGTTCTCCTGTGGAGGTCCCATGCTCGCCACTCTGGCATCAGCCACCCTGTCCGGCGTCGAAGGCCGGTCCGTCACCGTCGAAGTCCACGTCGCCGACGGTCTGCCCGGTTTCTCGATCGTCGGGCTGCCCGACGCATCGTGTCGCGAAGCCCGAGATCGTGTCCGTGCGGCCATCGTCTCCAGCGGCGCGTCGTGGCCGCTCAAGCGCATCACCGTCAACCTCGCGCCAGGAGGCCTGCCCAAGGCCGGCGCTGGCCTTGACCTGCCCATCGCCCTCGGTGTGCTCCAGGCGTCGGGTCAGCTGCCGGTCGACCTGCCGGCGCTCGGCGCGTTCGGCGAGCTCGGCCTCGATGGCGGGGTGCGTCCGGTGCCCGGCGCGTTGCCGCTCGCCGACGCGATCGGCGGCGATCTCGTCCTCGTCCCAGCGGTCGACGCGGTGGCCGCCGCCCACGTCGCCGGCGATCGCATCCGTCCGGTGCGGGCGCTGGTCGACGTGGTGGGCGCCCTCGTTGACGGTGAGCCATGGCCCGATCCCGAGCCCGCACCGCCGCCCCCCGATGACGACACGGCCGCCCCTGATCTGGCCGATGTCCGTGGCCAACCGGCCGCTCGCCAGGCACTCGAACTCGCCGCCGCCGGCGGCCATCACCTGCTCCTGGTCGGACCACCGGGCGCAGGCAAGACCATGCTCGCTCGCCGTCTCGTCGGCTTGTTGCCCGCCCTCTCCGCCGACGACGCGCTCGAGGTCACACGGGTCCACAGCGCCGCCGGGCTTCCGCTGCCGGCCGGCGGGTTGGTCGCCGCGGCGCCGTTTCGGGCCCCGCATCACTCGGCGTCGATGGCGGCCCTCGTCGGCGGTGGGTCCGGTCGAGCGCGTCCGGGCGAGGTGAGCGCAGCGACCTGTGGGGTCCTCTTCCTCGACGAGCTCGGTGAGTTCGCACCCACCGTGCTCGACGCGCTCCGTCAACCGTTGGAGGAAGGCGTGGTCCGGGTGGCGCGAGCCGGCGGCACCACCGTCCAGCCGGCGCGGGTCCTCGTCGTGGCGGCGATGAACCCGTGTCCGTGCGGCATGGGTGGTGAAGTGAGCTGTCGGTGTCGACCCGCGGCGCGAGCCCGCTACGCCCGGCGAGTCTCCGGTCCGCTGCTCGATCGGCTCGATCTCATGGTCAGGGTCGACCGTCCCGAGCCGAGTGCGCTGCTCGGGGGTGCCGGCGAATCGACCCGGGTCGTCGCCGAACGGGTCGCCGCGGTGCGGGAGTTGGCGGCCCGGCGCGGCGTGCGCTGCAACGCCGATCTCGCCGGCCCGGCGCTCGACGAACACGCACCGCTCGAGCCGGCGGCAGCGCTGGTCCTCGAGCAGGCGCTGGTCGCCGGCCGTCTCAGCGGCAGAGGGCTGCGGCGGGTTCGTTGCGTGGCACGCACGATCCGCGATCTCGACGACGCCGGCCCGACACTGCGGCCGGCCGACGTCCATGCGGCGATCGGCCTGCGGGCGCGCCCCCTGGTGGAGGGTTCTCATGGGTGAGTGGACCACCGCCACGGCCGTCACCGCACTGGCCCAGCTTCCCGGGGTCGGCCCGGTTCGACTCGACCAGTTGCTGCGGGCGGGCGATCCGATCGTCATGGTCGACCGTCTGGCGCGAGGCGGCGCACCGCCGTCGAGCGTGGGCGCGGTCGACGAAGCTGGCTCGTGGGGGTCGGTGCTCGCCGCCGTGGAACCGGCCGCGCTCGCCGCCCGGCTCGCCGATCTCGACATCACCGTCACCACCGGTGGCGAGCGCGGCCATCCCGCCCGTCTCCGCGACGATCTCGATCCCTCGCCCGTGCTCTTTCGGCGGGGCCGTCCGGTCGACGAGGCGGCGCCGATGGTCGCGATCGTCGGCACGCGCCGCTGCAGTGCGATCGGTCGTGAGGTGGCGAGAGAGCTGGGTTTCGGGCTGGCTGCGGCCGGAGTGGTCGTCGTCTCGGGCCTCGCGCTCGGCGTCGACGGTGCGGCGCATGCCGGCGCGCTCGCCGCCGCCGGTGCCCCACCGCTGGCGTTCGTCGGCGGTGGCCCTGATGTCGTGTACCCGAGCCGACACGGCGACCTCTGGGCCCAGGTGGTCTCAGCGGGGACGTTGGCGAGCGAAGCCCCGCCCGGCGCCGCGCCGAGCCGTTGGCGCTTCCCGGCCCGCAACCGGTTGATCGCGGCGATGGCCGACGTGGTCGTGGTCGTGGAGTCGCGTTCGGCTGGAGGGTCACTCCTGACCGTCGACGAGGCGATTCGCCGAGACCGGACGGTGATGGCGGTGCCCGGTTCGGTTCGAAACCCCGCAGCCGCAGGCACCAACGAGTTACTGGCCGACGGGTGCGCGCCGGTGCTCGGTGTCGACGACATCCTCCTTGCGCTCGGGTTGTCGTCGACCCCCACCCCGGCGGGTCCAATGGGTGGCGCGCCCGGCCCCGTGCCGGCGCACCTGCGCATGGTCTTCGACGCGGTCGACGACGGCCCCACGTCGGTCGACCAGATCACCGTGCGATCGGCCCGCCCGGTGCTCGAGGTCGTGACCGCCATCGCCGAACTCGTCGCCGGCGGCTTCGTCGTCGACGACGGCGCCCGCGTCCGGCGCGCGTGATGTGGTCGCTCCACCACCCCTCGTGGGTCGGCGCTAGTGTGGCGATGTGGCCGCCTGGGATCTCTCCACCTGGCTCGAGTCGCTCACCCGGATCGCCTCATCGACCCGGGCCGTCTACGAGCGCGACATGGTCGCCGCCGTCGCCTGGCTCGACGAACATGGCATCGCCGGGCCCGAGGCGGTGGGTCGGCGCACCCTGCGGGCCTACCTCGCGGATCTCGACCGGGCGGGCTACGCCCGGCGCACCATCGCCAGGAAGGCATCGGTGCTGCGCCGCTACTTTGACTGGGCGCAGCGTACCGGCCGCGTCGACACCGATCCCAGCGCTGCGCTCACCGCCCCCAAGGGCACGGCCTCGTTGCCGACCGTGCTCACCGCGGCCGAGATCGACGGCCTCCTCGAGGGCTCGGCCCGATCGGCCGAGGAGTCCGGCGAGATCGACCTGCGCGATCGGGCGGTGATCGAGTTGCTCTACGGCAGCGGCGTCCGCGTGAGTGAGCTCTGTGGTCTCGAGCTCGACGACGTCGGCGACAGCGGCGTGGTGCGGGTGTGGGGCAAGGGGGCCAAGCAGCGGCTGGTGCCGGTATCGGATGCGGCGATCGACGCCGTCGCCGCATGGGTGCGCGACGGCCGTCCGGCGATGGTCACGAGCGAGACCACCACCGCATCACTCTTCCTCAACCGCGCTGGGCGGTCACTGACACCACGCGACGTGAGGCGTATCCTCGACCGGCGAGCCGTGGCGCCGACGCACCCACATGCGCTTCGTCATACGTTTGCCACTCATCTTTTGGACGGAGGTGCCGATTTGCGTGCTGTGCAGGAAATGTTGGGTCACGCCGATCTCGCCACTACGCAGATCTACACCCGGGTCAGCCGCGAGCGCATGCGTGACGTACACCGATCGACTCACCCACGCGCCTAGGACTCCCCGTGACCGAACGTAACGACGACATCGAACAGCTCTGGGCCGAGTTCAAGGCACATCGCACCCAGGAACTCCGAGACAAGCTGATCGTGCAGTACTCGCCGCTGGTGAAGTACGTCGCCGGCCGTGTCGGCGTCGGCCTGCCGCGCAACGTCGAGCAGGCCGATCTCGCCAGCTTCGGTGTGTTCGGACTGATCGACGCGATCGAGAAGTTCGACCCCGAGCGTGGCTACAAGTTCGAGACGTACGCCATCGCCCGGATCAAGGGCGCCATTCTCGACGAGCTCCGCTCGATCGACTGGGTGCCCCGATCGGTCCGCTCCAAGGCTCGCAATCTCGAGAAGGCCATGGCCAAACTCGAGTCCGAGAACCATCGGGCACCGACCGACAAAGAGGTCGCCGAGGAGATGGGCGTCTCCGAAGCCCAGCTGCAGAGCACCCTCAGCCAGATCAGCTTCGTGGGCGTCGCCGCCCTCGACGAGATGCTGTCGGGCGGTGACCGCGGCGAGTCGGTCACGTTGGGCGACACCGTCGCCGACACCAAGGACGGCCCGATGGGTGTGTTCGAGGTCGAGGAGATGCGTCAGATCCTCGCGGAGTCGATCAATCGGATGCCCGAGCGAGAGAAGATCGTCCTCACGCTCTACTACTACGAGGGCCTGACCCTCGCGGAGATCGGCCGAGTCCTCGGCGTCACCGAGAGCCGGGTGTGTCAGATCCACACCAAGGCCGTGCTGCAGCTGAAGTCTCGCATCACCGCCGGCGAACGCGAACTCGCCTGATGCCGGCGGCGGCGAACCCGCCGCCCGGTACCATCCCCACCACGCCCTCGGCGCCACTTCCCCCCGAAGCTCCACGAGCAAGGGGTGCTGTGTGCGCCGATTCGTCGTTTTGTCCGTCGCCGTGGCGTGGGCCGTCCTGGTGACGTCCACCGCTCCGGCCCTCGCCCAGGACCCGGTGCTTCGGCCGCCGGTGTCGGCCGAGATCCTCGACCCGTTCCGCCTCCCGAACGGTCCCTACGGCGCGGGCAACCGTGGCATCGAGTACGCGACCGATGCGGGCGACCGCATCGGTGCGGCCGGATCGGGCACGGTGGTCTGGGCCGGACCCGTCGCGGGGGTCGTGTACGTCTCCATCGAGCACGAGGGCGGACTACGAACTTCCTACGGTCCACTCCAACAGCTGCGGGTGACCACTGGCGACGTCGTCGACCGCGGTGCGCAGCTCGGCTCGGCCACGGGTGCCGTGCACTTCTCGACCCGCATCGATGGCGAGTACGTCGACCCTGCGTCGCTGTTCGGAGTCCGGCGGATCGATGTCCGCCTCGTCCCGCATCGCGCCGACGACACCGGCGCCTTCCTCGCCGCGGTCGAGCTCGGTGAGCGTCATGCGTTGTACGACCTCGTGCAGGAGCGACGCGGCGGTGCGCGCGGGGGTGTCGCCGGGGCGATCGGCGAGATCGTCGCCATCATGCGCGAGGCCGTCGACCCGTCGTCGCTGGTGGCCGGGCTGGCCGCCCACGCCGAGATCCTGGTGGCGATCGCACCGGAACTGGAGCCCGCGGAGATGGTGCGCCGCATGATCCTCGGCCTGGTCGAGGTCGCGGATCCGCCGCCGTGCACGACCGCCGAGACGGCGGCCCGGGTCCCGACGCCGGTGGGTCGCCGCATCGCCGTGGTGATCGACGGCCTCGATTCCTCGACGGCGAACGCCGGCATCCGAGCCGAGCTCGATCTCGCGTCGGTCGGCTACCGTGCCGACGACGTCGTCCGCTTTAGCTACGACGGCGGTCTCGCCCCCGAGGGCGGTCACAACTGGGACGCCGACATGCCCCGGTCGACGTATCGACCCGAGTCGACCCATGGCGGCATCGAGGGGCACATCGACCGCTTCGCCGAGGTCCTGTTGAGGGTGCGGGCGGCCAACCCCGGCGTCGCGATCGACGTCTACGGCCACAGCCTCGGCGGGGTCGTCGCCCGGCACGCCATCGCCCGGGTCGACGACGACGTCGGCGTCTCCGTCGCGGTCACACTCGCATCGCCGCACGACGGCGCGCCGGCAGCGACGGTGCTCGACGCGGCTCGGCACCACCAGGTCGGCGCAGGGATGGGGGAGATGATCGAATCGCTGGATCCCGATCACGTGATCGCGGCACCGATCCTCTCCGATCTGTCCGAGGTCGGTTTCGCGGGCGACACCGCCGACGTCGCGTTCCCCGAGGCCGTGCATGCCGTCACCATCGGGGCCCGGGCCGACGTCGTCGTGCCGGCTTCGGCGGCCGGCGCCGCGGGGGCGGATCACCATGTCGTCGTCGGTGGCTTCGACCCCGTCGGGGCCCACGGCGCGATCGCCGCCCTCCCCGAGGTGCACCGCGAGGTGCGCCTCGCGCTCGCGGGCCTCGACCCGGCGTGCACCGGGATCCGCGACCGCATCCTCGACCTCGTGGTGCCCGACGCCATCGCGACCGCCGAGCGGGCCGCGGCCGCCGGAATCGTGGCCTCCGAATGGCTTGGTTGAGCGGGGTCGCGGCGGAGGGTCCGGCGGGCCACGGCGATAGCATGGTCGGCGGTCTGTCCCCAGACCCTGCGCGTCCTCACACCGAGGTCGCCAGCAAACGTCAGATCCGGACCACACCCGGTCGCCTCGGCGTCCGGTCCGGATCCATCAACCGGGAGAAATCATCATGGCAGTCATCTCCATGAAGCAGTTGCTGGAAGCCGGCGTCCACTTCGGGCATCAGACCCGTCGCTGGAACCCGAAGATGAAGCGGTTCATCCACGGCGAGCGCTCCGGCATCCACATCGTCGACCTGCACCAGACGCTCACCCACCTCGAGTCGTCCTACGTGTTCGTCCGTGATCTCGTCGCCAACGGCGGCACCGTGCTGTTCATCGGTACGAAGAAGCAGGCCCAGGACTCCATCCAGTCCTACGCCGAGCGGTGCAACATGCCCCACATCAACGAGCGTTGGCTCGGCGGCATGCTCACCAACTTCCAGACCATCTCCAAGCGTGTCGCCAAGATGCAGGAGTACCGCCGCATGCGCGACTCCGGCGAGTTCGAGGCCATGCCCAAGAAGGAAGCGCTGCTGATCAGCCGCGAGCTGACCAAGCTCGAGCGCAACCTCGGCGGTATCCGCGACATGCAGAAGCTGCCCGACGCCATCTTCGTGCTCGACACCAAAAAGGAGCACATCGCGGTCACCGAGGCGCGCAAGATCGGTATCCCGATCGTCGCCGTCGTCGACACCAACTGTGATCCCGATCTCGTCGACTACGCCATCCCCGGCAACGACGACGCGATCCGGGCCGGCGAGCTCATGAGCCGCGTCATCTCCGACGCCGTGCTCGAGGGCCGCTTCATCCGTTCGAAGAAGGCCGAAGCCTCCGGTGAGGCCCCGGCCCAGCGCAACGTGCTGCAGGAGGCCGAGATCGCCGAGCAGCAGGCCAAGGCCCGCGCCGAGGCCGCCGTGCAGGCCGCCGAGCGTGAGGCTCGCGTCGCGGCCGCCAAGGAAGCCGCTGACGCGGCGCCGGCCGCCGACGAGGCCGCTCCCGCCGAGGCCGAGGACGTCATGCCCGCGGCCGGCGACGAGGGCACCCCCGAGTCCTGATCGAACAACCCCCACAATCTCAAGGAACACCGACATGAGCTTCACCGCCAAGGACGTGAAGGCCCTCCGCGACGCGACCGGCGCCGGCATGATGGACGCCAAGAAGGCGCTCGACGCCGCCGACGGCGACATGGAGGCCGCCAACCAGGCCCTCCGCGAGAAGGGTCTCGCCAAGGCCGCCGCCCGCTCCGATCGTGAGAACGACGAGGGCACCGTCGCGATCGCCGTCGACGGCAACACCGCCGCCGTCGTGCAGATCAAGACCGAGACCGACTTCTCGGCCAAGAACGACGCCGTCACCTCGCTCGCCCAGAGCCTGGCCGACGCCGTTCTCGCCGGTGGCGCCGGTGCGGTCGGGGCCCACCAGTCCGCGATCGACGACCTCAAGGTCACGATCAAGGAGAACATCGAGCTCGGCGCGGTCGAGCAGATCGTCGCCGCCGACGGCAACACGCTCGACACCTACCTGCACAGCCAGGACGGCCGCGGCGTGAACGCCGTCGTCGTCGAGGGCAACGGTGTCAGCCAAAACGACCTCCACCAGGTCGCCCTCCACGTCGCCTTCGCCAAGCCCGCGTACCTCTCCTCCGACGAGATCCCGGCCGACGACATCGAAAAGGAGCGCGAGTCGCTCCTCGAGATCACCAAGGCTGAGGGCAAGCCCGAGCAGGCCTGGGACAAGATCGTCACCGGTCGTCTCAACGCCTGGATGGGCGAGCGCGCCCTCCTCGAGCAGGGTCTGCACGGCGACAAGACCGCCGTGAAGGACAGCCTGGGCGGCGGAAGCATTGCGCGCTTCGTCCAGGTTGTGATCGGATCCTGACTCGATGAGCGACGACGAACCGACCACCCGAGGAACCGATCCCGCCCGCTGGCAGCGGGTGTTGTTGAAACTCTCGGGTGAGGCGTTCGCCGGTCCGCTCGAACACGGCATCCACGGACCCACGGTCCGTGCGATCGCCGAAGACATCGTCGCCGCGGCACGACAGTTCGACGTCGACATCGCCGTCGTCGTCGGCGCGGGCAACATCTGGCGCGGCATCCACGGCGCCGGCGAGGGCATGGATCGGGCCCAAGCCGACTACATGGGCATGCTCGCGACCGTGATGAACGCCCTCGCGCTCCAGGACACCCTGGAGCAGCTCGGGCAGCCGACCCGTGTGCAGTCGGCGATCGAGATGCACCAGATCGCCGAGCCCTACATCCGGCGCCGGGCGACCCGGCACCTCGAGAAGGGCCGCGTCGTCATCTTCGGCGCCGGTACCGGCAACCCGTTCTTCACGACCGACACCACGGCAGCGCTGCGGGCCGTCGAGATCGAGGCGGGCGTGGTGCTGAAGGGCACCCACGGTGGCGTCGACGGCATCTACAGCGACGATCCACGCACCAATCCCGACGCGGTGAAGCTCGACCACGTCTCCTACATGCGGGTCCTCAACGAGGGGCTGAAGGTCATGGATTCCACGGCGATCACGCTGTGCATGGACAACGATCTGCCCATCGTCGTGTTCGACCTGATGGGCGACGACAACCTCCAATCCCTGCTCCGAGGTGAGTCGGTCGGTACCCTCGTCGACGACGAGGAGTGACCGTGAGCGACGAAGAGATCGACCTGATCCTGCTCGATGCGGGAGAAAAGATGGAAGGCGCGGTCGCCCATGCGCGCCGCGAGTTCTCGACCGTGCGCACCGGACGGGCGTCCTCGGCGCTGTTCGAGCGCCTGACCGTCGAGGCCTACGGGGTCGAGATGAAGCTGCAGGAACTCGCGAGTTTCTCGGTTCCCGAGGCCCGCCAGTTGATCGTCACGCCCCACGACATGGCCAATCTCGACGCGATCGAGAAGGCGATCATCAACTCCAACATGGGGCTGAGCCCGTCCAACGACGGACGCATCATCCGCCTCAGCTTCCCGATGCTGACCGAGGAGCGCCGCCGCGACCTGGCCAAGGTCGTGGGAGGCATGGCCGAGGAGGCGAAGCAGCGCGTCAACGGCGTGCGCCGCTCCGCTCGCAAGGAACTCGAGGATCTCGACGGCGTCTCCGAAGACGACGTTCGGGGGGCCGAAGCGCAGCTTGACGCCTTGAAGGACGACTTCATTGGCATGATTGATGCAGCGCAGGCCCAGAAAGAAGACGAGCTGCTCGAGGTGTGAGCCTCGAGATGCTCTGGAAGGGCGTACCCGATGAGTGACGAATCCAACGAGTTCGAGGGCTTCCGAGTCGTCGACGGCGGCGAACCCGTCGACGACGGCTTCGACGAGTTCGCAGCGCCCGGCCGTTCCGTCTTCGGCGACGACGACATCTCCTTCGACGAAGACGACGACGTCATCCCGCACTGGAGCGAGCCGCCGACCGGTGCGGTGCCCCAGGTCGGCGGCGATGCGTCGATCACCTTCGACCCGACGCCGGAGCCGACGCTGCCCGAGGCCGAGCCCGACGAACTCGCCGCCTGGGCCGAGGTGTCGTCGAGCCCGCGCTGGGCCGACGACGAGCCCGGTGCCGAGGAGGCCCCGGCCGTCACCATCGGCGGTGTCTCCGATGCCGCCGACGACTTCTTCGCCTTCGACGACGAGCCGAAGCCGAGCCGCCTCGGCGGTGCACTGTCCGAACCCGCGCCGGCCGTCGACGAGCCCAGCCTCGGCGCGTCGCTCGGCGCGGTGGCCGGTTCGAGTGGCGATCGCGACATGCCGATGGCGATCATCGTCGGCGTCGCACTCGCCGTGCTGTTCCTCGCGGCGATGGCCGTCGGACCGGTGGCCGCGCTGGTGATCGTCACCATCGCCTTGTCGCTCGCCGCCGTCGAGTTCTACAACGCCGTCCGCGTGGCCGGCTACCAGCCTGCTGTCCTGCTCGGCCTCACCGCCGTGCTCACCTTGCCGCTGGCCGTGTATTGGAAGGGGGAGGCCGCGATCGGTCTCGTCCTCGTGCTCTCGCTCGTGTTCGGCTCGCTCTGGTACGTCCTGGGCATCAGCCCCGACGGCGCCATGCGGGGCCTCGGTGCGACCCTCCTCGGCATCGTGCACATCGGCGTCCTCGGCAGCTTCGCCGCTCTCATGTTGTCGGTCGACACCTACGGCACGGGCCTGTTGACGGTCGCGGTGATCCTCACCGTCCTCTACGACGTCGGGGGGCTGTTCATCGGCAAGGCGATGGGGCGCACCCCGTTGTCGGCTGCGAGCCCCAACAAGACGATGGAGGGTCTGCTCGGCGGCATGGTCGTCGTCGTCATCGCCGCCGTCGTCATGGGTGCCCTCGGCCAGCCCGCGCCGCTCGCCGGCGACACGTTCGAAGGCAGTGGCCTCTTCACGATGATCGTGGTCGGCATCGCCACCGCGCTCGCGGCCCCCATCGGCGATCTGGCCGAGTCCCAGATCAAGCGCGATCTCGGCATCAAGGACATGGGCACGATCCTGCCCGGTCACGGTGGCCTGCTCGATCGCTTCGACGGCCTCCTGTTCGTGTTGCCGACCGTCTGGTACGTCGCCAACGCCTTCGTGTTCAGCTGAGCCGACGATGACCACCTCGGTGTCGGTGCTGGGTTCGACCGGCTCGATCGGCACGCAGACGCTCGAGATCATCCGTGAGCGGCCCGACGACTATGTTGTGTCCGCGCTCGGTGTCGGCCGCAGCACCGACGTCATCGCCCAAGCCGCGGAGTTCCGCCCCCAGGTCGTGGCGGTCGCCGATGCGTCCGCGGCGGCCGAGATCGGGCCCCAGCTTCCCGACGGCACCGAACTGCTGGTCGGCGACGCGGCGATGGCTGATGCCGCCCTCACCGCCGACACCGTGATCAACGGCGTGGTCGGGTTCGCGGGGCTGCCCGTCACCCTCGCCACCCTCGAAGCCGGGAAGCGTCTCGGGCTCGCCAACAAGGAGTCGCTGATCGCCGCCGGTCCGGTCGTGCAGCGGGCGTGGGAAACGCCCGGCGCCGAACTCGTGCCGGTCGACAGCGAGCACTGTGCGGTG
>JBCBYI010000052.1:0-20147 GCA_039815945.1 Actinomycetota bacterium | reverse complement strand
CGAGATCCGAGAGATCCTGGGTCTGCCAGTCGAACTCGTGGGCCTCGAGGCGGTTCATCAACGTCTCGACGGTGCTGACCGGTCGCGGTGTCGACTCGGTCGACGCATCGAAACCGTGGTCCGCGTCCATCGGCGGCGGCGCATCGAAGTCATCGTCGATCGGCTCTGCGTGATCGTCGGCGGGTGGCGGCTTCATCGGCTCGGCCTCATGATCGTGATGATCGTGCGGCTCCTCGGCCATCGGCTCCTCGGCCATCGGCTCGGTCGGCGGCGCATCGAACGCGTCGTCCATCGGCTCGGCACCACTGTCCATGGGATCAGCGGCATCGTCAGGCATCTCGTCGATCGACTCGCCCTGTGCCTCGGCGAGGTCATCCCGGAGACCGTCGATCTCCTGCTCGAGTCGCTCGACCTGTTCCATCAGCCGACGGATCAGATCACTTTGGTCCAGGGCGGGATTCGCGGCCTCAGGCATCGGGGCCGGCTCGCCATACGACGGGGTCTCGGGGGCGGTCTCCTGCGGGTTGCGGACGTCGACGAAGTCCATCGGATCGCGGCCGTCGTCCTCGACGATGTAGGGACCACCCGTCTCCATCTCACCGTCACCGAACTGGGTCGGCTCCGTTGGCTCCGGCGTTGGCTTCTCGTCGTCGAACAGGTCGAAGTCCATCGGATCGCGGCCGTCGTCCTCAACGATGTAGGGACCACCCGTCTCCATCTCGCCGTCACCGAACTGGGTCTCCCCCTCGGGCGACATGTCGTCGTCGGCCGGCGTCTCCTCGTCGTCCGGCGTCGGCTCCTCGACCGGGATCGGCTCGCCATTGAGGATCGCCTCAGCCTCTTCAGCGTTGCGAGCGCCGTAGACGACCTCACCGTCCTTGATCATGTACGGGCCAACGACGTCGGCCTGACCGCCGACCTGCCACTCGCCGGTCTCACGACCCGACTCGACGTCGTACTCGTGCGACATCCGCCAGCTCTCTTCGAGATTGGCCTTGAACTCCTCGATCGAGTTGAAGCCCTTGCTCTGTGCGATCGCCAACGGGAGGCCGGCTTCGGCCTGCGCTTCGTTCTCGGCGCCGAACACGACCACGCCGTCCTTGATCATGTACGGACCGACGACCTCGGACTGACCACCGACCTGCCACTCGCCGGTGTCGGTGCCGTTCTCGACCTCGTACTTGTGCGACAGACGCCAGCTCTCGACCAGCTCAGCCCGCAGCGCTTCCGCGTCAGCGAAACCCTTCTCGGTCGCCAGTTGGTCAGGCAGCATCGCCTCGGCCTCGGCGGGGGTACTCGCTCCCCAGACGACCTGGCCGTCCTTGACCATGTACGGACCGACGAGATCGGCCGAGCGACCCATCTCCCACTCACCGGAGGCCGTACCGGCCTCGACCTGGTACTGGTGAGCGGTGACCCAGCTGCTCTGGATCGATTCGCGGTACTCCTCGACGGTGGCAAAGCCCTTCTCGCGGACTTCCTGGAGCACCCACTGCTCCTGGGCCTCGGCCGGGTCGGTCACATCCCAGACGACGTCACCGTTCTTCACCATGTAGGTGCCGCCGATGTAATCCTCCATCAGCGTCCACTCGGGATGAGCGCCGGGCTCGCGTGCCCATCGCGCTTCGATCCAGGTGTCGCGGTACTCCTCGAGGGTCACGTCGAGGATCTCGAGATCGAGGTCCGCGTGCGCTTCCGCCTGCTGCTCCTCGTTCCACACGATGACGCCAGCCCGCTCCCAGTAGGGCCCGAGTTCCTCGTGGTAGCGCTGCTCCCAGAAGCCTGAGTCGTTCGGTGGGTCTTCCGCTCGCACGGCCCGCGCTCCTGCGGAGACGATCTCCCGATCGACCTCGAGCAGCTGTTCCGGCGTCGCTCCCTCGAGAACCATGACCGCGCGCTGCTGGACGAGGAGCTGCACCTGCAGCTGCTGCTCGTAGACCTCGAACTGGTCCCACGCCTCGGTCGGCGGCGAACCACGACGCTCCGCGATGGGCAGCCCCATGTCGCGCGCAGCATCCTCCGCGCCGACCTCGAGGCCCTTCTTGAGGACCTTCTTCGTGATGGCAGTCTTCGCCATCTGCCCCATCGTTTCTTCGACGGCCTCCTTTGCGGCCTTCATGGCAGCAACCTCGCCTGCGTCCTTGCCGATGCCCTTGACCGCCCACTTGGCCTTGCTCACCAGGTTCAGGCTGCCGAGGCCCGAGAAGGCAGCGCCGGCCGCCGCCGATGTGCCCATCTCCGCAACCGCTTGATCCCAGGTCTTGGGTGGGATCAGGTGCTGGACCGATTCGGGGAGCTCCTCTCGGAGCGCGGTTTCAAAGACCGTGCCGAGACCATTGCCGATCGCGGCGCCGGCCGCCGCGCCGAGCGGACCACCTGCGGCAGACCCGATCGCTGTCGTGGTGGCCTCGAGCGCGGTGACCGCCCCCTTGAGCGCCGCCATCTGGGCGTAGTCCTCGTTGCCGGCCGCCATGTGGATCCCGGCGGTGATCAGGCCACCGGCCGGCATGTAGTCCTCCATGAAGGTCGTCATCCAACCTTCCTTCGAGAACCCGTCGGCGATGCCCTCCGCGATGTCAGTGACCGGGATGCCGATGTCGTCTTCGATGAAGTCCAGCGTCTCCTTCCCGATGTGTTCCCACGCATCGGCGTAGGTCTCGGCAGCATCGACCACCGCGTCGCCGACGTCCTCGGCGGTGTCGGCGACCTCCTCGGCGGCGTCCACCGCCGTATCGGCGACCGCGTGAATCCCACGGTCGATCATCCCGAATGGAGGGGGTGGGGACCCGAGACCCAACCCCCGACTCAACGTCCCAAACGGCATCGCTTCCACCCACCCGTCACACCGCCCGCACGACGGTTTCGTACGGGTCGGCGCCGGAGTTTCGCACAGTTCCTCGGCACGCGCTCCCGACACAGCGCTAGGGTCCGCCGGTGCCCGACACCCAGACACTGAGCTACCCCCACGACTTCCGCACGCCTCACCGGTTCGTGCTGGACGTACCGGGCGATTGGGTGATCCTCGAGTCGCCGGGCACGCTGTTTGCGGCGGCGGCCCCGGCGGACCACGCCGGACCATGGATAAACGTCACCGTCGCCCACGAGCGAATTGCCGCCGGGCAACAAGAGACCACCTTCGTCCGCGAATCAGCGAGGCGGCGCGAGGCCGACAACGGGATCGAGATCACCGGCGAGGCCGGCTTCGAAGGCCCCAAGGGTGACTCCCGCTACTTGCGGGTGTCGGAGTATGCCGACCCGGCTACCGGCGAGCGTTGCTCTCGGCTCGACGTCTCCATCGTCGCTCCCAACCCGATCGGGTTCCTGGTCGACGACATGTTCGTCCTCTCATTCATCACGCCCGCAGGCGACGACCTCGCGCCAGCGGAGACGTCGATGGAGATCCTCGCCTCGTTCCAGTTCGTCTGACCCTCAGCTCGGCCTCAGCGCCCGAGGAAACCCGTCGAGGGAGCGGAGTACCAGCCGGGTATTCGTCTCCTCGGCCCCGATGTCGTCTTTGAGTTTGGCCAGCATCGAATCGAGCTCAGCGACATCGCGTGCCATCACCCGCAGCTGCACGTCGAAGCGGCCGGTGAGGTGCACCGCATCGACCACACCGTCGAACACCGGGTCGTCGAAGGCCGGGTCGGTCGTGTAGGTGGCCGGTGCGAGCCGGACATCGACGAGGGCCTCGATCGTGCGGCCGGCAAGGGCCGGATCGATGCGAGCGTGAAAGCCAGTGATGACAACCGAGTCGAGGAGCCGCTTCAGCCGCTCACTCGTGGCCGAGAGACTCAACGGCAGCCGTTCGGCGAGCTCGGTGACCGAGATCCGCCCGTCGGCTTGCATCTCGGCGATGATCTTGCGGTCAAGCGCGTCCATGGGCGAATAACTTGCTCTCGGTTTTGCTCTCGGCCTGCTCTTTGTGCTCCCTCCTGGGCCGTTGGCCGTGACCCTGGTCGAGGTCGGGGTCGCCCAGGGCCGCACCGCCGGTCTACGCAGCGGCCACCCAGACGCTGAGCTATCCGCACGAGTTCCGGAGCCCCGCCCGTTTCGTCGTGGACGTGCCCTCCGACTGGGTCGTCGCGGAAGCCGCCGACACGCTTTTCGCTGCGGCAACACGCGCCGATCACGGCGGGCCGTGGGTCAACCTGACGGTGGCCCATCGGCGAGTCGGCGTCGGCTCTCACGCCGCCGCCTTCCAGGCACTCGGCGACCATCTCGAGGCCACGTTGTCCAGCGTCGAGGTACGCGGCGGCACCTCGATGACCGGACCCGACGACGACCGGCGGTACGTGGCGTCCACTGCCTACGACGGGCCCGACGGCGAACGAGTGGCTCGACTCGACGTCTCGATCTGCGCGCCGAATCCGCACGGATTCCTCGTCGACGACATTTTCACCCTCACGTTCACGACACCCGATGGCGACGATGAGGCAAATGAGAACACCATCCTCGCCGTGGTGAAGTCCTTCGCCTTCGTCTGAGGCAGCCGCTCCGCAGCGACCTACATCGTGAAGCGGAGGTTGCGGGCGGCCTTCTCGCCCCATTCGGCGTCGCCCGTCCACGAGATGCGGCCCGCGTCGATGCGCTCCTGCGGGTCGACACGACCACACGCCAGCATCACGAACGTCTCGGTGTCGGCGGTGAGGGTGAAGGTCGGGTCGTCGACCGCGTCGACCAGCCCGGCCCGACCATCGACCGCAACATGGAAGGTGCGAGGCGCGCCACCCGTGACGTTCACGGTCATCGACATGCCATCTTCGAGGCCGACCTTCTTGCCGGCGATGTAGCCCATCGACCGGTGCACCTCGTTGAGGGCCATCTCCGCGGCGGGGCCCCCGTCGGGCAGCGACACGCCGAGCGGGATCGCGATGTCGCGGGTGTGAACCCACAGGTCGAACACGCGGATTTGGAGGAAGTTGCCGTAGGCCTGCGGGCCGACCGGCGTCATCGACGGCGCGTCGACCACGTCGGCGTCTCGGCTTTCGAGGTCGGCGATGCGAGCGTCGGCGATCGCCGCCACCGCGGCAGCGAAGTCGGCGCTCGACAACGACGCGGCCTCTTCCATGAACCCGACGGCGATGCCGAAGTCGAAGAGGCTCTCGGGATCAGGCGCCCACCCGGTGAGCGCCTTGTCGACACCCATGGCGTGTGCGGCACACGCACGGACGTCCCACTCGGGGCACAGCGACTGGGTCGCGAGTTGGTCGGCGTCGAGCCCGGCGATCACCGACGTGAGCTCGTCGTAGGCGAGGCGGTGGGCAGCGGTGTATTCAGCAAGCGTCGTCATGAGCCGAGAAGGTAGTGGCCCGCGTGCAACGCGACCGAATGTCGTTCTACGCTCTCTCCCGCTGCGGGCCGGTGGCTTCATGTCTCTTTCGCGACCCCTCCCCGCCCGCATCGCCGTTCTGCTCGCCGTTCTGCTCGCCGTCCTCGGCTCGCTGCTCGCTCCGGCACCGACTGCGCTCGCCCACGGCGGCCACGACGATGACGACGGCGACGTCTCGCTGTCGAGCGCCGACGAGCCACTCTTCCTCGCCCACGACGCCTCGCTGTTCGATCCGATCGCAGCGCCGTTCGCGTGTGGCACCGAGTGGTCCGGCGGCACTCGGGCCGGCCACGGCCAGAACGACTGGAACCTCGACTTCAACCGCACCTCGCTCGTGTGGCCCGATCGTCAACACGATCTCGGTCAGCCACTGTTCGCCCAGGCCGACGGCGTGGCCACCTACATCGGCTGGCAGGTCAACGCCGGCACGTACCTCGACATCGACTACGGCGACTACGCCGCCCGCTACATCCATATGGTCGACGACTCGATCCCGTTCGAGGTCGGCACGGTGGTGAGCCAGGGCGACTTCATCGGCCAGCTTGGCGACACCGGCAACACGCCCGGGTTCGCTCATCTTCATCTGGAGTACTGGGACAGTCGCTTCTTCGACGACGCCCGTATCTGGACGCTGAAGCAGAACGGCCAACCGCAGACCGAGGTGACCTTCGACGACAATGTCGTCGATCCCAACGAGGTCATCGTGTCGACCAACTGTGTCGGCGCTGCGCTCGAGGGTGGCATCCCGCCCGAGCCCGAGGTGCTGCCCGATCCGGCGACGCTGCCCGAGGTCGGTCAGCTCGTCGCGTCCTTCGAGGCAGAGGGCCGCAGTGCGCTCCTCGCTGCGCTCCTCGAACACGCGACCCCGGTGGTCGTCGACGCCGGCGACGAGACCGACTTCGAGTTCGACGGCGGCATCGTCGCCACCGTGCCGGGCGACGACCTCGCCGACGCAGCCGTGCTCGTCGTCGCCACGGTCGGCACCTTCGAAGCGTGCGCCGACGTCGAGGCCGACGCCGACTGCTACACCGCAACCCGTGACGGCTCCCCCGCCGCCGCCCTCACCGAATTGCTGCGTTCGATCGAGGCACCTCGCCGCGACGTGCACGTCGCGATCATCGAGGGCGACGATCCGGCCGCCGGGCTCGCATCGTTGCTCGCCGACCCCGACCTGAGCGCCGAACTCGCCACGGTCGTCGCCGCGGTGCACGTCGGCCCGCTCGGCGAGTCGGCATCGGTCGCGCTGCGCAACGACAGCCTCGCGATGGTCGACCCGAACGAATGGGACTGGTCGACGCTCGCCGGCCTCACCGAGCACCCGACGGAACTGCAATGGCACACGACGTCGGTCGACCCGACCGCTCGCCCGGGCGTCGCCGCGCTCGACGCCCTCGCGGTTCCGGTCGTGTCGATGTCGGATCTGCCCGGTCCGTGCTCGATCGCCCGCGACACGAACTACGGCGATATTGACCACCGCAAGCTCGCAGCCCAGACCGAGATCCTCCTCGCGGTGGTAGCGGCGCTTGCCGACGCCGACACCACGCCAGCCCATGCGGTGGTCGACACCAGCGCCGTCGTCGTCGCCGACCTGACGACGCTCGACGGGTTGCGCGAGGAGGCCGGGTTCGACATCGACGCCGGCTTCGACCAGATCCACGCGTTCCTCTTCGAGCCGCCCGACCCGATCACCTCCGAGACCGCTGACACGATGCTCGGCCTCGCCACGACCTACCTGGCGAACGCCATCGCCGAGCTCGAGTGCGAGCCGTATGCGAACCCCGCCCCGTTCGCCGACGTCAACGGTGGCAGCTTCGCGGTGCACGACGTCGGCCTGCTCTTCGACCTCGAGATCACCAACGGCACCTCCCCCACCTCCTACGGCCCCACCGACCCGGTGACCCGCCAGCAGATGGCGGCCTTCCTGGGCCGGATCTGGCGGCTCCATCACCCGGATTACGCACCGAGCGTCGTCATGCCCTTCGGTGACGTGGCCGAGGCGAGCTACGCCTACGACGACATCCGCTTCCTCGTCGAGTACGAGATCACGGTCGGGCTGACGCCCTCCGCCTACGGACCCGACGTCTACGTCAACCGAGCGCAGATGGCGTCGTTCCTCGCCCGGCTGTGGCGGGCCCTGCACCCGTCGTACGACGAGTCCGTCGTCGACACCCATCCGTTCGTCGACGTCGACGCGGGCTCGTTCGCCCACGACGACATCTCCCTCATCTTCCATCTCGGCATCACCACCGGCACCTCCGAGACCACCTACGCACCGGGTGAGAACGTCACCCGCGAGCAGATGGCGGCCTTCCTCGCCCGCCTGATCCGAGCGGCCGATGCCGAGCCGTTCGCACCGCCGTCGCCGGGCTCCGACGACGACACGGACCCGCCCGAGAGCCCCGACGAGGCGACCGAGGAAGAAGACCCCTCGGTCGAGTAGCTTGCGCGTTGATTTGTCAGCCAGACTGTCAGTTATGAGCGACGCCGAACTCCAGAAGGTCGAGGCCGCCCTCGACACCCTCCTCGCCGAGAACGACCCCACCCAGCAGAGCTACGAGGAATTCCGTGGCCACCAGTTCGACCATGGTCTCGCCTGGGTCCAGTACCCCGACGGCCATGGTGGTCTCGGCGTGCGGCCCCAGCTGCAAAAGGTCGTCAACGCCCGCCTCGCCGACGCCGGCGCCGCACCGATGGACGCATCGATGTTCTTCATCATGTTGGCCGGCCCCACGATCGTGACCCACGGCGACGAGGACGTGAAGAAGCGCTTCCTGCGCCCGATGTTCACCGGTGAGGAGAAGTGGTGCCAGCTCTTCTCCGAGCCCGGCGCAGGCTCCGACTTCGCCGGCCTCGGCACCAAGGCCATCAAGGACGGCGACGAGTGGATCGTCAACGGCCAGAAGGTCTGGAACACGCTCGCCCACATCGCCGACTACGGCATGCTCGTCACCCGCACCGACCCGAACGTGCCCAAGCACCGCGGCATGACCTACTTCGCGATGGACATGAAGGCGCCCGGCGTCGAAGTCCGTCCGCTGCGCCAGATCACCGGCGAGGCCGAGTTCAACGAGGTCTACATGACCGACGTGCGCATCCCCGATTCGCACCGCGTCGGCGCCGAGGGCGAGGGCTGGCGTGCCGCCCTCACCACCCTGATGAACGAGCGCACCGCCATCGGTGGCGGCGGCGGTGGTGGCGGTGGCCCCAAGCGCGGCTCGGGTGCCATCGGTGCCCTCACCGCGATCTGGGACAAGTCGCCCGAGTGGGTGCGTACCCCGCAGAACCGCGACGAGGTCATGCGGCTGTGGATCAAGGCCGAAACGCTGCGACTCACCAACATGCGCGCCTCGCAGGCCGCGAAGGCCGGCAACCCCGGCCCCGAGGGTTCGGTCGGCAAGTCGATGATGGCCACCCTCAACCAGGCCATCTTCGAAAAGGCCGTCGATCTCCAGGGCATGGAAGGCCAGATCGACTTCGACTACACCTTCCGCCGGCCCGGCGAAGTCGACCTGCAGGGTTCCAACGCCGGTGCGGGCTACGCCTTCCTGCGAGCCCGGGCCAACTCGATCGAGGGCGGCACCACCGAGGTCATGAAGAACATCCTCGGCGAGCAGGTGCTCGGCCTTCCCGGCGAGCCCCGGGTCGACAAGGAGATCCCCTGGATCGACGTCCTGCGGGGCTGATCCAGCGACACAGGCAATGACGATGGACATCAACGGCACGCTCGCCCCTGGCTGGGAGGGCGTCCGTGACGCCTTCGTCGCCAATTTCGATCAGGGCCTCGAGCTCGGCGCGTCGGTCCACGTGACCGTCGCGGGCGAGCCCGTCGTCGACCTCTGGGCCGGCGCCGCCTCGCCCGATGGGCGACCGTGGACCGACGACACGATCGTCAACGTCTACTCGACCACCAAGACGATGTGCGCCACCGCACTGATGATGCTCGTCGACCGCGGCCTCGTGGATCCGACCGCGCCGGTCGCCACCTACTGGCCCGAGTTCGCCGCCAACGGCAAAGCGTCGATCACCGTCGCCCAGATCATGGCCCACACGTCAGGCCTCTCCGGCTTCGACCCGGGGGTGACCGCAGAAGGGCTGTACGACTGGGACCGCTGCTGCGAGATCCTCGCCGCCATGACCCCCTGGTGGGAGCCGGGCACCGCCTCGGGCTACCACGCGATCACCCACGGCTACCTGATGGGTGAGCTCGTCCGTCGCGTCGACGGGCGCAGCGTCGGCACGTTCTTCCGTGAAGAGGTCGCCGAGCCGCTCGGCGCCGACTTCCACATTGGGTTCGGCCCCGAGCACGACGAACGCTGCGGCGAACTCGTCGCACCCGGCCAGCCCGCAGCGCCCGACGGGGCCGACCCCGACTCGGTCGCGATGAAGACCTTCCTGAGCGCGCCGATCGACGGCACCGAACCCACCACCCGCGCGTGGCGAGCCGCTGAGATCCCCGCCGCCGGCGGCTTCGGCAACGCCCGCTCGGTCGGTCGAGTGCATTCGGCGCTCGCGTGCGGCGGCACGGTCGACGGTGTGACCCTGATGGCGCCCGAGACCGTCACGCGCATCGCCGAAGAGCAGTACGCCGGTCCCGACCTCGTACTGGGCGACAGCGTGCCGCTGCGATTCGGGCTCGGGTTCGGTCTGCCCAGCGAGATGATCCCGCTGCCCTCGCCCAACTCGTTCTTCTGGGGCGGCTGGGGTGGTTCGCTCGCAATCATCGACCCCGACACCCAGATGACGGTGTCGTACGTGATGAACAAGATGGCCCCGACGCTCACCGGCGACACCCGCGGTGGCGGCATCGCCCTCGCCGCCTACATGGCGTTGATGAGCTGACGATCAGCCGTCGGCGATCTCGGCGATCAGTGGATACAGCTGACGCTTGATCGTCGCCAGGTTGGCGCCGGCGGTACCGGCGAGCGGCGCAACACGGGCGATGGCCGCATCGGTGAGGCTCTCGAGCGGCAACGCCTCGTCGACGATGCCGACGGCCGCGGCCTCCGGGCCCCCGTAGCGATGGCCGGTGACAACGGCCCGTGACAGCTCCGGAGCAGCGATGCGCGAGCGGGCGACGTTCATGAGCCCGGGCGGGAAGTTCATCGACAGGTGGACCTCGGGCAGGTTCCAGAAGCCGCGATCCTCCCGCATGACCGCTTGGTCGTGGGCGAGCACGACGAACGCGCCGAGCCCGAAGGCGTGGCCGGTGACGGCGGCGGCGGTCGGCACACCGAGCAGCATGAGGCGATGCACGAGCGCGAAGCAGGAGTCGACATAGGCGATGACGTCGCCACCCTCGGCGGTGGCCATCCAGGGGGTGTCGAGCCCGTTGGAGTAGTGCTTCGGCGCCGACGAGGTGGTGACCAGCGCCTTCGGTCCCTCGGCTGCGTCGACCTCGTCGAGCAGTTCGTTCATCGTCGCCACCCAGGCGATCGAGGTCATGTTCTCGTCGTCGCCGACGTCGATCACGAAGACGTCGTCGGCGCGGCTCATCGAAGGGGTTCCCATGGGCGTGATGTTAACGATCGTTCACAGGGCGTCAAAGTACACAGCGCAAGCCAGAGGGTGGTCCGGGCAACGTGCGGGGCGCCGCTCCCCCGTCGTACGCTGCCGCCATGACTGCCATCGCTTTCGACGACATCGACGCCATCAACGCCCAGGCCTCCGACGAGTACGGCGACTGGGGCGATGAACTCGTCGTCACCCAGGAGATGATCAACCAGTTCGCCGACCTCACCGGCGACCACCAGTGGATCCATGTCGACGTCGAGCGCTGCGAGAAGGAGAGCCCCTTCGGCGGGCCGATCGCCCACGGCTTCCTCACCCTCAGCCTGATGCCGAGCCTCATCTCGATGCCGGTCGAGCTCACCGGCATGAAGAACGTCGTCAACTTCGGTTCCGGTGGTCTGCAGTTCCGCCGCCCCGTGCCGGCCGGCGCCACCCTGCACGCCCGTTCGCGGGTCGTCAGCGCCGAGAAGCACAAGCTCGGCACCCTGCTCACCTTCGAGTCGGCGATCCACGTGAAGGACAGCGCCAAGCCGTCGCTGACCTACGTGTCGATGATCCTGTTCCAGGGCTGACCATGACCGGCGGGAACATCGCCGCCGAGTTTCTCGCAGCCGCGGCCGGTCGGCTCGACGCGCCGTTCCTCATCGACGGGGAGCGGACCTGGACCTACGGCGAGTTCTTCGATCGCGTCCGGTCCCAGGCCGCTGCGCTGGCCGAGGCGGGCGCTCGACCCGGCGATCGGGTGCTGGTCCAGGTCGAGAAGTCGCCCGACGCCGTCGCCCTCTACATCGCCTGCCTCTGGGCCGGCACCGCGTACGTGCCGCTCAACCCGGCGTTCACCGCGGATGAACGGCGCTACTTCATCGACGACGCCGAGCCGACCGTGATCGTGGTCGACCCGGCGATGGCCGAAGATCCCGCCTGGCTCACGCTCGGCCCCGACGGCGACGGCAGCCTCATCGCCCGGGCCGCCGGAGTGCCACCGATGGCCGAGCCCGTCGACCGCGACACCGACGACCTCGCGGCGATCCTCTACACCTCGGGCACCACCGGCCGGCCCAAGGGTGCCGCCCTGACCCATACGGGCCTCCGGGCCAACGCCCACGCGCTGCACGACACGTGGAGCTTCACCGGCGACGACCATCTCGTCCACGGTCTGCCGATCTTCCACGTGCACGGCCTCTTCGTCGCGCTGCACTGTGCGCTGCTCTCGGCCATTCCCGTCACGTTTCTGCGCCGCTTCGACGTCGACGCCGTGCTCGATGCCTTCGACGTCGGCACCGTCTTCATGGGGGTGCCCACGCACTACGCCCGGCTCTGCAGGTCGCCGCGTCTCACCCCCGAACGGTGCGCGTCGATGCGGTTGTTCACCTGTGGCTCGGCCCCGCTCACCGAACCGGCCTTCACCGAATTCGCGGAGCGTTCCCGCCACCGGATCTGCGAACGCTACGGCATGTCCGAAACCGGCATCACCACCTCGAACCCCTACGACGGCGAGCGCATCGCCGGCACCGTCGGCTATCCGCTCGTCGGGGTCGAGGCCCGGATCATCGACGCCGACGAGGCCGAGGTCCCTCGAGGGAAGGTCGGCGTGCTCGCAGTGCGCAGCCCGCAGGTCATGCGCGAGTACTGGCGTCGGCCCGACGCCACCGCCGATGCCCACACCGCCGACGGCTGGTTCATCACCGGCGACGTCGGCACCATGGCCCCCGACGGTCGCATCACCTTGCAGGGCCGGGCGAGCGACATGATCATCAGCGGCGGCGAGAACATCTACCCCAAGGAGATCGAGCTCGTCCTCGACGAGATCGACGGCATCGTCGAATCCGCGGTGATCGGCGTGCCCGACACCGACTTCGGCGAACGGGTAGTGGCGGTGCTCGTCTGCACCGGCGAGCCGCTCGGCGACGCCGATCTGCGGCCGGCCCTCGACGCCGCGCTGGCCCGGTTCAAGCATCCCCGCCGAATCGAGGTCGTCGACGAGTTGCCCCGCAACGCGATGGGCAAGGTGCAAAAACGTGTGCTGCGCAACCGCTACGCGTCGACCATCACCGGCTGACGCCTGCGCCACCGAAGCCGCCGCACGACGCTGACGACGACCACCAACGCGGCCAACGGGCCGAGCAGCCGCAGGGTGCCGCGACCAACCGACGACTCGTAGTCCTCGACGAGATGCTCCGCCGCCTGCGCCGACTCGATGAACGCACCCTCGGTCCAGAGTTCCTGCATCTGCACGAGCTGCGCATCAGCGTCGCGACCGACCATCCCGAGCGTGGAGAGCAGACCCCGGTCGCCGGTGTCGAGCCGGAGCGCCTCCGCCACATGGTCGAGCGCTTCACGCTGCTCGACGTAGCGCTCCCACGCAGGATCCATGGACGTGTCGGCCGACTCGAAGAGCTCCTGGACCTGGGTGCCGATCTCGAGATCGACCGCCGCAGCGGACGCGACCATCTCGTCTCGGGCAGCGATGAGATCCGACACCGGACCCTGCATCGACGCGAAGTCGTCGAACCGCCAGGTCGCCATCGCGTCGCGCAGCAACGGCGGCAAGGACCACGGCGCCGCCCGGGCCTCGAGTGCCCGATAGTCGACCGATGCGGCGTCGCGTCGATCGAGTTCTGCTCGCTGATCGGCGTCGACCGACAGACGCATGGCATCGGCCGTCGACTCGATCCCGCCGAGCAGGTCATAGACATCGGTGACGCGTCGCCAGTCGATCACGTCGGCGACGAAGGTGTCGTCGGTGCCGCCGTAGGCGGTGACGCCACCCTCGAGCGAGGTCAGGACCGTCGATGCGATCTCGGCATCGCTGACCGACGCGAGCGCCGTCATCGCCGTCACCCACGGTCCGAACCGCGGCGAGACCGCGACCCCTTGCGACGTCGACACCCGGTCGGCGAGGGCGGCCGCGAAGTCGGTGCGGAGATCGAGATCTTCGAACGGCAGCGGTTCGAGCCAGGCGGTAGCGACCGCTCGGAGGGCGACCGCCGGCGACGCGTCGAACGGCAGCACGAACACGCCTTCCTCCACCCGGCGAAGATCGGCGCCGCCGGTGTAGCCCTGCCGGAACTCGATCGCCTCGGGTAGATCGAGCGGCACCCACCGGCCGAGTTCCTCCACGAGCGGGCCGAGATCGTCGCCGAGCCACGAGCTCGGTCCGTCGGGTGTCGCGACGGTGATTTCGATGGGACCGTCGAGGGTCTGGCGGGTGTAGAGATCCGGCGCCTCGACCACCAACGGCAACGCGACGTATTGCTCGTCGACCGAGCGGATCGCCCGGAACTCCAGGCCCGACTCGGTGACCGACCGCTCGTACCCATCGGCCTCGACGACGTCGTAGCCGCGAGGCACCACGACGACCAACGACGCCTCGCCGACCTGCCCCACCGCGTACGGCGCGATGGCGATCAGCCCTTCCCCGACCCGATCGAAGTCGTCCGGATCACCGATCAACCCCGAGACCCGCCAGGACACCTCGACATCGAGCGGCGCAGCATCCGGCGCCAACGCGACCGGGAAGGAGATCAACCATTCGGCGAAGCCGGCGTCGACCGGCAGGCTCACCGCGGTCGCCGGCGCCCCGCCGACGGTCGCCACGACGTCGCGGGCATCAGCCGGCAGGATCTCGAAGAAACCGGTGAAGGCCTCATCGCTCGCGGTGTTCGAGAACGAATAGGTGTGGCGCACCGAGTACGACGACGATGCGGGATCGACCGTCACGGTCGTCGACACGTCGCCGGCGACGAGTCCGGCCGGTGCCGGCGCGCTCTGCGCGCTGGCCGCCGCCGCGAAGATCGTCACGAAGACCGCCACGAGCGCCGCCGAACCAGCGGCGACAAGGGCAGGGTGGCGGACGTGCACGGCTGACCACGGTACCGCTCCGATCGCTCCGCGAGTTCGCGTGTTCTACGGTCTGGGCATGACGCTCCCCGACTCCGGACTCAGCCACGACGACGTGCTCGATCGACTTCGGTCCATGCGCGGCGACGACGCTCGCTGGCAAGACGGCCGCACCTTCGGACTCGTCTACGACGGCGGCCCGGAGGTGCACGCGATCGCAGAAGAAGCCGCGGCGATGTACCTCCACGAGAACGCGCTCAACACCCTCGCCATCCCCTCGCTCGGTCAGATCCAGCGGGAGGTGGTCGGCACGATGGCCGAGCTGCTCCACGGCGACGACGCGGCCGGCTTCATGACCAGCGGGGGCACCGAATCGATCCTCATGGCAGTCAAGACGGCACGCGAGCGGGCCCGGGCCGAGCGCGATGTCGCCCGCGGCGAGATCGTGCTCGCCGACACGGCGCACGCGGCCTTCCACAAGGCCGCCCACTACTTCGGTCTCGACATCGTGCTCGTGCCGTGCGGCGCCGACTATCGATGTGACGTCGACGCGACCGCCGACGCGATCACCGAACGCACCGTCCTCGTCGTCGGCTCGGCCCCGCAGTACCCCCATGGCGTGATCGACCCGATCGAAGACCTCGCCCGCATCGGCGCCGAGGCCGACGCCAACGTCCACGTCGACGCGTGCATGGGCGGCTTCGTGCTGCCCTTCATGGAACGCCTCGGCGAGGAGCTGCCGCTCTGGGACTTTCGCGTTCCCGGTGTCACGACGATCAGCCTCGACGTACACAAGCTCGGCTACGCGCCGAAGGGTGCGTCGATCATCCTTCACCGCGACAAGACCTCGCGCCGGTTCCAGACCTACACCTTCGATGCGTGGCGCGGCGGCTTCTACGCCTCGCCCAGCATGCAAGGCACCCGCTCTGGCGCCCCCATGGCCGCCGCGTGGGCGGTGATGCATCGCCTCGGGCTCGAGGGCTACGAACGCCTCACCCGCACCACCATCGACACTGCGCGCAAGATCCAAGCCGGCGTTCGCGCCATCGACGGGCTCACCCTCGTCGGCGAACCCGAAGCGCAGCTGCTCGCCATTCGCGTCGACGACGGCTGGGAGGAACGCCTCGACATCTTCGCGGTGAGTGAGGCTCTCGGCATGCGGGGGTGGTACCTCGACCGGCAGAACAATCCCGACTCGCTCCACGCCACGGTGAGCAACGGCAACGCGCCGGTCGCCGACGAGTTCCTCGCCGACCTCGCGGCATCGGTCGCCGAGACGCTCGGCACCACCACCGAACGGCGTGGGACCTCCTACGCCACCCTCGACTAGTGGAGCTCAAGACCACTCGCTGGGACGTCGGGACCGACGCCGACACCAGCATCGCCACGATCACCCTCAGTCGCCCCGACCGCCGCAACTCCTGGACCGGGCGCATGCACACCGAGCTGCGCCACCTCCTGCAGGTCGCCGAAGACGACCCGGCGATCCGCGTCGTCGTCATCACCGGCGACCCCGCCGGCCGCACCTTCTGCCCCGGCGCCGACAGCAAGGCGCTCGAGACCCACATCGAACGAGGCGGCTACGACGCCGGCACCCCCGCCGACATCGCCACCCCTGGCCACGGTGTCGACCCCGCCTTCGACGCCGACTTCGCCGCCTTCTTCGGCCTCGACGTCATCACCATCGCGGCCGTCAACGGCGCCGCCGCCGGCGTCGGGCTCGCCCTCGCCTGCTGGTGCGATCTGCGCGTCGCCACCCGTGGCGCCACCTGGACCACCGCCCACGGCAAGCTCAACCTCCCCGCCGAATACGGCCTCTCGTGGCTGCTCCCCCGCCTGATCGGCCACGGCCGCGCCGCCGACCTGCTCCTCAGCAGCCGCCGCTTCACCAGCGACGAAGCCGACCACATGGGGCTCGTCACCCGCCTCGTCGACGACGACTGCCACGGCGCCGCCCTCGACCTCGCCCGCACCCTCGTCACCGACGTCAGCCCCCACAGCCTGCGCGCCACCAAACGGCAATTGGTCATCGACGCCACCCACGACGACCCCGGCCGCTCGGTACGCGACGCGCAAGCCCGCCTCGACCAGATGTCGACCGAACCCGATTACCGCGAAGCCATCGCCGCGTTCCTCGAACGCCGTCCACCCCGCTGGAACCGCTGAACTTTCTGTTCAAGCACACCCCCACACGTGACGAAGAACTCACCGAACAACGGTTTCGCCCCCGTTGTTCATCGAGAGGACGGGTGGGGGTTGAACCTCCCTCCAACGCATCGCCACCAGCGCTTTTCCAGGGTGCTGGCGCACTCGTTCAGCTCCTGCCCCCTCTCACTCTTCAGTCGCTGCCGGCGCAACGGCCGACACCGCCCGGGCGGCGGCTAGGCGAGCAGGGTGGCGAGGCCCCACACTGCGGCGATGGTGCCGACGACGATGTAGGCGATCGCCCGGCCCTTCGGAGCCTGCGCCAGATCGTCGTCGTTGCGCTTCGTCTCCGGCGGCCGGATCAACGCGAGGGCATTGCCGACGGCGAGGGCGGCGCCGATCGCGAGCACCAACCAAGCGAGCAGGTCTTCTCCCAAGAACACCGACGCATCATCGCCCGGGCCAAGGTCACTGGCCAAGCGGGCCGAACGACCCGTTTGTCACCCCAGCACTCAAGAGGCGGTGGGGAACACCGATGGTCCTTGCGTGAGCGGTTTCGCCGCCGCTCCCACAAAGAGAGGAAGGCGGGGGTGGAACACTCCCTCCAACGCATCGCCACCAGCGCTTTTCCAGGGTGCTGGCGCACTCGTTCCGCCTCCGCCCCTCTCTCCTAACCACCCGCCGGGCCGAAGTCGTCATCCTCGACCTCGGCCCGAATCGCGTCATGGCGCTCGATGTCGACTGCGCTCTGACGACGGACCCGAGCCGACACCATCGCCCCGGTCGCGTCGTCGAAACAGAACTCCGCCCACCGGCCCCACGACGCGCCCAGTACCGCCACCAACGACTCCGCGTGGAAGCAGCCGTCGCCGACCGCAGCGACATCGTGGGTGCGGTTCTCGCCCAGGATCCAGTCGCCGACGAGGCCGAGCTCAGCCACGAGCCGGGATTCATACGACGCCTCATCGTCGATGCGCACCACCTCCCCGAACCGAACCTGATAGCGACGCGGCCGCTCCTGCGCGGTGTACACGTCGGCGATCAATGGCTCGTCGGGCATGTCGTCATCGACACGAGTCCACGTGCCCGAGGAGACGAACGTCGCCGTGCGCCATCGGGTCCACGCCTCGAACAGGTCGCGAGCGGCGACCGCATCGTGCTCGACCGGCGGGAACGACGACGGCCCGAGCGGCTCGAAGACGGCCTCGTCGGTGTCGTCGTCGCCGCTGAAGGTCACCACGAGCGCCGCGACCCCGAGCACCATGATCAGGCCGGCGACCACGGCCAACACCACGCTCAGGGCCCGATCCATCCCTCCGACCGTAGTCCTCCGTCACGAATCACTGGGTCAGGTGTCCCAACCCGTCCGCCAACGCTCAGGCGGCCGCAGCCGCCGGTCGAAGCACCCGACATGCGATTGATGCGTCGGAACTCCGAGAAGGTGGTGACCACCACGCCCCCGCGGGACCTCTATGCAGAGTTCATTACCGGCTGGGACCAGATGGAGATCCACGCCCATGACATCCACTCGACGTGTGATGGCACCATCTACGCGACCGAAGCGTTGCTGCGCTGGCGCCGAAGCCCGGGAGAACTCTGGGCTGCCGCCATGGCGCTGCCGATCGCCGAGGAGACCGGCCTCATCACCCAGTGCACCCAGTGGGCCCTCGAACTGTCGATCGCGACATGGGCGGGCTCGGCCAACCGCGCGCACGGCGGGCATCTCTCGCTGAACCTGCACCGCACCCAACTCGAACAACCCGACCTGGTGTCCGACCTTCGGGCGCTCTGCGCCGAGCACGACGTGCTGCCCGCGGAACTCGTCTTCGAGATCCCCGACCGCCTCGGCCACGACGGCTGCCGACTCGCGGCGCAGAAGCTCGACGAACTCGTCGACGCCGGCGCCCGACTCGCCCTCGACGACCATCGCGGCTCGGCATCCAAGACCAAGCCCGACCCGAGCTGGCTTCCGCCCGGCTCGCTCGTGAAGCTCGACTCGGCCATCACCGGGGTCTGTGATCACCAGATCGGCCGCGACATCATGGAACTCACCGCCGACGAGCTGCACGCCAACGGCTACGAGGTCGTCGCCGAAGCGATCGAACGCCCGGCCCAGCTCGCGGCGGTCATCCAGTGTCACATCGGTTGGGCTCAGGGGTATCTCTTCGCCAAGCCGTCGCCGCTGGTCTGAACGTGCCCCTACGATTCGCCGCGCATCCACACGTCGCGCTGCGGGAACGGGATCTCGAACCCCTCCTTGCGCAGCGCCCGATGCAACGCGTCGACCATCGCCGACCGGAGATCACGCCGAACCGACTCAGGCGGATCGTGCCAGTAGTCGACATCGATGTCGACTGACGAGGAGCCGAAGTCCCTGGCCAGCGCCTGCGGCGCCGGATCGGTGTGCACGCCGTCGACGGTGGCCGCCGCGGCGGCGAGCACCGAACACGCCGCCGCCACATCCGACGCATACGCGACGCCGACGCCGACGGTCGAACGCCGAACGCCGTTTCGGGTGTGGTTGACGATGGCGTCGCCCAGCACCTCGGCGTTGGGGATGTGGACGACCGCCCCGTCGTAGGTCTGCACGACCGTGGCTCGGCTGGTGACGTCGAGCACGAGACCCTTGTGGTCCATCGTCTCGATCTCCTCGCCACAATCGATCGGACGCTCGGTCTGGAGCACCACCCCGGCGAAGAGGTTCTGCAGCACCGGCTGAAGTGCGAGCGCCACCGCGAGACCGGTGATGCCGAGCGCACCGATCAAGGGACCGATCTCGACCCCGATCTGGCCGCCGGCGTACACGAGCCCGATCAGGACCACCGTCCAGCGGACCAGTCGGCTGACGAACGCGATGGCCAGGGACGCACTCGTCGTGCGGCGCTGCAGCACCGCGTTGACCACTCGGCCGAGGACGACCGCCAACGCGATCGAACCCACGAAGATCCCGGCGGCGGTCAGCCACTCCTCGAGGGTGATGTCGGCGAGCAGCACCTAGACGTCTCGACGGGTGAGATTGCGGAACGACGTGAACCGCGGCACGAACCCGAGGTTGACCGTGCCGGTCGGGCCCGAACGATGCTTGGCGACGATCACCTCGGCCATGCCCTCGGAATCGCCGCCCGGGTTGTAGACCTCGTCGCGGTACAGGAACATCACGACGTCGGCGTCCTGCTCGATCGCGCCCGACTCACGCAGGTCGGCGAGCATCGGCCGCTTGTCCTGGCGCATCTCGAGGGTTCGCGAGAGCTGCGACAAGCCGACCACCGGACACTCGAGTTCACGAGCGAGGATCTTCAGACCACGGGAGATCTCCGAGACCTCG
>JBCBYI010000051.1:0-20393 GCA_039815945.1 Actinomycetota bacterium | reverse complement strand
AACCGGCTTCGACATCACGGCCGCCTCCGAGGTGATGGCCGCACTGGCGCTCGCCACCGACCTGCACGATCTCCGCGCCCGCATGGGTCGCATCGTCCTCGGCTACACCAAGGGCGGCGAGCCCATCACCGCCGAGCAGATCGGCGCCGCCGGCTCGATGACCGTCATCCTCCGCGAAGCGATCAAGCCCAACCTGATGCAGACGCTGGAGAACACCCCGGCCCTCGTGCACACCGGCCCGTTCGGCAACATCGCCACCGGCAACAGCTCGATCGTCGCCGACCGCATCGGCATCCACACCAGCGACTTCCTCTTGACCGAGGCGGGCTTCGGCGCCGACATGGGTGCCGAGCGCTTCTTCAACATCAAGTGCCGCTACTCGGGGCTCGCCCCCGACGCCGCCGTACTCGTCGCAACCGTGCGCGGCCTCAAGGCCCACTCCGGCAACCACAAGATCGTTCCCGGCAAGCCGCTTCCGCCCGCGCTCCTCGAAGCCAATCCCGACGAGGTGCACCAGGGCGGCGCCAACCTGCGCAAGCAGCTCGAGAACATGCAGGTCCATGGCTGCACCCCGGTCGTCGCGATCAATGTGTTCCCCGGCGACCACGACGAAGACATCGCTGCCATCCACGAGATCGCCTCGGAGTTCGGCGCCCGCGCGGCCGTCTCCACCCACTTCTCCGACGGTGGCCGCGGTGCCTCCGAGCTGGCCGAAGCCATCAAGGAAGCGGCTGAGGAAGAATCGAACTTCCAGGTCCTGTACCCCGACGACGCTTCGCTCAAGGACAAGATCCACGCCGTGGCGACCAAGGTGTACGGCGCCGACGGTGTCGAGTACACCGCCACCGCCGAGAAGCAGCTCGCCACCTACACCACCGCCGGCTTCGACAACCTGCCCGTTTGCATCGCCAAGCAGCACCTCTCGTTGAGCCACGACGCGAAGCTCAAGGGCGCCCCGACCGGCTGGACCCTCCCGGTGCGCGAGGTTCGCGCCTCGGTCGGCGCCGGCTTCGTCTACCCGATCTGCGGCGACATGCGCACCATGCCCGGCCTCGGCACCGCCCCGGCCGCCATGCAGATCGACATCGACGAAAACGGCGACATCATCAACCTCTCCTAAGGAGCGCCATCATGGCCCTGTTCAAGAAGGACGTGCCCGAGATCCTCGAATCCGACGAGGCGAAGGCGCATCGCGAGCACCTGACTCGCAACTACACGATCGAGCTCATCCCGATGAAGAGCCTCGAGACCGCTCGCGAGCACCTGCCCGCCGGCGCGAGCCTCTCGGTCACGTGTTCGCCCGCCAAGGGCATCGAGGAGACGCAGCGTCTCACCGAGCAGTTCCAGTCCGAGGGCTTCGATCCGATCCCGCACATCTCGGCCCGCATGGTCCGAGATCGGGCCCACACCACCGAGCTGGCCCACTGGCTGCGTGACAACGGCGTGAAGAAGGTGTTCCTCGTCGGCGGCGATCAAGATCCGCCCGGGGGCTACGTCGACTCGATCCTCTTCCTGGCCGACCTCCTGGAGTGCGACCACGGCCTCGATCGCATCGGCGTCACGTCGTACCCCGACCACCACGCGTTCATCACCGACGAGCAGCTCCACGATGCGCTGCACGCCAAGCAGACGCTCCTGGCCGAGGCCGGCGTCAGCGGCTGGTGCTCGACCCAGATGTGTTTCGACGCCGAGGTCATCGAGGCGTGGCTGCGTCGTGAGCGGGCCGCCGGTATGACCTTGCCGGTCCATCTCGGCGTGTCGGGCGTGGTCGACAAGACCAAGCTGATGACGATGGGCGTGCGGATCGGTCTCGGTACCTCGCTCGGCTACCTGAAGAAGAACCGGGCCGCCATCACCAAGATGTTGACCTCGATGTCGTATGACCCGAACGACCTCCTGATGCCGCTCTCGAACGTCGCCGTCGAACTCGGCATCGAGGACGTGCACATGTACACGTTCAACCAGGTCGAAGCCACCGAGCAGTGGCGGGCCGAGTCGCTCGCCGAACTGGCGGGCTGACCCGATATGTCATCACTTCCCTCCTGACAGGAAGTGATGACAACTCAACGAAGGAGCGCCCGACGTACGTCGTTGAGGTGCAGGAACGAGCCGGTGACCACGATGGTCGCCGGCTCGTGTCGTCCGGTGGCGACGTCGACGGCAGCCGTCGCATCGGGGGCCTCGGTGACCACGGCGATGCCTGCGGCGCGAAGGGCCTCGGCGACAGCGCCGACCGGGTGGCTCCGCGGGCCGAACCCGCCGGCGGGTGGCCCGAACGCCACCACGACCGCCGCGTCGATCGCCGGCGCGATGGCAGCTGCACACCCGTCGAGATCCTTGCCCTCGCCGATCGCGATGATCGCGAGCCGAGGACCGGGCTCGGTCCGCAGCGACGCTGCGAGCGCCTCGAGCTTCAGCGGGTTGTGGGCACCGTCGAAGATCCATCGCCGACCGTCGCCCCCGACCACGACCTCGTACCGGCCCGGCTGTTCGACCAACACCGGGGCCGGAGCCGTGGGATCGAGCTCGCCGAGCACCGCCGACGCTGTGGCCTCGGCATCGAGGCGCCAATCACCCGTCGCCGCGACCTCGACGAGACGCAGCCCGTGCTCGTCGGCGCTCTCGCGTGCGGCCATGGTTGCGTCGTCGTGGCGCTGCGGGCCGAGCACCGCCACGCGGCGACCCGCGAACACTGCGGCCTTCTCCTTGGCGATCGCGCCGGGGGTCGCGCCGAGCACATCGGTGTGATCGAGGCCCACGGCGGTGACCACGGTGACGACATCGTCACGACCGAAGACATTGGTCGCGTCGACACGGCCGCCGATGCCGGCTTCGATCACGAGCCAGTCGGTGCGGGCCCGGCGGGCCATCACGAGCGCAACCGCGGTGGTGAGGGCGAAGAACGTCGGTGGCCGACCCTCGGCGGGCACGGCGTCGGCGTGAGGACCGATTTCCTCGACGGCAGCGGCGACGTCGTCCCAGGACGGAAGCTCACCGCTGACGGTGAAGCGTTCGCGCACGTCGTGCACGTGGGGCGACAGGTGGAGCCCGACGGTCGCCCCGCCCGCGCGAAGCGATCCGGCGATCATGCGGGCGACCGTCCCCTTGCCGGCGGTGCCGACGACGTGCACCGCACGCACTCGATCCTGCGGATCGCCGAGCCGGGCGAGCAGGTCGGCCGACGCCTGACGAGCTGCCTCGCCTCGCGGTGCGTCGGCGCGGACGAAGCCGAAGAGCCAACGCTCGATCGAGGCAGAATCGGGCGAGATCACGTCCGGATGGCCCCTTTCCCTCTCGGCCCACTGCGCTATCCTGCGGTTCCGTCATACGGAACTGTTCCACCATACAGAACAGCCCGGCGACGATGTCCTCGCACTCGGTTCGAACATGCAGGAGGAACGAACGATGAAGGTGCTGCTTGCCGATGCGCTGCCCGATGCAGCCGTCGAACGTCTCGAAGCCGCCGGTGACGACGTCACCCGGATGCCGGATCTCGACGCCGACACCCTCCCTGACCACATCGCCGGCCACGAGGTGCTGATCGTCCGGTCGACCAAGGTCACCACGGCCGCGCTCGACGCCGCCGACTCGCTCGGCCTGATCGTGCGGGCTGGAGCCGGCACCAACACGATCGACACCGAACGGGCCGCCGAACTCGGCGTCTACGTCTGCAACGTGCCCGGCAAGAACGCCCTTGCGGTCGCCGAACTCACGATGGGTCTACTCATCGCGGTCGACCGCCACATCGCCGCCGGCACCGCCGACCTGCGGGCCGGCACGTGGAACAAGAAGTCGTACTCAAAGGCCGACGGTCTCTTCGGGCGCCGGATGGGCATCATCGGTGTCGGCGACATCGGCATCGCCACCGCAGCGCGGGCCTGGTCCTTCGGCATCGACGTCGTGGCCGTCGCGAAGCCGGGCCGAGGCGACATGGGCGTCGCCCGTGCCGAGGCGGCGGGCATCACCTTCGTCGACACCCTCGACGAACTCCTGGCGACGAGCGACATCGTCTCGCTCCACGTGCCCGGCGCCGCCGACACCAAGGGCATGGTCGACGCCGGCTTTCTCGCCAAGATGAAGGACGGCGCGATCCTGCTCAACACGAGCCGCGGCGACGTGGTCGACGAGGCCGCCCTCATCGACGCGATGGACAACCGCGGCATGCGCGCCGGTCTCGACGTGTACGCCGACGAGCCTGGCGCCGGTACCGGCACGTTCGACTCGACGATCGCCAAGCACCCAAGCGTCGTCGGCACCCACCATGTCGGCGCATCGACCAACCAGGCGCAGGCCGCCGTCACCGACGGCACGATCGACACCGTGCAGGCCTACCAGGCCGGCGCGCCGATCAACTGTGTGAACCTCGACCCCGTCCCCGCTCGAGCCGCGACGCTCACGGTGCGCCACCACGACCGGGTCGGCGTGCTCGCGAGCGTGCTCCAGATCCTCCGCAAGGAGGAACTCAATGTATCGAACATGCAGAACCGGGTCTTCGCCGGAGCCCAGGCGGCGGTCGCGTCGATCGACGTCGGCCACCTGCCGAGCGACACGATCGTCGAGGAGGTCCAGGCGCTCGAGGACGTCATCTACATCTCGGTGACCCCGGCATGAGCCGCGATCGCCTCTTCGAACCCTTCGCCGGTTGGCTGATCCGCCCTGAGTGGGCCGCACGCGTCATCGCCGGCGCCTACGACGCCAAGAGCCCGGCCCAGCGCCGCGAGATCGTCGAGAACAACCCGTACAGCTACCTGGGGGTGACCCGATCGTCGGAGGATCTCGCGATCGGCGACGACGCCGACGAGGCCGAGCTCCTTCGCCGGGGAGCGAGCACGCTCACCACCATCCTGGACGCCGACGCATTCGAGCCGACCGGCCATGCCGCGCTCTACGCCTACCGACTGACCTACGCCCGCCATGCTCAGCTCGGCGTCGTCGGCGCGCTGGCCGTCGAAGGCTTCGCCGACGGGCGGGTCCTGACCCACGAGAACGTCCGACCGAATCGGGCCAAGCTCCTGAGCGGCCACCTGCAGGAGGTCGGGGCGACATCGTCACCGATCGCGCTCACCCACCGACCCGATCCGGGCGTCGCCGCCATACTCGCCGCCGCGACCGAACGCGAACCGGCGGTGCACCACATCGTCGAAGAGGTCCTCCACGAGGTCTGGATCCTCGATGAGCACGAGAGTGTCGCCGTCGCCGAGCTGCTGGCCGACGATCCGGTGTACGTCACCGACGGTCACCACCGCTCGGCGGCAGCGATCGCCGGCTCGATGGACCGCGACGAGCCCGAGTTCCAGCGCACCCTGTCGGTCCTCTTCCCGTCGGACGCGCTGCGCGTGGAGGCCTTCCATCGCCGCATCCCCGACACGATCGGGCGCGATCCGGGTGCCCTCGAGGTCCTCCTCGCCGAAGCCGGCGATCTCACCGAGGTCGGCACGCTCGAGGAGGCCCGCCCTCAAGAGCCCCGCGAGGTCGGCGTCTACCACCGGGGCAACTGGTGGAAGCTGGTGCTGCCCGAACCCGTCACCGAGAGCCCCGTCGGTCGCCTCGACGTCGAACTGCTGCGCACGACGGTGATCCGCGATCTCCTCGGTGTCGACGAACTGCAACCCGACTCGGGCGCGGACTACGTGCCGGCACCAAACGGGATCGACGAGGTCGTGCGCCGATGCGACGAGGACGGCCGCATCGGCTTCCTGATGTACGCGACATCGATCGAGGAGCTCATGGCCGTCGCCGACGCCAAGGAACTCATGCCGCCCAAGTCGAGCTATGTCGCACCCAAGCCGCGCTCGGGCATCTTCCTCCGCGTCCTCGGCACGGGCGCGACGGGCAACCTCGACCCGAGCTGAGTTGGCGACACTTCGTGCCAGGTACGAAGTGTCGCCAACCTGGTCTCAGGCGAAGGCGCCTTGCATGCGGGCGGCGTTGAAGGTGTTCTCCATCAAGCAGCCGATGGTCATCGGGCCGGTGCCGCGAGGCATCGGGGTGATGGCACCGGCGACGGCCTGGACCGCGTCGAAGTCGACGTCGCCCTGAATCCCGTCGGCGGTTCGGCTGATGCCGACGTCGAGAACCGCTGCGCCCGGCTTCACGAAGTCGGCGGTCACCAGGCCGGCCACACCGACGGCGGCGACGATGATGTCGGCCTCCCGGCAGATGGCGGCCAGATCGCCCGACCGACTGTGGGCGAGCGTAGGGGTGGCGTCACAGCCCTTGCGACCGAGCAACAGGACCTGGGGCAGACCCACGAGCGTCGAGCGGCCGATCACGACGGCCTTCTTGCCATGCGTCCCCACCCCGTAGCGCTCCATCAGTCGCATCACGCCGAGCGGGGTGCACGGCACGTGACCGTCGCGGCCGCGTAGCAAGCGACCCATCGAGCGTTCGGTGAGGCCGTCGACGTCCTTCTCCGGCGGGAGGAGATCGAGGATGCGTTCGGCGTCGAGACCATCGGGCAGCGGCAGCTGCACGAGGATGCCGTGCACGGTGGGATCCTCGGCGAGACCACGAACGGCGGCTTCGAGATCGGACTGGCTGACGTCGCCGGGAAGCTCGACGTGACGCGAGACCATGCCGGCCTCCTCGGCCTTCCTGCGCTTGTTGCGCACATAGATCTGGCTCGGCTTGTCGTCGCCGACGAGCACGGTGGCGAGGCACACGTGGGGGTTGCCCAATGCGTCGATCCGACCCTTCAGCTCGGCGACCAGTTCGTCGCGGAGCCGGTTGCCGTCCATGAGCACGGCGCCACCCGGCGTACGCTCGAAATTCTCTTCAGCCATGGGCCAAACCTAGCCCGAGCACGCCGATCGTGAGCGCCCTAACGTGACCGCGATGGGGGGACCACTCGAGGGGATTCGGGTGCTCGATCTGAGTCAGGTGGTGGCCGGTCCGCTGGCCACCCAGATCCTGGCCGAGCAGGGCGCCGAGGTGATCAAGGTCGAGCCGATCGGGGGTGAGCTGACCCGGGTGACGGGGTCCGACCACATCCGTGGGCTGTACGCGAACTGCAACCGCGGCAAGCGGTGCGTGTCGGTCGATCTCGCCGCCGACGACGGGGTCGCCATCGTGCTCGATCTCGCGGAGCGCAGCGATGTCGTCGTGCAGAACTTCCGGCCCGGGGTCGTCGAGCGATTGGGCATCGACTACGCGGCGGTGTCGGCTCGCAATGCCGACGTGATCTACGGCTCGGTTTCCGGGTTCGGCACCCAGGGCCCGTACGCCCAACGGCCGGTGCTCGACCCCGTGATCCAGGGCCTCGTCGGAATGGTCGACGGCCAGGTGAGTCAGATGCTGCCGTTCCCCGACCTGGTCCGCACCCTCGTCGCCGACAAGGCGACGGCACACACCGTGGCGCAGACGATCACCGCCGCCCTCTTCGCCCGAGAGCGCGGCGCCGGGGGCCAACACATCGAACTCTCGATGCTCGACGCCACCCTCGCGTGGTTCTGGCCCGACGGCATGGCCGACCTGACCCATCGCAAGGGCGAGATCGTGACCCACCGCCCATGCGACCTGTATCAATTGGTCGACACCGTCGACGGGCAGATCGTGTACTTCCTCGCCACCCGCGGCCAGTTCGAGGGGATGTGGAAGGTCATCGGCCGAGACGATCTCCTCGCCGACGAGACCTATTGCAATCCCGGCCTGCTGACGCGGAACCGGGAAGCCGGCGCCAACGCCTCGGCCGCGATCCTCGCTGGCCTCGCCGCCATGACCACCCAGCACGCGGTCGAGGCGCTCGCCGAGCACAGTGTGCCGGCCGGGCCGGTGCTCACCCGCGCCGAGGTCTTCGACGATCCGCAGGTCGTCCACAACGACTTGATCGTCGAGTGGGACCTCCCAAGCGGCGAAACCCTGCTGCAGGCGGGACCCCCGGGCACCTTCTCCGTCACCCCGCCCGAGTTCCGAGCCTTCATCGGTGTCGCCGGGGAACACACCGATGAGATTCTCAGTGAACTGGGTCATGATGCCGACACGATCGCGAGTTTCCGGGGGGCTGGGGTCGTAGCCTGATTTCCTTGTCGCACGATCTCTATCGCTGGCAACACGACGCCTTGATGGCCTGGCACCGCTGCGGCCGACGCGGCGTCATCGAGGCGGTCACCGGCTCGGGCAAGACCGATGTCGCGCTCACCGCGATCGAGGACGCCGTCGGCCGCGGGCTGTTCGCCCTCGTCATCGTGCCGTCTCGAGTGCTCATGGAGCAGTGGTACGAGCGGCTCGGGCGGTGGATGCCCGACGCGGAGATCGGTCGGCTCGGCGACGGCTACCGCGACCGTCCGATCGACTGCGACGTCCTCATCACCACCCGTCACTCAGCCGCGAGCCGGGTGCCGCTGCCCACCTCGGAGCACGGCGGCATCCTCGTCGCCGACGAGTGCCATGGCTTCGGCGGCGCGGTCCTGCGCAAGAGCCTGCTGCCCGAGTACCAGGAGCGACTCGGACTCACCGCCACGCTCGAGCGGTCCGACGACGCGGTCGAGACGATCCTGCTGCCCTACTTCGGGGGCATCTGCTACCGCTACGACTTCGGCTCGGCGATCGCCGACGGCGTCTGTGCCCAGCCCCGAGTCGGCTTCATGGCCGTGCCGCTCACCCACGAAGAGCGCACCGAGTACGACGCCACCGAAGGCCGTATCGTCGCCGCCCGGCGGGCCCTCAAGCAGATCAAGGGGATCCCCCACGAGCCGTTCGGCGACTTCCTCGCCGCCGTGCACCACCTCGCGGCCAACGATGCCGGCCCCGATGGTCGAGCGGCCAACGACTATCTCAACGCCTTCTCGTCGCGGCGCGAGATCGTCGCCACGAGCTCGGCCAAGTACGAGGCGCTCGGCAAGTTCGCCGACGCCATCAAGGCCGCCGACGGCGCCTTGCTGTTCACCGAGACGGTGCGAGCAGCGAACCATGCGATCGTGCGACTCGACCCGGTGATCAACATCGAGATCATCACCGGCGACACCGGCCGGAGCGATCGCAGCACGATCCTCGACGGCCTCCGCGAGGGAAAGCTCGACGCGGTCGCGGCCCCGCGGGTGCTCGACGAGGGGGTCGACGTCCCCAATGCGAATCTCGGCCTGGTCGTGTCGGCCAGCCGCACCCGCCGGCAGATGATCCAGCGCATGGGCCGGATCCTTCGCCGCAAGCCGTTGGGCAGCGGTGCTCGCTTCGTGATCATCTTCGCGGCCGACACGCTGGAGGATCCCCGCTTCAGCGAGGACCGCGACGGTTTCCTCGAAGAGATCGAGATGATCGCCGAGTCGTCGCGGATCTTCAAGCCCAGCGAGTTCGATCAGCTCGCCACCTTCCTCGACTACTCCGGTCCCGAGGTGCTGACCCAGCCCGAGACGGTCGGCACGTTCGTTCGGCCGGATCTGGCCCCCGACGAGATCACGGAGTGGACCGCCGAGGCGCAGCCCTACCTCGAGATGATCAGCCCGGAGCTGCCCGAGATCGCGAAGCCCAAGCAGGTGCGCGAGAAGCCGCGGCTGTCGACGGGCGAGCATCCGGTCGCGTTGATGGCCGTGGGCAAGCAGTGGGCGTTGCGGTGCACCGGGTGCGCGGCGATATCGGAGCCGCGGGATTACAAGTGGCAAGCGATGGACGACAAGGTCGAGTGCACCTGCGTTCGGTGATGGTTCCGTCCTAGGATCGGCACCACCATGGGGGGCTCACAGGAGATCGCGGACGCTGCTGCGGCAGCGATGTTCGCGGAGGATCGCAACGCGCATGCGATGGGCATGATCGTGTCGGCGGTCGCGCCCGGGGCTGCGTCGGTCGAGATGACCGTCCTCGAGTCGATGGCGAACGGCCTCGACGTCTGCCATGGCGGCGTCGTGTTCGCCTTGGCCGACACTGCGATGGCGTTCGCGTCGAACGCACGGGGCGGCACCCATCTGGCGTCCAACGCAGCGATCGAGTGGCTGGCGCCGGCACGGGTCGGCGATCGACTCCTGGCGGTGGCATCGGAGTTGCATCAGGCCGGACGCACCGGGGTCTACGACGTGGTGGTGACCGGGCCGGACGGGGTCGTGGCGGTGTTCCACGGCAAGACGAAGCGGGTGTCCGACGAGGGGCCGGCGTCGCGATGAACAGCCGTCGGATCAGGGCCCACGAGTTCGAGGATGTCGCCGCCGAGCGCATCGTCGAGCACGGGATGGATCCGACGACGTTTCGCGCCATGTTCGGCATCTTCCGGCTCGGCGCTCGGATGTTCAACGATCTGGAGTCGACGATCCACAAGCCGGCGGGTTGGTCGTTGGCAGGGTTCCGGGTGATGTTCCTGGTGTGGGTCGGCGGCCCGATGGAGTCCCACGAGATCGCTCGGCTGGCCGGCTTGAGCCGGGCGGCGATCTCGTCCGCGGTCAACACCCTCGAACGTGACGGTCTCGTCGACCGGCGTCGCGAATCCGAGGACCGTCGAGTCGTGACCGTCTACCTCACCAACGACGGGGCCGAGCGACTCGAGGCCGCGTACCGGGCCCAGAACGCACGCGAGGGCGAGTTGCTCGGGGAGCTGAGCGACCACGAACTCACGGTGCTCACCGATCTCATGCGGCGGGTGTCGGGCACCCGGGTCGACGACTGATCAGACGACCCGTTGGGCCTTGCCCTGGCTGCGGGGAACGGCGAACGGCTCGACGACGTCGACGGTCGCGGTGACCCCGATCATCGTCTTGATCCGTTCCTTCGCCTGGGCGGCCAGCGCGGCACGATCGGCGGCGGCGTCGAGTGCTTCGACCTTGACGGTGAGCGTCGCCATGGCGCCGTCGGTGCCCTTGTGGAGTTGGTAGTGCGGCGAGAGGCCGCCGACCTGCATCAGCTCGGCCTCGATCTGGCTCGGGTAGACGTTGACGCCGCGGATGATCAACATGTCGTCGCTGCGGCCCGTGATGCGAGCGAGGCGCCGCATGGTGCGGGCGGTGCCGGGCAGCAGCGTGGTGATGTCGCGCGTGCGGTAGCGGATGACCGGCAGCGCCTGCTTGGTGAGCGAGGTGATGACGAGTTCGCCTTCCTCGCCGTCGGGGAGCACCTCGCCCGTGTCCGGGTCGATGATCTCCGGGTAGAAGTGGTCCTCCCAGATCGTGAGTCCGTCCTTGGTCTCGATGCACTCCTGGGCGACGCCGGGGCCGATGACCTCCGAGAGTCCATAGATGTCGACCGCATCGATCCCGAGTCGCTCCTCGATCTCGGCCCGCATGCCTTCGGTCCACGGTTCGGCGCCGAAGATGCCGACCTCGAGCGACGAGGCGGCGGGATCGAGGCCGAGACGTTCCATCTCGTCGATCAGGTTGAGACAGTACGAGGGGGTGACGGTGATGAGCCGGGGCTGGAAGTCGGTGATCAGCTGGATCTGACGTTCGGTCTGGCCACCGCCGAAGGGCACGACCGTGCAGCCGAGCTTCTCGCCGCCGTAGTGGGCGCCGAGTCCACCGGTGAAGAGCCCGTACCCGTAGGCGTTGTGGAGCAGGTCGCCGGGACGGCCGCCGGCGGCGAACAACGAGCGGGCCACGACCGTTGCCCACGTGTCGATGTCGGCGGCGGTGTAGCCGACGACGGTCGGCTTGCCGGTGGTTCCCGACGACGCGTGAACCCGCACGAGATCCTCTCGGGGGACGGCGAACATGCCGAACGGGTACGCGGCCCGCAGGTCGTCCTTCACCAGGAATGGCAGCCGGGCGAGATCATCGAGTCCGGCGATGTCGTCGGGATGGATCCCGGCCTCGCCGAAGGCTCGGCTGTAGTGGGCGATGTTGTCGTAGGCGTTGCGGACGGTGGCCTGCAGCCGCTCGGTCTGCAGCGCCTGGAGTTCGTTGACCGACGCCGTCTCGATCGGCTCGTACCCCGCCATGTCAGGACCTCGGATCGATCGGCACCGCCGGAGCGAGCCCGGCCGACTCGATGAGTTCGGCCACCTCCAGGCACAGCAGCTCCGACCAGGCCGGGCCGTTGACGAGCACGCCGACCGGGAGGCCGTCGACGAGACCGGCGGGCACGGCGGCCGACGGCAGACCGAGGGCGTTGGCCGGCAATACCGGCCGGGCGTGGGTGCGCAGCACGGAGTCGTCGAGGCCCTCGGCCTCGGCGTCGGCGCCGTGGGTGAAGGGCAGCTGGGCCCAGGTGGGCGACACCATCACGTCCCACTCGGCGAAGAAGGCCGCCCAGGCCCTGGTGAGCGAGTGACGCAGCATCCACAGACCGCTCAACTCGGCGGTGCCGAACTCCGCCATGGCCTCGACCGCAGGACGCAAGGTGTCGCGGGCGGCGTCGCTGAGGATCGGATCGATGAGGGGGAACGACACGGCGAGGTCGCCGCCGACGAGGCCGGACCAGCAGTCGATCACCTCGGCGAAGCGCGGGGCCTCGACTTCTTCGACGACACAGCCGGCATCGGCGAGTGCGTCGCCCACGGTGCGAGTCAGGGCTGCGACTCGCGGGTCGGTCTCGCCGCCGGGCGGGTCGGCCACCAGTGCGACCCGACGGGTGCCCGGGGCCGGCGGGGTGAGCGGAACCGGGACCGATGCCGGGTCGCGCACGTGGGCGCCGCTCAGCGCCTCGAGTCCGAGCCGCACGTCGGCGACCGTACGTGCCATCGGGCCCTGGACGGCGAAGAGCTGCCCCACGATGCTGTCGTCGGGCGCGGGGATGGTGAAGGCCGACGGCACCCGACCGGTGGTCGGCTTGATCGACGCGATCGAGTTGCACGAGGCGGGGTTCCGGAGCGAGCCGCCGAGGTCGTTGCCGAGGCCAATGGGCGACATGCCGGTGGCGAGGGCCACGCCCTCACCGCCGGAACTCCCACCGGCGGTGTGCTCGGGATGCCACGGGTTCCGGGTGAGACCGTGGAGATCGTTGTCGGTGTGGATACGAAGGCCGAGGTCGGGCAGGTTCGTCCGGGCGAGCGGTACGGCACCGGCAGCCTTCATGCGCTCCACGACGGGCGCATCGACCGGTGCGACGGCGTCGGCCAGCGCCTGCAGACCGTGGGTGGTCGGCTGGCCGGCGACGTCGACGTTCTCCTTGATCGTGAACGGCACACCGGCGAGCGGGCCGAGCACCTCGCCGGCTGCCCGGGCGGCGTCGACCGCTTCGGCCGCGGCGAGGGAGTCCTCCGGCATGGTGCGGGTGACCGCATTGACCGCCGGGTTCACCGCGTCGATGCGGTCGAGGTGCGCTCGGACCAACTCGACCGACGACACCTCGCCCCTCTTCACCGCTGCGGCCTGCTCGGCCGCGCTCAGTTCCCACAGTTCCGCCATGTCGCCCCTTCGCAAAGATCAGACGTCGAAGTCGACCGAGACCGTACTTGTCGTGGGGGTCGCCTGGCACGTGAGGATGAATCCGGCGTCGGCTTCGCCCGGGACGAGGCCGTACGTCGCCGCCATCTCGACGGTGCCGTCGGTGACCTTGGACCGACACGTCGAGCACACCCCGGCTTCGCAGGCGAAGGGCACGTCGGGTCGGGCCCGCTGGATTGCGCTCAGCAAGGTGTCGTCGGGCAGCACCGAAAACGTACTGGTGCGACCCTCTAGGGTGACCTGGCCGGTCGCGACCGGATCGATGGAGTCGTCGATCGGGCCTCGCGCCCGGTTCGGGGCCCGCCCACTCTGCGCCGAGGTGAACAGCTCGATGTGGATCCGATCGGCGGGGAGGCCGAGCCGGTCGTGGGCCTCGGTGATCGTCTCGACCAAGGCCTCGGGACCGCACAAGAAGACGTGATCGGGGGCGGCGGGGAACAGCCCCCGCTCGACGCCGGCGAGGAAGGACTCGACCGTTGGTCGACCGTCGAGCAGATCGAGGGCCTGGGGCTCGCGGGTGAGCTGGCGCCAGACCCGGAATCGATCCAGGTGGAGGTTGCGGAGATCCTCGACGTCGTCGAGCAGCATGACGGTCGAGCTCGCCTGATCGACCTGGAGGAGGGTCAGGACCGAGTCGGGTTCATGCTCGAGGATCGTCGCTGCGATCGAGTAGATCGGCGTGATGCCGCTGCCGCCGGCGACCAGCGTGTAGCTCCGAGCCGCGGCCGGGTCGAGCTCGTGAGTGAAGCGCCCCATCGGCGCCATCGCCTCGACGGTGTCGCCGACGCGCAGCGCCGAGGTGGCCCACGTGGAGAACGCGCCACCGTCGACGCGCTTGATCCCGACCCGCAGCGCACCATCGACCGGACTGCAGATCGAGTAGCTGCGGCGGATCTCGACCCCGTCGATCTCGTGCCGGAAGGTCAGGTACTGGCCATGCTCGAACCCCAGCTCGGTGTCGTCGCAGGCCAAGGTGACGAGCACCGACGACGGCGTGTCCCGCTCGATGTCGGTGACGGTCAGAGGATGGAAGGCCATCGCCATCAGATCGCCTTGAAGGACTCGAAGGGCTGGCGACAGGCGTCGCACCTGTGCAGCGCCTTGCACGCGGTCGCACCGAACGCCGAGGTCAAACGGGTCCGCCGCGAGCCGCAGTGGGGACAGGCGACCGGGAGATCGAGCGCGACCGGGCCGTCGGCGGCGACGCCGGGCGGGGCGATGCCGGCGGCGCTGAGCTTGGCCCGGCCTTCGTCGCTGATGTCGTCGGTGCTCCAGGGCGGGCTCATGACGAACTCGACGTCGGGTTCGTAACCGGCGGCGACGACCGCGGCTTCGACATCGGATTGGATCTGCTCGGTGGCGGGGCAGCCGGTGTAGGTCGGCGTGAGACGCACGTGGGCGATCCGGCCCTCCAGTTCGACGGCGCGGACCATGCCGAGGTCGCCGATGGTGACGTGGGGCAGCTCCGGATCATCGACCGCCCGGACGAGGGTGTCGACGTCGCTCACCAGGACGCCCCCGGGTGCGATCGAGCGAGCTCCTGGACCACCGCGAGGATCGGTGCGAGGTGCTCGGAATGGTCGCCGATCACGCCGCCGGACCGAGACGGCGGATCCGTGGGCAGCGCGAGCGTCGCCTCGGCGACGGTCGCGCCGACCGCGGCGCGCCACGCACCGTCGAAGCGCGGACCCACGAGGCCGGCCGACCGCAGGTCGTCCTCATCGTCGGCGCCGAGCAACTCTCCTGCGAACGGCCACATCGCATCGAGGCCCGCCTGAGCCCGACGGTGCGACTCGTCGGTCCCATCACCGAGGCGGATCAGCCAGCCGGCGGAGTGTCGCACGTGGAAGCGAGTCTCGTTCACCGCTCGGGCCGCGAGTGCCGCGAGGGTCTCATCGGTGCTGGCCCGCATCGATTCCCAGTAGAGCAAGGCGGCGTGATCGTGCAGCGCCTGGCGGGCCATCGTCACCGCGAAATCGCCGTTGGGCTGCTCGACGATCAGCGGATTCCGGAAGTCGTCGACGCCGCGGAAGTAGGCGAAGTGGTCTTCGTCATGGCCGAGCCCCTCGAGCTCGCCGGCGTAGGTGTAGAGATGCCGGGCCTGGCCGAGCAGGTCGAGGCTGATGTTGGCGAGCGCCATGTCCTCTTCGAGTTCGGGCGCGTGGGTGAGCCACTCCGCGAGGCGATGGCTCAGGATCAGCGCCCGGTCGGCCTGCCGGAGGACGTGGGTGAGCAGGTCGGCCCCCATCACATGTGATCGACTTCGGGCGGGAGTTCGTAACTGGTCGGGAAGCGATAGGCCTTGTCGGCCGCGGGCTCGAACAGTTCGGCTTCGTTCGCCGGATCGGACGCGATGACCTCGCTCGACGGCACCACCCAGAGACTGACGCCCTCTTGGCGGCGGGTGAAGAGATCGCGGGCGGCCTGCAGGGCCGTCTCGCCATCGGCGGCGTGGACCGATCCGACATGGGTGTGGCTCAGGCCGCGCCGGGCACGCACGAAGACCTCCCAGAGCGGCCAGTTCGCGTTCACGCCACCTGCTCCCGACGCTGCTGCTTGGCGGCGTAGGCCGCAGCGGCGTCTCGGACCCAGTCGCCATCGGCGTGGGCGTTGCGGCGGGTCGAGATGCGGAGATCGGGAATCTCGCCCTCGCCCTTCACCATGCGAGCGAACTCGTCCCAGTCGGGCGTGCCGAAGTCGTAGTGACCGCGCTGCTCGTTCCAGACCAGATCGGGATCGGGCACGGTCACGCCGAGCAACTCGGCCTGTGGGACGGTGGCGTCGACGAACTGCTGGCGGAGCTCGTCGTTGGTGTAGCGCTTGATGCCCCACGCCATCGAACGGGCGGTGTTGGGCGAGTCGGCGTCGGGCGGGCCGAACATCATGATGCTCGGCCACCACCACCGATCGAGCGCCCGCTGGGCCATCGCGTGCTGCTCGGGCGTGCCCTCCGAGAGGGTGAGCATGATCTGGTAGCCCTGGCGCTGGTGGAAGCTCTCCTCCTTGCAGATCCGGACCATCGCCCGGCCGTACGGCCCGAACGAACAGCGGCAGAGGGGCACCTGGTTGGCGATCGCGGCGCCGTCGACGAGCCACCCGATCGCCCCGACGTCGGCCCACTCGGGGGTGGCGTAGTTGAAGATCGAGGAGTACTTCTGGGTCTTGTCGTGCAGGCGGTCGAGCAACTCGGCTCGATCCACACCGAGGCTCTCGGCCGCGCCGTAGAGGTACATGCCGTGGCCGGCTTCGTCTTGCACTTTGGCGGTGAGGATCGCCTTGCGACGCAACGACGGTGCCCGGATGATCCACTCGCCCTCGGGCTGCATCCCGATGATCTCGCTGTGGGCGTGCTGCGCGATCTGGCGCACGAGCGTCTTGCGATAGTCGTCGGGCATCCAGTCGTCGGGCTCGATGCGTTCGTCGGCCTCGATCAAGGCGTCGAATCGTTCTTGGCTCATACGGACTCCTCGGGATCGCGCTCCGCGACCATCGTCAAAACGTCGTAGCTGGCGAGCACGTTGTCGTCTTGGTCGACGACCGTGGTGTCCCATCGGACCTCGCCGTAGCCGGCGCCGGCCCGCAGCGACTTCTGCTTGCAGGTGAAGACGACCCGGATCTCGGTGCCCGGGTAGGTGGGGGTGGCGAAGCGCAGGTTGTCGACGCCGTAGTTGGCGAGGACCGGACCCGGATCGGGCCACACGAACAGACCCGCCGCCATCGACAGCACCAGGTAGCCGTGAGCGACGCGGCCCTCGAAGATCGGACTGGCCCTAGCGGCCTCATCGTCCATGTGGGCGTAGAAGAGATCGCCGGTGAAGTGGGCGAAGTGTTCGATGTCGTCGAGCGTGATGACCCGCGGCCCGGTGTCGAGCGCGTCGCCGACCTCGAGCTCGTCGAAGTGGAGCGTGAACGGATGGCCCTTGTGCCGACGGGTGGCGCCCGCGACCCACTCGCCGGTCACCGCGGTGACGAGATCCGGAGAGCCCTGGACGGCGGTGCGCTGCATGTGGTGCAGCACCGAACGAACACCGCCGAGTTCTTCACCGCCGCCGGCACGACCGGGACCGCCGTGGACGAGCTGCGGCAGGGGCGACCCGTGGCCGGTGGACGCGGCCGCCGATGTCGCATCGATCGCGTGGACGCGGCCGTGGAAGGGCGCGATGCCGATCGTCAGCCGGGCGGCCTCATCGGTGTCGGGACTGTAGACGGAGGCGACGAGGCTTCCCCGCCCCCGAGCCACAAGCGAGACCGCATCGTCGAGACCGTCGTAGCCCAGCAGGGTGGCGACCGGGCCGAACGGTTCGAGCACGTGAGCGGCTGAGGACGCAGCGTCGTGGGCTCGGAGGAGGGTGGGCGCCATGAAGGCACCGCGCTCGGTGTCGACACCGAGGAGTTCCGGGCCGAAGACGGTGGTGGCGTCGGCCGCCACCCCGGCGACGGCGGCGAGGACGTCGGCCCGCTGATCGACCCCGACCAGCGCACCCATGTCGGTGTCGGCGTCGGCCGGATCACCGACGACCAGTGACTCGAGGCGGCCAGCGATCGCGTCGCCGACGGCGTCGATGTGGTTGTGCGGCACGATGACCCGGCGGATGGCCGTGCACTTCTGGCCCGCCTTGGCGACCATCTCCGCGACGACGGCATCGCAGAAGAGGTCGAACTCGGCCGCGTCGGGACCGGCCGACGGGGCGAGGACGGCGGCGTTGAGCGAGTCGGCCTCGGCCGAGAACCGCACGCCGCGCTCGAGCACCGCCGGGATCGTGCGGAGCGATCGGGCGGTCGAGGCGGAGCCGGTGAAGGCGATGCTGTCCTGCTCGTCGAGCAGGTCGAACAGGGGCCTGATGTCACCGGCGACGAACTGCAGGGCCCCGTCGGGCAGCAGACCCGAGTCGACGATGGCCCGAACGGCTGCTTCGGCGACGTAGGCGGTGGGCGTGGCCGGCTTGGCAATGGTGGGCACGCCGGCGAGGAAGGCCGAGGCGAACTTCTCGAGCATGCCCCAGACCGGGAAGTTGAAGGCGTTGATCTGCACGGCGACGCCGGTGCGGGCGACGTTGACGTGGCGGGCGACGAAGCTGCCGTCGCGGCTGAGCGACTCGACGTCGCCGTCGGGCCACACGGTGCTGTTGGGCAACGCCCGACGCCCGATCCCGGAGTAGGCCAGCAGCGCCCCGGCGCCACCGTCGACGTCGATCGCGGCGTCGGCGCGGGTGGCGCCGGATCGGTGACTCAGCGCGTAGAGCTCGCTCGTGTCGGCCAGGAGATGCTTGCCGACCGCTCGAAGGATCGCGGCCCGGTCGTGGAACGTGAGCGCCCGCAGGGCCGGCCCGCCGACGGTGCGGGCGTACGCATGCGCGGCCGCGAGGTCGAGTCCGCCCGCGCCGACGACGCCGATCGGCTCACCAGTGACGGCATCGACGACGGACCGATCGCCCGTTCCCGACTGCCATCCACCCGAGATGTGACTCTCGAACGTGCGCATCATGCTCCCCTCTCGGTGAGCATATGATCAAAGCCTTGATCATGTCAATCGAGACAGGTTTGCCGACGTTTCACCTCGAGACGCTCGGAGGATCGGGTCGGCGAGGGGTCGCTCAGTCGACGTGGAGGTCGCTGCTGCCGAGGTAGGCGGCGATCACGTTCGGGTCCTGCTGGACCTCTTCGGGGCTTCCCTGGGCGATCTTCTCGCCGAAGTCGAGCACCATGATGCGGTCGGCGATGTCCATCACGAGCCCCATGTCGTGCTCGACCATGATCATCGAGATGCCGAGCTCGCGGCGGATGTCGAGGATGAATCGGGCCATGTCCTCGGTCTCTTCGAGGTTCATGCCGGCCACCGGCTCGTCGAGCAGGAGCAGCTCGGGCTCCATGGCGAGGGCTCGGCCGAGCTCAACCCGCTTCTGGAAGCCATACGGCAGCAGCGCCACCGGATGCTTGCGCCATTCCTGGATCTCGAGGAAGTCGATGATGTCCTCGACGCGGCGTCGGTTCGCCATCTCCTCGGCCTTGGCCTTGCCCCGCCAGATCATGCCGTCGAACCAGTTCTGCTCCATGCGCACGTGGCGCCCGGTGAGCAGGTTGTCGACCACCGTCATCTGCGGGAACAGCTCGATGTTCTGGAAGGTGCGGGCGATGCCCATGCCCGCGACCTTGTCGGGGCGGGCGCCCATGATCGACGAACCCTTCCAGCGGATGTCGCCCTCCTGGGGGCGGTACACCTGGCTGATGGTGTTGAAGATCGAGGTCTTACCGGCGCCGTTGGGGCCGATGATCGCAAAGAGCTCGCCCGGGTTCACGTGGAAGCCGACATTGCTGATGGCGGTCACGCCGCCGAAGCGCAGCGTGATGTCTTCGACTTCGAGGATGGGATCAGTCATCGTGCTGTCTCCTCAGCTCAGGACAACCAGCGCTTGCGGCGCTTGTAGTGCTTGACGTCGCGGAAGGACTTCCGTTCGCCGCCCTCGCCGTGCAGACCCAGGTAGAACTCCTGGACGTCCTCGTCGCCGAGCAGCTTCTGGGCTTCGCCGTCCATGACGACCTTGCCCGTTTCGAGGATGTAGCCGTGCTTGGCGATCGACAAGGCCATCATGGCGTTCTGCTCGATCAGCAACACGGACACCCCCTGCTTGTTGATGTCGACGATGATGTCACGGATCTGTTCGATCAGCATCGGCGCGAGGCCGAGTGACGGCTCGTCGAGAATGAGCAGTTCGGGGTCGGACATGAGCGCACGTCCGATGGCGAGCATCTGCTGCTCACCGCCCGACAGGTAGCCGGCGGTCTGCTTGCGCCGCTCGGCCAGTCGGGGGAAGAGATCCATGACCCGGTCGTAGGACTCTTGGTTCTTGGCCTTGTCCTGCACCGTGAAGCCACCGGTCGCGAGGTTCTCGTCGACGGTGAGCTCGGCAAAGACTCGACGTCCCTCCATCACCTGGGTGATGCCCGACTCGACGATCTCGGAGGGCTTCGCGTGGGTGATGTCCTTGCCCTTCCACGTGATCGAGCCCTTGGTGGCGTCGCCCTCGTGGACGTCGAGCAGGCCGGAGACGGCCCGAACGGTGGTGGTCTTGCCGGCACCGTTGGCACCCAGGAGGG
>JBCBYI010000050.1:0-20456 GCA_039815945.1 Actinomycetota bacterium | reverse complement strand
CCCCCTCGTGGTTGGACTGCACGTGGCGGAGTTCGGCGCCGCGTTCGGAGGCGATCGCCGTCAGCTCGCCCACGATGTCGTCGAGCGTGTCGGCGCCGTACACCTCCGGCTCGCGGACGCCGAGGAGGTTCAGGTTCGGGCCGTTGAGCACCAGGATCTGCTGCGCCATTCCTGCACAGTACGGGGAATCGGCGCGCCGTCGCGTGACGTTGTCGCCTACCGTCGGGGCATGGAACCCGAGTTGCACGTCGACGATGTCGCCCGGGCGGCCGATCGGCTCGCCGGCGTGGCCAACCTCACCCCGGAGCTCACCAGCCGGACCCTCGATGAGCGCTTCGGTGCCCGCCTGCGCATGAAGGCCGAGTGCTTCCAGCGGACCGGGTCGTTCAAGTTCCGCGGGGCCTACAACGCGGTCGCGTCGCTCCCGCCCGACGTCCGCGAGCGCGGCGTCATCACGTACTCGTCGGGGAACCACGGCCAGGCGATCGCCCTCGCCGCGGCGCTGCACGACATCTCGGCGGTGGTCGTGATGCCCGACGACGCGCCGGCGGTCAAACGGGCTGCGACGGTCGGGTACGGCGCCGAGGTCGTCGGCTACGACCGCTACAACGAGCGCCGCGAGGACATCGGCGAACGACTCGGCGAACAGCGGGGGCTCACCCTGATCCCGCCCTACGACCATCTCGACGTGATGGCCGGGCAGGGCACCGTCGCGCTCGAGTTGTTCAACACCGGCCTGGTCGACACCCTCGTCGTCTGCGTCGGCGGCGGTGGGCTGATCTCGGGGTGCGCCACCGTCGCCCGGTCGATGGGCGATGTCCGGGTGATCGGTGTCGAACCGGCGGCGGGCGACGACGTGAAACAGTCGCTCGAACGGGGCCGCATCGTCGAGCTGCCCGAGACGCCGCGCACCATCGCCGACGGGCAACAGACCCGGGCACCAGGCGTGCACACCTTCCCGGTGATCCGTGATCGGGTCGACGAGATCGTCACCGTCACCGACGACGAGATCATCGTGGCGATGCAGCTCGCGTTCCAGCGGCTCAACGTCGTGGTCGAACCGTCGGGGGCCACGGCCCTCGCCGCCGTGCTGAGCGGGGCGATCGACGTCGCCGGTCAGCGGGTGGGCATCACCGTGTCGGGCGGCAACGTCGACCTCGATCGATTCCGGGCCCTCACCGCCTGATCAGGCCAACGTCGCGTTGGCGACCTCGACCGAGAAGGTCTCGCACCAGACGAGCACCGTCCACGTGCCGTCGGTCAGATCGACCCCCGAAGGGATCGTGTAGTTCTGGTTGCCGCGCTCGGCGGTGAGCGGTGCGACATAGGTCGAGCCCCCGAGTCCCCGCTGGTCCTCACCAGGGACGAGGTAGACCTCGAGCGCCGGCCCCGACCCGATGTCGACGTCCTCGAACCGCAACAGCAGCGACTGGTCGGCCAGCCGATACACCGCGGCGTCGCCACTGCCGCGGTGGCCGGTGAGGCCCTGGAAGCTCGACCGCCGCAGCTCCACCGGCTCGGGCGGCACCGTGGTCGTGGTGGGTGCCGCGGTCGTCGTGGTGGTGGTCGGGTCGGCGCCGGCCGGCGGAGTGGTGGTGGTCGGGTCGGCGCCGGCCGGCGGAGCGGTGGTGGTCGGCTGGCTGGTGGTCGTCGGCGGGACGGTGGTGGGCGGTGCGGTGGGCGAGGTGGGCGAGATGGTCGTCTCGGCGATGGCGACCACGGGTGGGAACGCCTCGTCCACCTCGGTCGCCGGCCGGACGTAGGGCCACACGAGCACGGCGAGCACGACCGCGACGGGGATCCCGATCAGGCCGGCTCGCACCGCGGGGACGTCCACGATGCGTTTCACGCCGACGACCCAGGCGCCGAGCAGGACGACCACGCCACCGACCCGTGCCGCGGTGTCGAGATCGCTGAAGGTGCCGGTGTAGATCTCCGGAGCGATGATGGCCAGCACGATCGCGGCGGCCGCGCCGATCAGGAGTCCGGGGCGCCGCAGCAGACGGGAGAGTTGATCCACGATGAGGAAACGCCGCGACTCGCCGATGAGTTCCCGTTGCGACGATTCGGCCTCACGGCCCGCCCGGTGGCACCGATGGGTGAACGTGAGCCTCCACCACCGCGCCGCCGTCTTCGTGTTGTTGGCGATCGCCGGTGCCGGGTGCGCCGACGACCGCGGATCGGTCGAGACCACCTCGCCGGCCGTCGTCGATGTCACCACGACGATCGTCGTGACTCGGGCCGTCGATGACGCCGAGTTGAGCGACCCTGCCCCGACGACCGTCCCCACCGAGGCGACGACGACCACCAGCACCACGACCACGACCAGCCCCGGGCTCGCGTGTGTGGTGCGGCTCCACGGCAAAGGCGGTGCGGGCTGGGACACCAACACCGACGGCGGGATCCGGTTCCTGGCCCCGACCGGCAACGGCTCGGCGTGGGGCGGCCGCCAGTGGGAGTACGCCACCGCCGCCTCGTACTCGGCCGCGGTCGCGATCGTCGCCGATGCCGTCGACGCCGAGGGCTGCGGCTCGGTCGTCGTGCACGGTTTCTCGAACGGCGCGTCGATGACCACCAAGATCCTCTGCGCGGGCGAGACCTTCGACGGTCGGCTCGTCGGTGTGGTGATCGATGATCCCGTGGCCGACGCGAGTGCCACCGGCTGTGCCCCTGATGCCGGGGTGAACGTCCGCCTGTACGTCACCGGCGGACTCGCCTGGGCCACGGCCGGCACCGACTGTGTCGCCATCGACTGGACCTGTGAGGGCGACCGGATCGTGGGCATCGACGCCTACGCCGCCGAGCTCGGTGTGGCCATCACCCCGAGCCTTTTCACCGAGCACGCCTGGTACATCGACGCACCCGATCCGCTCGCCTGGCTGACCTGAATCGGGCCGGCCGTCGTGGCATCGGTGCCGACTACCGTGGCGCCATGACGCACCCCTCACCGAGTATCGGGCTGCCTCGGGCGCGTTCGTCCCGGTCGGGACGCTCGAGATCCAGACCCTCCAACGCGAGCGTGACCGCCGTCGGCACGGAGACCTACCCGATGGTGGAGGTCAAGATCCCGATCGAGCGCGATCCGGAAGTACTCGCGGCGGTGATGGATGCCGTCCACCGAGGACTGGACGGGCCGCGCCGCCTGCGACCCCGATCGCGACAACCCCCATCGGTGGTGGAACGACGGGTGTGGGCTTCGCGATCGTGTGGAGTTGGTCGAATGACGCGACTGCTCCTGGTCGTTGCGCTCGCGCTCGTCGCCGTCGGCTGTGGCGGCTCCGACGGCGGGGGAGAGGACGGCTCCTCGTTCGTTCCGACCGAGATCGCCGACGACTGTCTCCTGCTCCTCCACGGCAAAGGATCCGACGGCGCGCCGCCACGAGTCGACGGCGACCGGCTCGTCATCTCGCCCCGGGGCAACGCCAACGGGTGGGACGCCTACCAGTGGGAGTACCGCACCGCCGACGACTACGCCGACGCTCGGGCCGTGGTGCTCAACGTGCTCAACCAGGCCCAGTGCCTGCGGGTCGTGATCCACGGCTTCTCCAACGGTGCGGCCATGACGGCGGCGCTCGCCTGTGACGCCGAGTTCCATGGTGGACCCGTCGTGGGCTACGTCGTCGACGATCCGGTCACCGACGACGTCCCGATCGGGTGCACCCCCGATCCGGACGCCGAGGTCGCCCTGTACTGGACGGGCGCGCTCCCCGACACCGCCGGTCCGGGCACGTCGTGTGCGTCGGTCGACTGGACGTGTCTCGGTGACACCGTGCGCAGCATCGACGACTACGCCGCCGATCTCGGTGTCGACTGGCAGGCATCGATCCACGACGACCACCGTCGCTACGACGATCCGCCCGAACTCGACCGCTGGTTCGGCTGAGGTCGACGCCGCGCCGGGCCGGGCACCGAGCTGCGATCGTGTCGCGGAAACGGCGCCCGCCTGTCGGTTCGCCCTTGCCCTCTTCATCGAACGGGGTCTCGCGAACCCGTCGGCGTCACTCGAGGCACCCGCCGTCGGTGCGGTGCTCAGCGGAGGTAGCGGTCGAGCACGTTGGCGGTGACGCGGGCGACGCGGGGATCGCCGAGGCCGAACACCCAGTCCGTCGACCCACAGACGACGACCTCACCGCCGCCGGCGAACGGGCGGGCGACCGACATCACGGCGTTGCCGTGGCGGGCGGTCGCGATCGGGTCGTCGCGGTCGCCGAAGATCCGGTCGGCGATGAACTCGAGGTCGCCCTGATCGCCGAAAGCGGCCACCGACGCGGGATAGTCGCCCATCCCGAGGTTGGTCGCCGGGGTCCAGGCCACGATCTCCTGCTCGGCGGGGAGGTCGTCTCGGGGGCGGGGAACGGGCAGGTGCAGATCGTCGAGCTGGATCGGGCAGCCGACCGTCTCGTAGCCGACGATGCCGGCGTCGAGCCCGAGGACGTCGCCGTACCCGAGCTCGGTGCCCTCGAACAGCCAGTGGTCGTGGCGGTACACGACGAAGCCGCCGACGCCTCGACGGGTGCCGCGCCCGAAGCGGGCGTAGAGGCCGAACGCCGATCCGGCGCCGAGGAACGACCATTCGGGGCGGCCGACGACCGGGTCGGCCCACATGCCCGACATGGTGCCTTCGTCGTCGGTGCCGACGACCGGATCCGCACGATGGGCGGTGTACTTGTGGCCGACCATCGTGTCGCCGTGGGTGCCGTCGGCGATGCGCACCTGCCAGAACATCGTGTTGCCCGAGAACGAGGCGTAGTGGCCCCCGCCGGCGACGTGCGCCTCGATCGCAGTCCGTTGACTGTCCGACCAGTACTCGTCGTGGCCGACGCCGAGCACGAGGTCGTAGCCCTCGAGGCAGCCAGGGTGCTGTTCGAGATCGGTCGAGGCCAGCAGGTCGAACGTTCGACCGCCGCGTTCGGCCCACTCGACGAACCGGCGAGCGTGGGTGAACCAGCCGGTCGAGCCGATCGCCGACGGATAGTTGCGAGGGAGCCGGTAGCGCTGGAAGACGAATCCGTCGTCGTCGGGCTCCTCACCGGTGTGCACCGGGCGAGACTTGCGGTCGTCGCGTTCGGCCTCGGGTCGGTCGAGCATGCCGCGGGCCCAGGGGCGTCGGAATGAGACCTGGTGGCCCCCGGTGTAGAGGCTCTTGCCGCCCCAGGTGTTGTAGGCGTTCCAGGTGTTGGTCGCCATGACGAGCACGGCCCGCTGTCGTTCGGCCCCGGCCCGCACGATGAAGCCGGCGTGGGCCACCCGACGGCCGTCGGGCCCGTCGTGGGCGCGCAGGGTGATCAGGTGGAAGCCGGATCTCCAGGACTCGTCGACCGGGATCTCGACCGCGACCGGCCAGCCGCACCCGTTGGCGTCGGCGTCGGCGGGCGGTTCGTGGAACGTGCCGGTGAGGCTGTTCGCGGCCCACGCGATGGTGCGTTCGCCGCCCCATCGTTCGACGACGACGTCGTACGCGGTGGCGTGGGTCGACACGTGCAGCGTGGCCGTCTCGCCGGGCGCGTAGGAGAGGGCGCCGCAATAGCCCTCGATGACGTCGTGGAACGTCTGATCGTCGGCGCCTCGCGCTGGCCTTCCCGGATTCATGGGCCTTCGCTGCTCCGCAGACTCATGCCCAGGGTCTGTCCGACTCCGGCCTCACCGGTCAGCCCATCACGCCGTCTTCGCGGATGAAGACGGGTTCGTCGGCCGTCGATCGTTCGGCGTCGTAGCGGTATCCCATGCCGTCGAACTCGACGAGGGTCTTGGCCGTCTTGATGCGCTCGCGGATGATCCAGCCCGACATCGCGCCGCGGGCCCGCTTCGCGAAGAACGACACGATCTTGTACGGACCGCCGTTCTTGGAGTCGAGGAAGGTCGGCGTGATGATGCGGGCGTCGATGTTCGCCGGCTTGACCGAGCCGAAGTACTCGTTGCTCGCGAGGTTGACGAGCACCTTCGCTCCCGGAGACTCGGCGATGTCGGCGTTGAGTTGGTCGGTGATGCGGTCGCCCCAGAACGAATAGAGCGACTCGCCGCGTTCCGTTGCGAGCGAGGTGCCCATCTCGAGGCGGTAGGGCTGCATCAGATCGAGGGGCCGGAGCACCCCGTAGAGCCCCGACAGGATGCGCAGCACCTTCTGGGCCTGGGTGAAGTCGCGCTCGGTGAAGGTGCCGGCCGGATCCATGCCGAGGTAGACGTCGCCGGTGAAGGCGAGGATCGCCGGGCGGGCGTTGTCGGGGGTGAACGGTTGCTCGAAATCCTGGTAGCGCTCGTGGTTGAGCTCGGCCAGGCCCTGCGAGACCGACATCAGCTTGGCGATCTCGGCCGGCGACTTCTCGGCCATGACGGCGACGAGGGCCTGGGCCTCGTCGAGCATGCGCGGCTCGGAGTGCTTCTTGGTGGGCAGCTCGGACTCGTAGTCGAGCGACTTGGCAGGGGACACGACGATCAACACGTTCTCTGGTCTACACCCCAACCGGGCCCTTGCCACGAAGTGTGCAAATCCCTACATTCCGCCAATGGAACTTCCGAACGCAGGGCCGTTTCCGACCACCGGCGGCCACAACCAGTGGTACCCGTTCATGGATCGTCCGCTGCCCGAGCAGGTCGACGGCGTGCTCCAGAACCCGTCGGTCGTACCGCTCAGCGACGTCGCCCCGCTGCCGGCGAGTGCCACCTACGTCGTCGTCGGCGCGGGTATCCACGGCCTCTCCACCGCCTACCACCTCGCCATGGCGCTCGAGACGAGTGGCACCGGCAAGGGCAGCGATGTCGTCTTGATCGACAAGCAGGGCCCGGGCGCCGGTGCCACCGGCCTCGCCTGCGGGTGCGTGCGCAACCTCTACATGACCGGCCCGCTCCACTCGATCCTGCGGGCCAGCGTGGAGGTGTGGGAATCCGATCCGGTCAACTTCGGCTTCCAGCAGGTCGGCTATGTGTCGATCGGCGAGGAGAACCAGACCGAGGACTACATCGCCCTCAACCAGAGCCAGATCGACGCGGGCTACCCGAGCGATCTCTACACCGGCGAGGACGCGCACCGGTTCCTCACCTCGATCTGGCCCGACTTCAAGACCGACAAGTGCGATGTCGTCCTCCACGAACACCGCTCCGGCTACGCCGGCACCCACATGGCGATGTGGGGTCTCGACCAGAAGTGCCGGCAGTGGGGGGTGCAGCGCGTCTACGGCGTCGAGGTCACCGGCTACGACATGGGTTCGGGCAATGCGTCGTCGGGCGCCGGCGGCGGTGTCGGCGGCGGGTCGGTGAAGGCCGTCGAGACCAGCGCCGGCACCATCCAGTGCGACCAGGTCGTCATCGGTGCGGGTGCCTGGACACCGCGCCACTGGGAATGGCTGGGCGGGCCCAACACGCTCGACATCGTCTACCCCGACGGCCACGTCGCCAACGACCACGCGATGTGGACCTACTGGCGCCTGCTCGAGGGCGAGGTCTGGATGCCGCCGGGCGTCGACTACCGCACCGCCGACGGCAAGGACGCGCCGGTGCTCCACGTCGAGTTGATGAACACGCCGGTCTACGGCGACGACGGCGAGATGATCCAGGACCACGTCTACACCTACACCCGCTACGCAGCGGAGCGGGTCGGTGCGCCGGGTCTGCAGGGCGGCACCATCCCGATCCCGATCGGTGACTCCGCCCAGGTCGAGCCGTACGGCCACCTGAACGATGTGTACCAGGCCGACGACTGGTTCCCCGAGTACTACTGCAAGACCCTCGGCATGCTCTTCAAACGGTTCGAGAACCTCGAGCCGTACTTCAAGCAGCGGCGCAACGGCGGCATCGGTGCGTTCACCCCCGACAACGTGCCGATCTTCGACCACGTGGCCGACAACGCCTTCGTGATCGCCGACTCCAACCACGGCTTCAAGATGATCGGCGTGGGCAAACTCACCGCCGAGATGCTGGTGGGGGGCACGAAGCCGTGGGAGCTCGAACCGTTCACCTTCGGTCGTTATGGCGCCGGCACGACCTTCGGCGACCGCAACTCGAACTGTCCGTGGGTCTGAGGAGGACGGGTTGACCACGCTCGTCGAACTCGGGCCCACCGAGTTCCCCCTCGAACATCCCTGCGCTGATCCGGCCCTCTACGAGCCCGATCAGCAGCTGTTGGCCTACATGCTGCAGGACCTCCGGGCGCTGATGCGCCGCAGGGACTCGGGCGAGATCGAGATCCAGCCGTACGAGACGCGGACCTGGAGCGTGCACGGGCTCCAACGGCGCACCGTCGTGTGTGATCCGGTCGGGCTCGCCGCTCAGCGCGACGTCTGCATCGTCGGCTTCTTCGGCGAACGCCGCGGCCTCGAGGAGACCCAGGGTCGGATCGATCAGCTCGAACGGGCGCTGCTCACCCAGTTCCGCGACTTCCCGGGCGTGCTCAGCTACTCGTCCATCGAGTTGGTCGACGACTACTGGGCCAACCTCGTCGTGCACACCGACGATGGCGACCGCGACGCATGGCGGGGCGGTCGGGTGCACCGAGAAGCGGCCGAGGACGCATCCCCCGACCACTATCGGTCGGTGCGCATCCACCACGGGCTGCTCCGCGACGGGGTCTGCTGGTCGACCATGATCCAGCTGCTGCGCACGAAGTACTGGGACTACGGCGAGGTGTCGTCCGGTGCGCCCGAGTGGACCGCCATCCGAGAGTTGGCGGCGTGAAGCGTCAGGCGCCAGCGGTGGCGGCCCGCCACGCCCGGTAGCCGCCCTCGAGATCGGTGGCCCGGGGCAGACCGAGCCGGCGAAGACCCGCGGCGGCGGTCGACGACGAGAAGCCGTCGTTGCACACCACGATCACCCGGGTGTTGTCGGTGATGCCGTCGAGGCAGTTGGGGCTCGACGGCGAGACCCGCCACTCGAGAAGGTTGCGGGTGATGACCATCGCCCCCGGCAACACGCCTTCGGTCGCCCGGTCGGCGCTGTCGCGGGTGTCGACCACGACCGCCCCGTCGGCCATCTCGTTCGCGAGGTCTTGGGGACGGATGCGATCGATGCCCGAGCGGGCGGCGGATAACCAGTCGTCGACCGTCGTGGGCTCGGGCTGCTCACCCGCCGGGCTGACCATGCTCCGAGGCTAGCCCTGGCCCGTCCGACTGGCGCCGAGTCAGCCAGCGGCTAACGTCGCGGCCGCATGGAGGGGTCCGACATCCATCTGGCGGCGGTCTACGCGTTGTACGTGGCCGCCCCGCTCGCCCGTGACGAACTCCGCCTGCGCGTGGCGCTGGCGATCGTGAGCATCGGCTTCATCGTCTGGGGGGTCTGGATCGCCAGCGCGGTCACGATCTCGTTCAACGTGGTGTTCCTCGCGATGAGCGTGTTCACCATCCGGCGCCTGCGACACGAACGCAAGCCGGTCTCGCTCGCCCCCGACCAGCGCCTCGTGTACGACGCATTCTTCACCGGCCTCGCGCCGACGCGCTTCGCACAGCTCTGGGATCTCGGGCAGACCGATCTCGTCCACGACACCCTCATCGTCGAGGGCGAGTCGGTCCACGAGGTGCTCGTGCTGCTCGAAGGCGAGGTCGAGGCGCCGTCGCTCGGGATCACGCTCGGCGCCGACGGACCGGTCTTCCTGGGTGAGATGAGCCTCGTCACCGGCCAGCCGGCGAGCACCACTCTGATCGCGCGCGACACCGTTCGGGTCCACCGGTGGCGCCAAGACGACCTGCGTCGGTTGGTCGACGACAAGCCCGAGTTGAGCCATGCGCTGATGGGCGGGATCGCTCGCGACCTGGTTGGGAAGGTCCTGGCCGACGAGCAGTAGGCTCCGCGCTATGCCTGGCCTGCTCCCCGACATCGATCCCGACGGTCTCCTCGAGTACTCCGTCGTCTACACCGACCGGTCCGTCAACCACATGAGTGCGTCGTTCCAGACCGTCATGAACGACATCTCGAGGGTGCTGGGCGACGTCTACAACGCCGACGCCGTCGTCGTCGTGCCGGGGAGCGGCACCTACGGCATGGAGGCCGTGGCCCGCCAGTTCGCGACCGACCAGCACGTGCTCGTCATACGCAACGGCTGGTTCAGCTACCGCTGGACCCAGATCTTCGAGACCGGGAACATCCCGACGAGCCACACGGTGATGAAGGCCCGCCGGGCCCAGCCCGGCAGCCAGGAACCCTTCGCCCCGGCGCCGATCGACGAGGTCGTCGCCACCATCCGCGAGGAGAAGCCGGCCGTCGTCTTCGCACCCCACGTCGAGACCTCCGCCGGCATGATGCTGCCCGACGACTACATCGCGGCCGTCGCCGAGGCCGTCCACGAGGTGGGCGGCTTGATGGTGCTCGACTGCATCGCCTCGGGCGCCATCTGGGTCGACATGGCGGCCACCGGTGTCGACGTCTTGATCTCGGCTCCGCAGAAGGGGTGGAGTGGTTCGCCGTGCGCCGGCCTCGTCATGCTCAGCGAGCGTGGTCATGCCCGCCTCGCCGAGACCACGAGCTCGTCGTTCGCCTGCGACCTTCGCAAATGGCGCGAGATCATGCACGCCTACGAGACCGGTGGGCACGCGTACCACGCCACCATGCCCACCGACGCGCTCCGGACGTTCCGCGACGTCATGCTCGAGACCGAGGCGTACGGCTTCGATCAGGTCATGGCCGAGCAGCGTGAGCTCGGCGCCAAGGTGCGGGCGACGCTCGAAGCGCGCGGCGTGATCTCGGTCGCCGCGGCCGGCTTCCAGGCCCCGGGTGTCGTCGTCTCCTACACGGCCGATCCAGACGTGAAGTCCGGTGCCAAGTTCGCCGCCGCCGGGCTGCAGATCGCCGGTGGCGTGCCGCTGCGGGTCGACGAGGGCGACGACTTCTCGACCTTCCGCCTCGGCTTGTTCGGACTCGACAAGCTCCACCACGTCGATCGAACGGTGGCGGCGCTCGACGCCGCGCTCGATCAGGTGCTGTAGCGCCTGGGGATCAGAGGCTCTCGCCGAACGGCACGTCGGTGATGGTCATCGTCAGCGCCACGCCGTCGGCATCGACGTCGAGCGTGGTGCCCGGCGACGCGTGTCGCATCGGCACCAGCGCGAGGCCGATGTTGCGCTCGAACTTCGGTGACCAGACCCCCGCTCGGAGTTCGCCGGCGGGGTCGCCGTTGCAGGTCGCGGGCCACGGGTTCTCCGAGACCGGCATCTCGCCGTCGATGTGGACGTTGACCAGCAGCTTGCGGGCCGTGTGGTTCTCGTGGCGGGCGATGATCGCATCCTTGCCGACGAAGTCGGCGCCGTCCATGCTGCACCACTTGCCGAGACCCGCTTCGATCGGATCGGTGTCATCGTCGGTGTCGGAGCGGTAGGACAGCAGGCCGTTCTCGATCCGTTCCATCTGGTGCGGGGTGCCGGGTCCAGCCCCGTACCGCTCGCCGGCGGTGAAGGCGAGATCCCAGAGTTCGCGACCGCGGCTGGCATCGGTGAGGAAGAGTTCGAATCCGCCCTGACGGCTCCAGCCGGACCGCATCACGACGAGGGGGATGCCCTGTACGTCGAGTTCGCGGAACTGGAAGAAGCTGATCTCGTCGACGACGTCGCCGAAGAGATCGCGACAGAGGTCGTTTGCCCGGGGGCCCTGGATCGCGAGCGGGGAGACGTCGGGTTCGCGAACGGTGACGTCGAATCCCTTGGCGCCGGCGACGCCCTGGCAAAAGAGCACCACGTCGCTGTCGGCGATCGACAGCCACCAGAGGTCTTCTCGGATCGGCATGGCGATCGGGTCGTTGATCAAGATGCCGTCGTAGTTCGCCATCGGGGTGTAGCGACCGCGGCCGATCTTGAGCTTCGACAGGTCACGGCACGACACGTAGTCGGCGAAAGCCCGGGCGTCGGGACCTTCGATCTCGACCTGTCGTTCGGCGCCCACGTCCCAGATCGAGACGCCGGTCATCAGGCGCTCGTATTCCGCCAGAGCATCGCCGTAGCTCGTCGGCATGTACATGCGGTTGTAGATCGTGAAGTGGGTGGCGCCGGCGGCGACCGCCGCGTCGTAGTACGGCGACTTCTTGATCCGTGAGCCGATCGTGATCTGGGCCATCACACAAGGCTACCGGCCGGCTTAGCCTTGGGCTAACGGTCGTGCGGTTTCGTCAAGGCGATCGTGGAAGCTCACGGTGGGAGCGTGTCGTCGCGAAGCGGGCTCGGCGAAGGCACGACCGTCGAGATCGTGGTGCCGGCGGCGTGAGCGCTACCAGAAGTTGGTGCCGGGTTCGCCCTTGAACGGACCGACGACGTCGCTCGTGATCCAGCCGCCGTAGAAGAGGCCGGGCTGGGGCTGCACTCGCTCGCCGTCGACGAAGCATGCGACCAGCGCCGGGTAGAAGGCCAGGTGATGCTTGAGGTCGGCGAAGGCGCCGGTCGGATCCTCATACCACCAGGCGGCTCGCCCGACCCGGCCGTCGGGCACGACGACGTCGAAGTAGGCGGCCTCGCCCTTCCACTCACAGAAACTGCGACCGGGGACGGCCTCGAGGAGACCGAGCTCCACGTCGTTCGGGCTGACGTAGTACGTCGGCGGATGGCTCGTCTCGAGAATGCGGATGGGGGCCTGGGTGTCGGCGACCACCAGGCCGCCGACCTCGACCCGGACGTGGCGGTCGACGACCTCGATACGGGGCGGGCGCGGGTAGTCCCAGACGGACTCCTGGCCGGGCCCGACGGGAAGGGGGGTGGGGCGGCGCATGTCAGGACTACGATCGCCGTGGTTCGTCCGGATGCGGAGGTGGCCGATGACCGTCACGATTCACGGCGAGGCCGACGACCGGTTCGAACCGGTGCGGGCGGCGCTCGGCGCCAACTTCGACGAGGACGCGGAACTCGGTGCGTCGGCCGCGGTGATCCATCGAGGCCGGGTCGTGTGCGACGTCTGGGGCGGCTCGGCGTCGGTCGACGGCGAGCGCCCGTGGACGGCCGACACGATCGTCAACCTCTGGAGCACCACCAAGACCGTCGCCGCGCTCGCGGTGCTGTCGCTGCACGACCACGGGGCACTGTCGGTCGATGACCCGATCGCCCGTCACTGGCCGGAGTTCGCCGCAGCCGGCAAAGGCGAGGTCACCATCCGCCACGCGCTGACCCACCTCGCCGGGCTTCACGAGTTCCGGCCGCCGCTCGAGCACGCGACGATGTTCGACTGGGACGAGTGCTGCGCTCGCCTCGCCGCCCAACCGTTGATCTGGCCCGCGGGCGAGGCGTTCGCCTACCACGCCTTCACGCACGGCTTCCTGCTCGGCGAGATCGTGCGACGGGTCACCGGTCAGACCATGGGCGACTGGATCCGATCCGAGCTCACCGAACCGAACGGCATCGACTTCCATCTCGGCGTTCCCGAGCACGTGTGGCCCCGCATCGCCGAGACCGATCACGCTGCGATGCCGCCCTCCAACGACGGCCCCGACCGGGTCGCCGACGTCAACACGGCCCGCTGGCGCGCGGCCGAGTTCCCGTCGTCGAACGGCCACGGCAACGCCCGGTCGGTTGCTGAGCTCCTGAGCCTGCTCACCCGCCAGCCCACGATCGACCGGGCGCCGCTCGGCGCTACGACCATGGCGTTGGTCCGCACGGTCGACTGGGACGGGCCCGATCCGGTCACGGGGAACGACATCCGGATGGGCGTCGGCTTCGGCCACAGCTCGCCCGGGACGCCGGTCGGCGTCAACGACGACACGATCTGGTGGGCGGGGCTCGGCGGATCGATGGCGGTCGTCGACCTCGAGAACGACCTCGTCGTGGTGTATGCGATGAACCGCATGTTCCCCCCGGGCGAGCGGGTGATGCGGTCGGCGCGGGTCGTCTTCGCTGCCCACGCCGCCGCGCGGGCCTGATCGTCACGACGCCCTCGGCGCCTCCCACTCGACGACCGTGCCGCCCTGCTGACCGAGGTGGATGTCGAAGCGACCGTGGACCATCTCGGCCCGGTCGGCGAGGTTGGCGTGGCCGCTGTGACGGTCGAGGTGGTCGGGGAGCCCCTCGCCATCGTCGATCACCCGGATGAGCACGCTGTCGTCGGTGCCGATCACGTCGACCGCGGTGGCGGTGGCATTGGCGTGACGAGCGACGTTGGAGAGGCTCTCCCGAGCGACCGCGAGCACATGGTCGATGAGGTCCTCGGACAGGTCGGACAGGTCACCGCGCACGGTGATCACCGGTTCGAAGCCGAGCGACGGGATCATCGACGCCACGACTTCGACGACCCGGCTCTGCACCGATGTGACGTCGACCCGGCTACGGCGGACGTCGAAGATGACGTCGCGGATCGAGCGGATCACGTCGTCGAGCGAGTCGACCGCCGATGAGATGCGCTCGTCTTGACGCTCGTCTCCGGTCGGGAGCCCGGCCTGCAGATTCATGCCCAGCGCGAACAGTGACTGGATGATCGTGTCGTGGAGGTCGCGGGCGATGCGTTCGTGATCTTCGGCGAGGATGCGTCGCCGGGTGGCTTCGATGAGATCGCGTTCGAAGCGGGCCGTCTCGGACATGTCGCGGATCGCGACGAGCACGTGGTCGCCGGCGAGCGGGGTCAGGGCGATGTGAGCCGGCACCTGCTCGCCATCGGGACGTTCGAACTGGAGCCGGGCGCCTGCGCCCATCGCCCGTTGGCTCGGATCGGTGCGGAACGTGTCGCGCCGTTGCGCGTGGGTGCCCCGGACGTTGGCGGGGACGTAGGTCTCCACCGACTTGCCGATCATGTCGGGGTCGTCGAGGAGGCGAAGCGCCTGGGGATTGGCGTCGACGATGATCCCGTCGCCGTCGACGGTCAGCAGCGCGTCGGGGACGAGCTCCCAGGTGTCGTCTCGATGTTCGGCCATGGCCGAAACCTACGACACGTTCAGTCGAACCGTCGTTTCATGCGTTCCTCGAGCCGGGCGGCGAGGGCGGCCACCTCGGTGCGACGCACGAGGCCCAGCTTCGACAGGACCTGGGAGACATGGTTCTTGACCGTCTTCTCGGCGATCGAGAGGGCTTCCCCGATCTGCTTGTTGCTGGCCCCTTCGCCGATCAGGTCGAAGATCCGCCGTTCCTGATCGGTGAGCTGGGCAAGCGCACCCGCCTCGGTCTGTGAGAGTCGTTGCATCGCCATGCGCTGCTGGGCGGCGTCGAGGAGTTGGGAGCCGTTCGCGACCTTGCGGATCGACTCGATGAGTTCGTTGCCCCGGATCTCCTTGAGCACGAAGCCTGCGGCGCCGGCGAGCGCGGCTTCGACCAGGGCCTCGTCGTCGGCGAAGGAGGTGAGGATCAAGCAGGCGACGTCGGGGTGGGTGCTGCGGATCTCGCGGCACACGGCGATGCCGTTGCCGTCGTCGGTGCCGAGTCGGACGTCGAGCAGGGCGACGTCGGGCTGGGTGTGGCGAATGACGGCGAGGAAGTCGTTGGCCGAGCCGGCATCTCCGACCACCGTCATGTCGTCTTGGGCGTTGACCATGTTGGCCACGCCGTTGCGCACGATCTCGTGATCGTCGAGCAACGCGACCTTGATCGTCGAGGTCTCCATGACCGTCATCATGCTCCTCCGACAGCTCGCCCGCTGACCTCAAGCGGGTGCACTTCGATGAACCGCTGCTTGGGGGCCGGGTTCGACCACGGGCGAAGGTCCAGCTCTTGATCGTGCATCACGTGCTCGAGCGACTTGGGTTCACGGGCCACGCCGCGAACGACCACCGACCATCCGGCGTGACGCTCATCGTCGGTGTGGTCGATCTCGAACAACACCTCGGCGCTGGCGATGGCTCCGGCGAGCTTCGAACCCTCGGCGGTCCGGATCACGATGTGGTCGTCGTCGAGGATGTAGTTCACCGGGAAGATGTCGGGTCGGCCCGCGACGACGGTGACGAGGCGTCCCACCTGCTGGGAGCGGATGCGGTCCCAGCACTCGTCCACGTCGAGGAAACGGGCGGGGATGGAGGCGTGATCGGTCATGTCGATTCCTCGGCAGCGGGGATCACCGCGATCGGACACCGCGGCTGATGGATCAGTGATGTGGTCGTCGAACCGAGCAGCACGTGGGCGAGGCCGCTGTGACCACGGCGCCCGACCACGAGCAGATCGGCCTCCTCTTGCTCATGGAGGAGGGTCCAGCGAGGATCGCCTTCGGCGATGCGTCGACCGATGCGGTCGGCGTCGAGCCCGAGGTCGGCGCAGACCTTGTCGGCCGCCTCTTCGACCACGGCTCGGGCGTTGGCCCGAAACACCGTGACGTCGAAACGTTCGACACCGAAGAGGACGGGACCGTCGATCGGTGTCTGCCACGAGCTGACCGCAGTGATGGTCGCTTCGGGGAAGGTCTCGGCCGCCCACCGCAGTGCGGCGATCGACGTGGCCGAGCCGTCGACACCGACGACGATGTCTCGATTCGGCGACGGGTCACCGGGCTCGAGGTGCCCGGGCACGATGATCAGCGGCACGGGGCTGTGATCGGCGCACCATCGGCTGACCGAGCCGGCGAGGTTGGCCCGCAGGGGACCGCGGCCCCTCGTGCCGACGACCAGGGCGGGTGCGCCCTCGGCGTGCTCGCACAGGGTCATGCCCGCATCGCCGTGCTCGACGGTGAGCGGCGCATCGAAACCATGATCGGCGACGAAGGACTCGGCGGCCTCGATCGCCGCCTTCTCCATGTCGAGATTCGACGGCATCGGCGCACCGCCGAAGGCTGTCGCGGCGAGCCCGACCAGGGGATAGTCCCAACAGGCGAGCAGCTCGATCGGGCCGAGGGAGTCGCGATTGTCGGCAGCCCACTGGACCGCGATGGCGGCGTTGGGCGAGCCGTCGATGCCCACGACGGTGGGTCGAGAGGTAGTGGGTTCCTGGCTCATGTGACGACCGTACGGAGCGGGCGTCGCGCGCGAGAAGGGACCTAGGTCCCAGTCGCGTCGGCGAACGCGATCGTCTCGGTTCGGGCCACCGAGCGGGCGACGGTGGCCGGATCCGGCACCAGGACCGAGGTCAGCCACACGCCGTTCTGCACGACGAGGATGTCGTTCGCCCGCCGCTCGACCTCGTCGGGGTCGAGGTCGGGGCGGGCGGCGCCCAGCAGGGCGACGAGCCCGTCGAGGTAGCGGCGCTGTGCGTGCTGATTGATCGACGCATACCGCTCGTCCACGCCGGCGAGCGACCACAGCTGCAGTCGCAGCGACAGATAGGGGAGGGACAGGAACGTCGGATCGGCGATCCGATGGAGTGCGGCGCGCAGCGCTTCGGGAGGCGTGTCGGCAGGGTCGGGCTCGACGAGGGCGGCGTCGCCGTCGGCGATGCGTTCGAGGGCGGCGACGACCAGGCCCGCCTTGTCCTCGAAGTGGTAGGTGGCGAGCCCGAGTGCGACATCGGCTTCGCGAGCCACCGCCCGCATCGTCACGCCGGAGATGCCGTCGCGTCCGAGCACGGCCAGTGCGGCCTCGAGGATGCGCTCTCGCTTGTCGGCGGCCGAGTCGTCGCTCATCAGAGCCGCATCTGCTGGACCTGCGCCGACAGGCCACCATCGAGTACCCAGAGCTGACCGGAGGCGTAGCGGGCTTCGTCGCTCGCCAGCCAGTTGACGAGGTTGGCGATGTCGGTGGGTGTGCCGTACGTGCGCAGGGGATGCACGTCGCGGACGGCTTGCTGGAGCGAGTCGATGTCGCCGCTCTCCTGGAAGAACGACTGGAGCATCGGCGTGTCGACGTAGCCCGGGCACACGGCGTTGACCCGAATCCCCTCGGGCGAGTGATCGCACGCCATCGCCTTGGTGAGGGCGTGCACGGCGCCCTTGGTCGCGCAGTAGGCGGCAAGCTGGGGATCGGCGATGAAGCCGTCGTAGCTGCCGAAGTTGACGATCGACGCATGGCCGTCGCTCTCCCGCAGCAGGGGAAGGGCGTGCTTGGAGGTCAAGAAGGTGCCCGTCACGTTGATCGCGAAGATGCGGTTCCACTGCTCGAGCGTGGTCGTCTCGATCGTCTCCTCGATCTCGATGCCGGCGGCGTTCACGAGGATGTCGAGGTGGCCGTGGGCCTCACGGATCCGGGCGAACGCCGCGGCGACGGTGTCCTCGCTCGTGACGTCGAGCGGGAGGAAGGTGCCCGCCGGTGCGTCGCCGCCGACACTGCCTCCGTCGCTCAGGTCGCCGGCGTAGACCGTCGCCCCTTCGGCCTCGAACCGTTCACACACCGCTCGCCCCACGCCGCCGTGTCCGCCGGTGACGATGGCGATCCGGTCATCGAGCATCCCCATCGGGGCCTCCTTCTGCGAGCGGGTCGGCGGTGACGACCCGGTTTCGACCGCTCTGCTTGGCGACGTAGAGCGCGTCGTCGGCCGCTTCGATCAGATCACGGATCCGGCCCATCGGCCCGTGGGCCAAGCCGATGCTGATCGTGAGCCGCAGGTCGGGGACGATCTCGTCGAACGATGCGAGCGCCACCGCGACGCGGGCCCGCTCGGCGATCGCAATCGCGGTCGGGAGGTCGGTGGTGATCGCGACGAGGAACTCCTCGCCGCCATAGCGGACGACGTCGCCGTCGCGCATCGAACCTCGCAACACCGAACTCACCGCGGTGAGGACCTGGTCACCGACGCTGTGGCCGTGGGTGTCGTTCACCACCTTGAAGTGGTCGATGTCGACCATCAGCACCGCACCGGTCTGGTCGAGTGTCTCCAACTCCCCGAGTCGCCGCATCAGCCAGCGTCGCGAGTAGAGGCCGGTCAGTGCGTCTTCGGTCGCAGCACGGGCGAGTTCGCCGGCCTGGCGGCGCAGCATCGACCCGTCGCGTTCGAGTTCGGCCTGCGAGGCGATGAGGGTGGCGAACTGGGTCGTGCGTTCGACGTGCCAGGCGCGGACCAGGGCGGCCTGGCGGCGTGCGTCGGCGAGCGCGCCGGCGGTGTCGCCGCGGGCTTCGCGGACCGCCGAGCGTGTCGCCAGCGCACGGATCAGGCAGTGGTCGTCCGAGGTCGCCTCGAGACCGGGGATCGCCTCGGTGAGGAGACGCTCGGCGTCTTCGAGTTCTCCGAGACCGAAGCGGACCGAGGCTGTCACGAAGTCGAACCAGGGGCGAAAGGTCGGTCCTGCCGTCGAGCCGGCGTCGGCGGCGGTTTCCATGACCGTGGCCGCACCGTCGAGGTCGCCCCGCGCCAAGAGGACCTCGGCCGCGAGGCCCGAGCCGAGGATGCGGTTCACCGAGTCGTCGGCACCGTCGTCGAGCATCCATCGGGCGAGTCGCCAAGCCTCGTTGAGGTGCTGCTCCCGATCCGTTTCGGTGACGGCGGCGTGGGCTGCCTCCACCGAGACGTAGGCGTGGTTGTAGAAGGCGGCGGCCCGCTGCATGCCGTCGAGGTGGACCGCGGCCTTCCCGGCCCGGCGCCCGAACGGGATGGCGAGCTCGAACGCGCCCATGTGGCCGTAGAACGCGCAGAGACTGCTGGCGGCGAGCGCGCTCTGCGTGTCCTCCATGTCGACGTCGGCCAGTTGGATCGTCGCACCCACGGCGTGGTCGACCGCTCGGGGGAGATCGCCGGCGAGTTCGGCGAACGTCGCGGCGCCGGCCGCCAGCGCCGCAGCGTCGGACATGCGCCCCACCCGGGCGTAGAGCTCGGCCGCCTTGACGAGGTCTCGCTCGGCGGCGTTGGCGTCGCCGGACTGGATCGCGGCCGCCCGTGCGGTGTGGAGGCGGGCGAGGTCGACGGCGCCGGCGTCGACCATCGCCGCCTCGATGTCGGGGATGGGGTCGTCGGTCCCTCGATCGACCGCCCAACGGCGCGCTCGGTTGATCAACTCGTCGATGTGATCCACAGGTGTCTCACCTTGGCACGGCGGTGAGACGAATCCGAGCACGGTGCCGGTGCGGGAGTCGCACCGGCACCGGGGTGAGATCAGCCGTTGTTCGTCTCGAAGGTGATGCTCACGCTCGTGTTGGTGCCGTTGCTGCCGCCTATGATGTTGAGGCTGGTGGCCCCGTTCGACATGTTCGACACGACGTCGAGTTCGGTCTCGAGCTCGCGGTCGAGGGTGTAGCCCTCGGCGATCGCGAGCGCGGTGTAGTGGTCGACGACCTCGTTGGGTGAAAGATCGCCCTCGAGGATGGCCGTCGCCGCGGTCGAGACATCGTCGGAGGTCTCGCCGGAGAAGACGACCGTCATGCCGTCGAGGACGTCGAAGCTGGCCGGGAAGCCGGCCGGAAGGTCGCCGCCGGTGCCGTAGGTGACCGACCCCTCGTCGGTCTCGACGGTGAAGCTGCCGTCACCGTCGCTGTCGAAGTCGAGGTCGACGTCGCCGCCGGTTTCGTTCTCGACGGCTTGTTCGACGAGGTTCTCGGCGAGGTCCTCTGACGAGCAGGCGGTGGTGACGAGGGCGAGCCCGAGGGCCGCGGTGAAGAGGATCGGTGCAGTCGGCATTGGCGGCAACGTAGTGCGGTCCACGGTCGAGGTGGGTGTCCGGCTACGAGGTTTCCGGCGACACGTCGACGTGCTGATCGGGTGTGCCGACTGGTTCAGCGGTCGTCGCGATAG
>JBCBYI010000004.1:0-40830 GCA_039815945.1 Actinomycetota bacterium | reverse complement strand
CCACCTTGCCTTCAGCTGACGCCGCGACCGCCTCGCTGCTCGATCATCTCCCCGACGACACCTCCCCCGACAACCTGCTGTTCGCCTTCCTCGAATGGGCGGAAGGGCGCGGCCTCGAGCTGTACCCCCATCAGGAGGAGGCGATCGTCTCGATCTTCGGGGGCGACAACGTCGTGCTCGCCACCCCGACCGGGTCGGGCAAGTCGATGGTCGCGCTCGCCGGCGCCTTCGCCATGGTCGCCCAGGGCAAGCGGGCCGTGTACACCGCGCCGATCAAGGCGTTGGTCAGCGAGAAGTTCTTCGAGATGGTCGCCGCGCTCGGCGCCGACAACGTCGGCATGGTCACCGGCGATGCGGCGGTCAACAGCGACGCTCCGGTCATCGTCTGCACCGCCGAGATCCTCGCCAACCGGTCACTGCGGGAGGGGGCCGCCGCCGACGTCGATCTCGTCGTGATGGACGAGTTCCACTACTACGGCGACCGAGATCGCGGCTGGGCCTGGCAGGTGCCGCTGCTCGAACTGCCCCGGCCGAATTTCCTGCTGATGTCGGCGACCCTCGGCGACACGGCGGGGCTGCGAGACGATCTCAGCCGCCGGACCGGTCGCGAGACGGTGCTCGTCTCCGGCGCCGAACGGCCGGTGCCGCTCGACTTCGAGTACCGGGACGCCACCCTCCTCGACACGATCGGTGAGCTGCTCGACGACGCCAAGCAGCCGATCTACATCGTGCACTTCACCCAGAAGGAGGCGAGCGCACGGGCGCAGAGCCTCACCAGCCTCGACGTGCTCACCAAGGACGAGAAGGAAGCGGTGAAGGCGGCCGTCGGCGGCTTCCGCTTCGACACGTCGGTGGGCAAGGACCTCAAACGCTTCGTACTCGCGGGCATCGGGGTGCACCACGCCGGCCTGTTGCCGAAGTACCGCCTCCTCGTCGAAAAGCTCGCCCAGCAGGGTCTGTTGAAGCTGATCTGTGGCACCGACACCCTCGGTGTCGGCGTCAACGTCCCGATCCGCACCGTGCTGTTCACCCAACTCTGCAAGTACGACGGCCGTCGGGTGCGGGTGTTGTCGGTGCGCGAGTTCCAGCAGATCGCCGGGCGCGCCGGCCGCCGCGGCTTCGACACCGCCGGCTCGGTCGTCGTGCAGGCACCCGAGCACGTGGTCGAGAACAAGAAGGCCGAGGCCAAGGCCGCCACCGACGCAAAGAAGAAGAAGAAGCTGGTCAAGCGCAAGCCGCCCGAGCGGGGCTACGCCCACTGGGACGGCGACACGCTCGCCCGGCTCAGCACCGGGCAACCCGAGACCCTTCACAGCAGCTTCTCGGTGAGCCACGCCATGATGCTCAACGTGCTCGACCGGCCCGGCGACGGCTGTGCGGCGATGCGCAACCTGCTGGTCGACAACCACGAGACCCGCAAGAACCAGCGGGGCCACATCCGTCGATCGATCTCGGTCTACCGCTCCCTGATCGAAGCGGAGGTGCTGCAGGCGCTCGACGAGCCCGACGAGAAGGGGCGGCCGGTCCGGATCAATCTCGACCTGCAGGACGACTTCCGGCTCAACCAGCCGCTCTCGTTGTTCGCCCTCGAAGCGATCGACGCCCTCGACCGCGACGCCCCCGACTTCGCATGGCAGCTGCTGAGCGTCATCGAATCGGTGCTCGACAACCCGATGGTCGTCCTGCTCGCCCAACTCGACAAGGCCAAGGAGACCCTGATCTCCGAGCTCAAGCGAGACGGCGTCGAGTACGAGCAGCGCATGGAGCAACTGGAGAAGGTCACCTGGCCCAAGCCCGAGGCCGACTTCCTCGAGCCGGCGTTCGAGGTCTTCGCCCGGCACCACCCGTGGGTCGGCCGAGATCGGGTCCAGCCCAAGTCGGTCGTGCGCGACATGCTCGAACACGCCGAGACCTTCAACCAGTACATCGCCCGCTACGGCCTCAAGCGCAGCGAGGGCGCCGTGCTGCGCTATCTCACCGACTGCTACAAGGCAATGGTGCAGACCGTGCCGGTCGACGTCGAGTCCGAGGAGTTCGACGATCTCACCGAATGGCTCGGCGAGATGATCCGTCGGGTCGACTCCAGCCTGCTCGACGAGTGGGAGAAGCTCCGCAACCCCGCCGACGACGATGCGCCGATGGAGGCCCCGCCCGTCGCTGCGTTCACCGCCAACACGCGGGCGTTCACCGTGCTGGTCCGAAACGAGCTGTTCCGGGTCGTCACCGAACTCGCCCACCATCGCGAAGGCGAGCTGGCCGACGACATGGCGGCGTACTGGGACGAGCACGACCACATCCACATCGACGCCGAGGCCCGCTCGGCGCAATGGTTCGAGCTCGATCTCGACACCGGTCTCGCCTCCCAGACCCTCTGTGACCCGGCCGGGTTCAACGAGTGGGTCCTCGACGCGGAAGTCGATCTCGACGCGTCGGATGCGGAGGAACGAGCGGTGGTGATCCCGGTCAGCGTCCGCCGGCGCTAACCGAGACCGGAACCGTCAGCCGGGTTCGACCCGGCGGGCGATCACTCCTCTTCGTCGGAGGTCTCGTCCTCGCCGTCGATCTTGTCGACCACGTCCTTGACCGCGTCGGGCACCTTGCCGCCGCTCAGGTCGTCGACCTTGTCGACTGCCGCCTCGGCGGCGTTGCCCACCACGTCACGGGTCTTGTCGACGGCGTCGCCAGCGGCGTCTGCCACCTTCTCGGCCGCGTCCTTGGCCGTGTCGACGGCGTCGGAGACCGCGTCCTTGGCCTTGTCGGCGAAGTCCTTGATACCCATTGTCATTCCTCCATCGGGGGTTCGTCGGAGCTCCCGGTGAGCACCGCCCTCCACGACGCCTCCAACGATGCAGTTGTCGCGGATTTCCGAAACTAGTGTCCCGACCGGTCTGCGGAAAGGGTGAGACATGGGTTCCATCAAGGGCTTCTCGGTGCTCGTGACGGGCGGTGGCAGCGGCATCGGGGAGGCCTCGGCGGCCAAACTCGCCGCCGATGGAGCCAACGTCGTCATCTGCGGACGCACCGAGGAGAAGCTCTTGGGTGCCGTCGAGCGCATCCAAGCCGAAGCCGCCGAGGGTGCCACCGTCACCCACGTCGTCGCCGACGTCACCGACGAGGACTCGGTGCAGGCGGCGGTCGCCGCCGCCACCGAGATCACCGGTCGGCTCGACGGTCTCTTCGCCTGCGCCGGCGGGTCGACCGGTGTCGGCCCCCTCGCCACCAGCGACGTCGAGACGATCCGCTCGACGATGGAGCTGAACTACATCGGCACCTTCCTCTGCATCAAGCACGGCGGCACCCAGATGGCCCGTCAGGAGCACGGCGGTTCGATCATCGGCTGCTCGTCGCACGCAGGCTCGGACCCCTTCCGCTGCCTGGGCGCCTACGGCGCGGCCAAGGCCGGCCTCGACCATCTCTGTCGCATCGCCGCGGACGAGATGGGCGAATTCGGCGTACGGGTCAACTCGATCCAGCCCGGTATCGTCGGGACCGAACTGATGACCCCGATCACCGGCGGCGGGGCCCTGCTCGACGACTACATGCCGCTCATCCCGCTCGGGCGCATCGGCGACCCGAACGACATCGCCGAGATGGTTCGCTTCCTGATCGGTCCCGAATCGGCCTGGCTCACCGGGCAGAACATCGCAGTCGACGGCGGGCAGAACCTGCGGCGAGGCGCCGACTACGGCACGATGCTGCGCGAGTTCGGCGTCGATCCGATGGCGCCGATCCTCGGCGAGGTCGAGGGCTGATTCAGCGGCGCACCACCTTCACGAGCTCCGACGGCAACAGGAACGACCCGTCGGTCTCGGGAGCGAACGGGATCTCCGCCAGCACCGAGTCCGCGCCCAGCGCTCCGTAGAGGTGCGGGAAGTACTCCTGGGTGCCCGTGCCCGGCTCCCACACGAGCGCATTCGAAACCAGGTGGGCGTCGACCACGAGGGCGACGAGGTCGTCGCGGCCGGCGTAGAACCGGTTCGCAGGAGTCAGCACCTGATGGAGACCCGACAGATGGATGAAGCCGTCTCGGCCGAACTCGGTGGGCAGGTACACCCCCGAGGTCCGGGACGACTCCCAGGCCTCGCGTTCGGCCAGATGCACCAGCCGGGGCACCGAGACGTCCCAACCGGCGCGAACCCGCTCGACGAGCGTCGCCCGTTCCGCATCGGGGAGGAAGGCCGCCACCGCGGCTCGCTCGCTCATCGCTGCCATCTCGACGTCGGTGACGCCCAGCAGATCGCGGGCGAGCTCGAACTCACGGCGCGACGTGGTGGTGGTGATCGTGCGGTCGTCGGGGTTGAGCCCGACCCGGAAGCCGGCATCGGCGAGCATGCGGGCCGGGTGCGCGTCGACGGGCATCCCGAGGCAGGCGTTCGAGGTCAGGCAGATCTCGAGGTGTGCGTCGCTCGCCCGCAGCGCCGCTGCGGTCTCGCCGAGCGCGGTGATCCGGTCGCCGTCGACAGTGCAATCGTCGATGATGCGCCAGCCGTGGCCGATCCGCTGCGGCGAGCACGTGAGCGCGCTGGCGACCTGGTGGGGCCCGTCCATCTCGCCTGCGTGGATGGTGACCCCGAGCCCGCTCTCCGCCGCGTGTGCGAGCGCTGCGGCATGGCGTTCGGCGGGGAAACCGGGTTCGATCCCGGCGACGTCGACGCCGACGACACGACCGCCGGCACCGATCGCCGCGTCGACCGCCTGCATCGAGACCTCAATCGGCTGGTCGCGCATGAGGGTGACGATGATGCGGGCATCGAGACCGGTGCCGGTGTGGGCGTCGTCGAGGCCGGCGCTGACGGCGGCGATCACCTCAGCGGGGCTGAGCCCCGCGGCGGTGTGCAGCAACGGGGCGAATCGGAGCTCGGCGTGGATCACTCCGTCGGCGGCGAGATCCTCGACCGCCTCGGCCGCGACGCGCCGCAGCGCATCGGCGGTCTGGAGACCGGCGTTGACGAGATCGAATCGGGAGAACGCCTCGGCCAGTTCCATGCCGGGCGTGATCGTCATCCACTCGCCGAGTTCGGCAGCCTCGTCGGCGGGCGTGGCGACGCCGGCGGCGTGGCAGAGCTCGAGCACGGTCGACGGCCGGAGCCCACCGTCGAGGTGATCGTGGAGGACGACGAGCGGACCGTGGGTCACAGACGGCCCGAGTTCTCGAGCACCTTCTCGAGTCCCGGGTAGCTCTCGATCGGCTCGAGCTTGCGATCGATGTACATCAGCGTCGCGGTGATGCACACGAAGGCGAACACGAAGTTCGTGCCGCTGCGGGCCAAGAAGAAGAGGTTGAATCCGGAGTTGTTGTAGAGCCAGACGTCCCACGTCGCCGACACGATCTCGTAGAACACGATCACCCACGAGGCATTCGCCATCGTGCGGGTGTAGCGGCGATCGTCGAGGAGTTCCTGGGGCAGCCGCACCACCTTCGGGACGGCCCAGGCGAGCACCGGCTTGCCGACGATGATCGTGACCGCGACGGCGATCCCGATGAGGAACTTCGTGGCGAAGCCGATGCCGAAGTACACCGCATCGGTGCTGATGCCGAAGTCGATCCAATCGCGGTCGGCCGCGAGCGTCACCGCGGCGCGCGCGATCAGGTACACGCTGACGGTCGGGAGCCACCAGCCGATGGTGAGACCACGGTTCCGGCGCCCGATCGCGGCCTTGATCGACCAGGCGGTGGCGGCGAGGACGGCCCAGATGATGCCGACCGTGTTGTAGATCACGAAAAACAGGACGACCGGCATCAGCTGGTCGAGGTTCGAGCCTCCGGCGAGGCCGGCGGGGGTCGGGCGCGTGTCGTTCATCGGAAGAGAGTGAACCACTCCTCGACGAGGGATGCCTCGCCGAAGATCTCGAGGGTGTCGACCGGTGCTCGGCCCCAGGCGGCGAGCATCAACGCCGGGCCGGTACCGCGGGCGGCGGCGTCGCCCTTGGCGTGCTCTTCAGTGATGACGATGCGATCGTCGACGACCTGGAGCGTCCACTCGCCCTCGCCGTCGGTGCGATGAACGTGGAACGAGCCTTCCGGTCGCTCCGGACGGCGGTGGGTGAACTCCTCGAGTCGCTCGGCGATGGCGTCGGTGGCCTCATCGCTGTCGATGTTGCTCGGCTCACCCGCCATCTGCTCGGCATCAACGCGATGGACCAGATTCTCGAGGTGCAGCCGACGATGGAAGTAGTCGATCGACTGGGTGGTACCCCACGACCACATCTCGGTGCCGGGCTCGACCGCCGCCATCGCGGTGATCACCCGGTCGAGCGCCGCGCGGGCTCCGTCGGCCGCGGCGCCGGCATCGGGGCGGGGAGGGAAGTCCTCCTTGCCCGGGAAGCCGTCGCGTCGTTCTTCGACGATGATCGCCAGCATGTTCCAGACCCGGGTGAGGTGGCTGAGCAGGCCAGCGCCGTCCCAGTCCGGGCACGACGGCACCGGCGCAGCCATGTTCGCCGCGCACAGTTCGATGGTGCGTTCGCCGTCCTCGCGGGCCCGGTCGAGTCGCGTGGTGTGATCCATTTGCCCAGTTTGGCCCGCCGGAACGATCATCGTGCATCGCACCAGGGGGGTTTCACACCAATGCGCACCATCGCCATCAGCGGATCCGCATCGGGGATCGGCGCCGCCACCCGCGCCATGCTCGAGGCGAACGGTGACACGGTGATCGGCATCGATCTCCGCGACGCCGAGGTCGTCGCCGATCTCTCGACCGACGACGGGCGGGCCGCGGCGGTCGCAGCCGTGCTCGATCGCTGCGACGGAGTCCTCGACGGTCTGGTCCCCGGTGCCGGGCTCGGCCCCCCGGTCGATGCCCGACTGATCGCGGAGGTCAACTACTTCGGCAGCGAAGCACTGCTGGCCGGGCTGCAGCCGGCGCTCGCGGCGGCCGGCCCGGCGTCGGTCGTGCAGATCGGATCGAACTCCACCACCCTCACGCCGAATCTGCCCGACGAACTCGTCGACGCCTTCCTCGCCGGCGACCGCACGGTGATCGACCGCATGCTCCGCGAGGTGGGCGAACCCTTCGATGCTGCCGTCGCGTACGGCGCGAGCAAGACCGCCATCACCCGCTGGTGCCGACGGGCGGCGACCGCCGCCGACTGGGTCGGCCAGGACATCCGGCTCAACGTCATCGCCCCGGGGGCGGTGCAGACCCCGCTGCTCAAGGGGGGTGACGACGACCCGACGTACGGGCCCCTGACCTCGCAGCTCCCAGTGCCGACCGGACGAGCCGAACCCGACGACATCGCAGCGTGGATCGTCTTCATGCTCTCCCCGGCCGCCCGCTTCGCCTGCGGCTCGGTGGTCTTCGTCGACGGCGGCAGCGACGCCGTCGTACGCACCGACGACTGGCCCCGCACCTTCGCGATGTGACGAGCGACGGTCGGCCTCAGACCACGCCGGCCAGATCCATCGCCAACCAGTAGTGAACGCCGGCCCCAGCGACCACCAGCACGTGCCAGATTTCGTGGTAACCGAACACGTCGGTCCAGGGGTCGGGCCGCTGCGCACCCACGATGAGGGAGCCGACGACATAGGGGATGGCCCCGCCGAGAAGCAGCCACAGCTGGGAGCCGTCGAGCCCGTCGATCAGCCACGGCAAGAAGACGAGGAAGCCGGCGCCGAAGGTCAAGAAGATCGTGTTGACGAGGCCCCGGGGCGGATGGAACGGCAGGTACTCGAGCAGCACGCCGAACGCGGCACCCACCCAGGCGAACACGAGCAGGATCGTCGTCCGGTGGCCGTCGAGAGCGAGGAGTGCGATCGGGGTCGCGGACGTCGCAAACATCACGAAGATCGCCGAGTGATCGAGTCGCACGAGCATCTCGACCCGCTCGATCGGCCAGTCGCGTAGATGGGTCACCGCGCTGACGCCGAGCATCACCAAGGTACCTATCGCGAACACGGCCATCGCGATCGAGGCTCGGGCACCGTCGGCGACGACGGTCGCCCAGATCCCGAGCGGTACACACGCCAGCGCGGTCCAACGGTGGAGCAGCCCGCGGTAGCGCGGTCGTGGTCGTCGAAGCAGGCGCCGGGCGGCGGCGGAGAGGTCGTCGGCCCGAGGATCATCCAGCAGGTTGGGTGACTCCATCGGGCGTCAGGATACGGGCCGTAGCATCGGAGTCCGTGACGGTCGTCAGCAAGCAGTTCGAGTGCACCGATACCGAGCTCGCCGAACGGCGGACACCCCGAACCGACATCGTCGCCGAACGGGCCATCGCCTCCGACGAGTGGGGCCTGGAAGAGGGGCCGTTCCGGTCGTATCGGCGCACACTGACCTCGACCGCTCGACCCGACGGCCGCCACGACGTCGTCGAGACGACGACCTATCGGCTCGGCATCCCGGTGTGGGGATGGCTCTTCGCCTGGCCCGTGCGTCGGGCGATCACCAACCGGCAGGAGCGCTTCTCCTACTGGTGGGCACCACCGGATCGGCTGTCGGCCCACGCGGCCTCGGTCCTCGGCCTGCTGTGCGCGGTCCAGATCGTCGACGGCTATCTCGGCACCGTCCTCACCCAGACCCTGTCGTTCGCGGTCGACGAGTTCGGGCGGGGCAACACCGCGCAGGGTGTCGTGTTCGGCGTGGTGCGCTTCGGCGTGCTCGTCACCCTGGTCATGTCGGTACTGGCCGACCGGCGCGGCCGCCGTCCCCTCCTGCTCTTCACCGGCGTGTCGAGCTGTGTGCTCACGTTCCTCGGCGGCCTCTCGCCCAACCTGGTGACGCTCGGCGGCACCCAACTGTTCGCGCGGGGCCTCTCGACCGCCCTGGGCATCCTCGTCGCCATCATGGCGGTCGAGGAGATGCCGGCCCGGAGTCGTGCGTGGGCTGCGTCGGTGCTCACGATGAGCGCCGGCCTGGGCTCCGGCATGGCGGTCTGGGTGCTTCCCCTCGCCGATCTCTCCGTGCGGGGATGGCGAGCGATCTACCTGTTGGCCTCGCTGGGCATCGTCGTGATCGTGTGGGCCTGGCGGCGCCTCCCCGAGACCCACCGCTTCGCCGAACACGCCCACGACGAGGTGGAGCTCACCGACACCGATCGCGAACGGCGTCGCATCCGCTTCGGTCTCCTCGGCACGAGCCTGATGCTCCTCGCGCTCTTCGCCGCGCCCGCCAGCGGGTTCCACAACGAGTTCCTGCGTGATGAGCGCGGGTTCAGCGGGGGCGACATCACGATCTTCACCCTCGTCACCGCGACCCCGATCGGCCTCGGCGTCCTGGTCGGAGGTCGCCTCTCCGAGACCTGGGGTCGCCGCAAGACCGCCGCGCTCGGCATCATCGCCGGCACGGTCGGCACGATCCTGTCCTTCGTGTTCGCCGGACCGGCGATGTGGGCGGCGAAGCTCGGAGGCAACGTGATCGGCGCGATCGGTGTCCCCGCTTTGGCGGTGTACGGGCCAGAGCTCTTCGGCACCCACGACCGCGGCCGGGCCAACGCCTTGATCGTGACCGCCGGGGTCATCGGCAGCGCCATCGGCCTCGTCAGCGTCGGCTGGCTGTCGGATCGATGGGATGCGATCGCGCCGGCGATCGCGCTCCTCGGCATCGGTCCCCTGCTCGTCGCGCTCCTCGTGCTGACGCGATTCCCCGAGACCGCCGGCGCGGAACTCGAAGAGCTCAATCCCGAGGACGCCTGACCTGCCCCGTCTCCGGGGGCACGGCCCGGTACCGTCCTGGGCATGCAGCGACGTCACTTCCTGCTCGGTGCGGGCGCGGTCGGGCTCACCGCCTGTGCCCAGCCTGAACGTCAGCTGCTCGACGAGTGGGCCGGCCAACAGCTCTCCCTCGAGCCCGGCGGGCCTCGCACGACGACCACGACCACCACGAGCACGACACCGCCCACCGAATCGACCGCAGCCCCGGTCGACACCTCGCCCTACCCCGTCGACATCGCGCCGGAGGATCTCGCCGGGCTGTCGTTCGTCGTCGAGGCCGTCGTGCCGACGGTGGCCGTCACCGGGTCGCCCGGCGGCGACGACGTGTTGTTCACCTTCGAGAACCCGATCCCGAGCGGCGGGCCGCTCGTCTTCCTCGTCGAGGAGTTCGACGGGTTGGAGAACTTCCGCGTGCTGCTCCCGACACGTCCCAACGGCAGCTTCGGGTGGGTCAGCGGCACCGACCTGTTGCTGAGCCGACACAACTACTCGATCCAGGTCCGGCTCGACGACTTCCTCCTCGTCCTCTTCGAACGCGAGGTGCCGATCTTCGAGACCACGGTCGGCGTGGCCCGCGACAACGCGCCGACCCCGCTCGGCCGCTACTACACGACCGAACTGTTGCGGCCACTGCAGCCCGACAGTGTCTACGGCGCCTACGCCTACGGACTGTCGGGCTACTCCGGCGTCTTCACCGAGTTCGCCGGTGGCGACGGACAGCTCGGCATCCACGGCACCAACGATCCGGCCAGCCTCGGAACCAACGTGTCGTCGGGCTGCATCCGCCTGCACAACGACGACATCAGCCTTCTCGTCGAACAGATCGGGCTGCCGGTCGGCGTGCCGGTCGAGGTGATCTGAGCCCTACTCGTCGGCGACCACGGTGTCGTCGGCCACGGCATCGTCGGCCAGCGCCGCCAACGCCTCCTCGGGCTGGGGCGGCATCACCGGGCGAAGCCGCGGGTGCAGCACCGAGAACAGGCCGAGGGCGAGCGCCAGGATGCCGATCGGCACGATCGCGTCGCCCTCGCCGGTGTAGGTCGGGTAGAGCACCATCGCCGACAGCAGCGCCGTCCACGCCCACAGGATCAGCACGGCCCGTCGGTGCCCGTGGCCGAGATTCATGAGGCGATGATGGAGATGCTTCTTGTCGGCGGTCGAGAATCCCTGGCGACGGATCGTGCGGCGCAGGATCGCCCAGATCGTGTCGAGGATCGGCACGCCGAGGATCACCAGCGGGATGAAGATGGGGGCGAAGAAGAAGAACGCCTGACCCGAGAACTCTGCACTCGTGCGCCCGCCGACGCTCATCGTCGATGCCGCCATCAACAGCCCGAGCAGAAGCGCGCCACCGTCGCCCATGAAGATCCGGGCGGGATGCACGTTGTGGGGCAGAAACCCCAGACAAACGCCCAGTGCAATCACGGCCCAGAGCCCGCCGGGGTTGGCGGGATCGAGCACCGCCTCGTCGCCGAGACGCAGGGCGTAGAGCAGGAAGGTCGCCGCCGCGATGGCGACGATGCCGGCGGCGAGCCCATCGAGGCCGTCGATGAGGTTGACCACGTTGGCCATACCGATCACCCACACGACGGTGATGAAGAACGACCAGTCCGCGGAGAGGAACAGCACGTCGAAGAACGGCACCCGGAACACCAGGATCGACACGCCGGTGAGCGACAAGATGCTGCCCGAGAGCACCATGCCGGCGATCTTCGCCGGCGGTGAGATCTCCCGGAGATCATCGACGAACCCGACGCTCCACATGACACACGCAGCGACGACCACGCCGACCATCTCGGTGCGCGCAGCCATGACGTCGGAGAACTCGGGATGGAACGCGGCGACCGCAGCCGCCACGATCACTCCCAGAATCATCGCCGCCCCGCCGGCCGTCGGCGTGGGACGGGTATGGACATGGCGATCGGTCGGCTGCACGACCGCGCCGAGGCGCGATGACAGCCGGATCACGATGGGGATGCAGACGAAGGTAACGAGCGCCGCGGCGCCGCCGACGATGGCGTACGCCGACAGCGACGGCATGTGCTCGTCCCCCGTCTCAGGCCTCGATCAGGCCCCGAGCTCCGGGTAGGGCTGGAATCGGGCGCACAGCGCTTCGGCCTCCATCTTCACCCCGGCGACGGCGACGGCATCGTCGCGGCCCCGCAGTGCGCGGGCGATGAGGTCAGCGACGACCACCATCTCGTCGGTACCCATGCCCTGGGTGGTGACCGCCGGGGTGCCGATGCGCACACCCGAGGTGACGAACGGCGAGCGAGGGTCGTCGGGGACGGTGTTCTTGTTCAGGCTGATGCCGGCGTCGTCGAGCACGGCCTGGGCTTGCTTGCCGGTGAGATCGGCGTCGAAGGTGCGGAGATCGACGAGCAGCAGGTGATTGTCGGTGCCGCCCGAGCAGAGACGGAAGCCGTGCCCGGCCAGGGCTTCGGCGAGGGCGGCGGCGTTGGCGACGACCTGCTGGGCGTAGGCCTGGAACGACGGGTCGAGGACTTCGCCGAAGGCGACGGCCTTGGCGGCGATGGCGTGCTCGAGCGGGCCGCCCTGCAGGCCGGGGAACATGGCCTTGTCGATCGCTGCGGCGTGCTCGGCGCGGGTGAGGATGCAGCCACCACGCGGACCCCGAAGGGTCTTGTGGGTGGTGAAGGTCATGACGTCGACGTACGGCATCGGGTTGGGATGCACGCCGCCGGCGATCAGGCCGGCGATGTGAGCCGCGTCGAACATGAGCATGGCGCCGACCTCGTCGGCGATCTCACGGAACGGCGCCGGATCGATGATGCGGGAATAGGCAGTGGCACCGGCCACGATCAGCTTCGGCTTGTGCTCGTGCGCCTTGGCGCGCACCTCCTCCATGTCGATGCGCTCGTCGCTGGCGGTGACGCCGTAGCTGACGAAGTCGTACAGCAGACCGGAGAAGTTGACGGGAGAGCCGTGGGTGAGGTGGCCGCCGTGGTCGAGGCTGAGGCCGAGGATCGTGTCGCCGGGCTCGAGCAGGGCCTGGTAGACGCCCATGTTGGCGATGGCGCCGGCGTGGGGCTGGACGTTGGCGTGGTCGGCGCCGAAGATCTCGCAGATGCGATCGCGGGCGAGATCCTCGAGCTGATCGACGACCGTGTTGCCGCCGTAGTAGCGCTTGCCCGGGTAGCCCTCGGAGTACTTGTTGGTGAGGACCGAGCCGGTCGCGGCCATCACGGCCGACGAGGCGAAGTTCTCGCTCGCGATCAGCTGGATCGTCGTGTTCTGACGGATCTCCTCATCACGGATGAGCTTCAGGGCGGGATCGTCGGCGCTGCTGGGCCACGGCATGGTGTCACCTCCAGAGTGGAACTCCGGAAGCGTATCGGTGCTGGTCGTTCCCGGCCGGGTTGGCCGACGAAAGAACGACGGATCCTCGGGCGGGTCAGGCCGATTCGCCACCGAGGGCGTCGAGCTTGGCGACCCGGCCCTCGTGCCGGCCGCCCTCGAACGAGGCGGCGAGGTAGGCGTCGACACAGTCCTTGGCGACCTCGGGGCCGGTCAGGCGTTCGCCGATGCAGATCACGTTGGCGTCGTTGTGCTGCTTGGTGAGCCGGGCGCTGGTGACGTCGTGCACCGTCGCAGCCCGCACTCCCTGGATCTTGTTGGCGGCCATGGCAATGCCGATGCCGCTGCCACAGACGCACAGGCCGGCATCGGCCTCGCCGTCTCGGACCGCCCGGCCGACGGCCGCACCGAAGTCCGGATAGTCGACCCGATCATCGGAGTGAGTTCCGAGGTCGATCACCTCATGGCCGGCCGCCCGCACGTGCTCGGCGAGGGCCTGCTTGAGGTGAAATCCGGCGTGGTCAGAACCGACAGCGATGCGCACGTCGAGATCCTAGGCCCGAGGTCGGAACTCAGCCCCGCTTTCGGGCGACGACGGCCCGATCGCGGCCGGCGAGATCACCATGGATCGAGGCCTGCCAACCGGCCGCCTGGAAGTGCTCGGCGATCGGCGCGGTCTGGGCAGGGGCCATCTCCAACACGACGGCACCGCCGGGGGCCACCCACTCGTCGGCGCCCGCGAGGATCGTCCGCAGGTCCTCATCACCGGCGGCACCGGCCCGCAGCGCGCCCGGAGGCTCCCAATCACCCACGACGGCGGGCAGCGTCTCGTCGTCGGCGATGTAGGGGGGATTGGAGACGAGCACGTCGACTGCGCCGCGCACGCTCGCCGGGAGCGCCGCGAACCACGACCCTTCGTGGAGGCTCACCCGGCCGGCCGCCCGCCCGAGTCCGGCGAGGTTGGCCCGGGCGACGGCGAGGGCGTCGGCGGAGCGGTCGGTGGCGAGCACCCGGGCGGCGGCGCACTCGCTCGCGATCGAGAACGCGATCGCCCCAGAGCCGGTGCCGAGATCCGCGACCACGACCTCGCGTCCTGCGCCGCTGCGGGCGGCCACCTCGTCGATAGCGAGACCAGCGACGACTTCGGTTTCGGGCCGCGGGATCAGCACCCGATGATCGACCATCAGGTCGAGCCGGCGGAACGCCCACCGACCGACCACGTACTGCAGGGGCTCGCCGGCCTCACGGCGGGCCACCATGCGGTCGAACGCCGCGACACCACGCACGGTCGCCAGGGTGGCGAGCACCGCATGGAACTCGCGAGGTTCGCTCCCCGTCGCCTCCTCGACGATGCGACGGGCGTCGATCTGGGGCGACTCCAAGCCGGCCCGTTCGAATCGGGCCGTGGCCTCGGCGAGCAGATCAGACCAGGCGACGGTGGCCTCGAGACGGTCGGCCTCGGGCTCGTCGGTGTCGCTCATTCGTCGTCCTCGAGCTGGCGGCGTCGCTCTTCGGCGACGAGGGCGTCGCTGATGTCGTCGAGCTCACCCGCGACGATGCGGTCGAGCTTGTGGATCGTGAGCCCGATGCGATGATCGGTGACCCGGTTCTCCTTGTAGTTGTACGTCCGGATCTTCTCGGATCGATCACCCGAGCCGACCTGGGTCCCACGGAGTTTGGCGGCCTCGGCGTCGGCCTTCTCCTGCTCGATCTGCAGCAGCCGGCTCTTCAGCACCCGCAGCGCCTTGTCCTTGTTCTTGAGCTGGGACTTCTCGTCCTGCATCGACACGACCACGCCGGTCGGCAGATGGGTGATGCGAACCGCGGAATCCATCGTGTTGACCGACTGGCCGCCGGGTCCGGATGCCCGATAGGTGTCGATCCGCAGATCGTTGTCGTCGACCTGCACCTCGACCTCGTCGGCTTCGGGGATGACGAGGACGGTCGCCGACGAGGTGTGGATCCGACCCTGGCTCTCGGTGACCGGCACCCGCTGCACCCGGTGAGTGCCCGCCTCGTGCTTCATGCGGGTCCAGACCGCGTCGCCCGCCAGCATCGCGGTGACCTCGCTGAAGCCTCCCAGATCGCTGTGGGAGGCCGACATCACGTCCATGCGCCAGCCCTGGCGCTTGGCGAAGGACTCGAACATGTCGAAGAGGTCTTTGGCGAAGAGGTTGGCCTCCTCGCCGCCGGCGGCGCCGCGGATCTCGACGATGACGTTGCGCCCCTCGTTGGGGTCGGGCGGCAGCAACAGGATGCGCAACTGATCCTCGTCGGCGACGACCTGCGCCTCCAGCCGTTCGATCTCGGCGCGCATCTCGTCGCGCTCGTCACCCTCGGCGGCCGACAACATCTCTTTGAACTCGCCGATGTCGTTCTGGGCGCCGCGGAGCCGACCGGCGACGGCGACGACCGCTTCGAGCTGCTTGAACCGGCGCCCGAGGTCGGCGAGCTGGCGCGGGTCGGACTGCACCGTCGGGTCGCCCAGGCGGATCTCGACGTCACGCAGCTCATTCTCGAGGCTCTCGATCCGATCCAGCATCGATTCGAGGCTAGAGGCCAGAAAGGAACCGGCCGACCACCTCGACGATCTCGTCGTCGAAGGTCGGCTTGGGGTCGTGTCGCTGCCCCTCGAGCCAGTGCACGTTCACCGGCCCGGCGATCGCCAGCGTGTGTTCGGCGAGTTCGTCGGGGGTGCCGAACGGGTCGCGATCGCCGTTGACGAAGAGGGCCGGCACCGCGAGGTCCGGGAAGTGCTCGACGCGGAGGCGCTCGGGCTTCCCCGGCGGGTGGAGGGGGTAGCTGAGCAAAACGACCGCAGCGGCCGGGAGCCCTTCGGCGATCGCCATCGAGCAGATGCGGCCACCCATCGACCGGCCCCCGAAGGCGAGTTCGGCCGGTTCACAGCCGAGCTCGTCGACGAAGCGGGCGGCCTCGTCGACCACCGATGCGACCAGCTTCGGCGCCCGGTCCGGCGCCTTGCGACCCTCGGCCCGGTACGGGAACTCCATGCGCCGCACCGGAAGGTCGAGCTGCTCCTCGAGCGCGACGAGGAGCCGATGGTCGGCTCCCCCACCCGCACCATGGGTCAACAACAGGCCGGCCGGGATGCTCACGAGGCCAGCAGGATCCGACGCGCCTCGGTGATGTCGGCGATGCGCTGGGCCGCATCGTCGTCGTCGCCGCCATGATCGGGATGGGCTTCGATCAGGCTCTGACGGAACGAGCGTTGGATCGCCGACCGTTCGGGCGTGCCCGACTCGAGATCGAACCCGAGCGTGCGCAGCGCCCAGCCGACCGGATCGGCGAGGGCGTCGGCCTGCAGGGAGCCCGAACCGCGGCCCGAGAGGTAGACGAGCAGCGCCGGGCCGATGTCACCGTTCCAGGAGATGCCTCGTCGGATCGACGACAGCACCGCACCGCGCAGATGCAGGGGGATCGTCTGCACGGCGTAGATCGCACCGAGGACCATCTGGCCGGGCAACCCGCTCTCGTCGGCGAACGAGAGGCTGAGTTCGCCGTCCTCGTCGTGGCGGAACAGCCGGTGGGCACTGCGGGTGAGGCCGATGCGGTCCTCCTGCAAGCGGTGCCGGAGGCGGGGCTGCGGGATCCGGCGGCCGGCCTCGACCTCGTGGGTGAGCGACACCAGGTCGGGGATCAGGTCGGGGTCGAGTTCGGGCGTGAACCGGGCGGCCACCGCACCGAGCAGCACGCCGCCGACGCCGGGGCCGGGGTCACACGGCAGCAGCATGGTCCCGAGCGCGACGCGTCGCGTGGGCGCGATCGGACGCGAGTGAAACACCTCGAGTTCTGCCAACAACATGCAGTGGATAAGCGTAGAAGTCCGGCGGCCCCTACTCCTCGTCCGGCGTCAGATCATCGGTCGGCCCGATCAGATGACCCGTTGCAGCGAATCGCGTAGGCGATGGGCGAGGTCGACGATGTCGTCGTCTTCGCTGTCGTCGGCTTCGAGCAACTCGATCAGTTCTTCGCAGCGTTCCCGAAGGGCAGACCACTGGGGTGCCCCGAAACCGAAGGGGGTCGCGACCCCGGCGATGCGGCCACCGTGTTCGACCGCAGCCAGCACGGCCGGGCCGTCGTGGACGTCGCGCCGCAGGCGGTCGGTGGCGGTGAACATGTTCGACAACAGATCGTTCACCTCGAGACCGTCGAGTTCCTCCATGCCCTCCTCGGCGGCTCGGGCGAGGAGATCCTCGATCACCATCTCGACCTGCTCTTCGTCTTCTTCATGGACGACGAGGTCGCCGTCGGCGTCGAACTCGTGGGGCACGGCCGCGCCGCCGAGGCGCTCGGCGAGGGCGGCCTGCAGCTCGCCGGACCACCCCTCCATCTCGAAGGCGACCTTCTCCTTCTCCGGGTCGAGGTCGACATCCTCGGCCTGCTCGACCTCTTCGATCAGCGCGTCGACGGTCGCCTCGACGCTCTCGTGGGCGAGCAGGGTCGTGCCCTGCCACGAGTGCGCGACCTCGTCGGCGATCAGCAGCTGGGCCAGCATTGCCCGGCTCTGCGACGCCCACGCGTGCAGCTCGTAGGCCAGCCATTCACTGTCGTCGTCGTCGACGAGATCCTCGTCGTCGGACGCGGCATCGGTCTCGTCGGCGACGTCGGTGTCGTCGACGGTCTCAGAGCGGCGGAAGGGATTGGAGAACGCAGGCACGGCGCCATGTTCCCACGTCAGATGGGCGGCCCCCACCATCCGGTTCGGCTACCGTCCGGGGCATGGCGAACACTCCCCTCATGCCGGACCGCAACCTGGCGCTCGAGTTGGTCCGAGTCACCGAATCGGCTGCGATGGCAGCCTCCCGATGGATGGGACGAGGCGACAAGGAGGGGGCCGACGGGGCCGCCGTCGACGCCATGCGCCACATGCTCCGATCGGTCTCGATGGACGGTGTCGTCGTGATCGGCGAGGGCGAGAAGGACGAAGCACCGATGCTCTACAACGGTGAGCGCATCGGCGACGGCACCGACGCCGAGACCGACATCGCCGTCGACCCGATCGACGGCACCACGCTCACCGCGCTCGGCCGCGGCAACGCCCTCGCCGTCATCGCCGTCTCCCCCCGCGGCACCATGTACGACCCGGGTCCGTGCGTCTACATGGAGAAGCTGGCGGTCGGCCCCGAGGCCAAGGGTGCGATCAGCCTCGACGTCTCGATCACCGAGAACCTCCACAACGTCGCCAAGGCCAAGGGCGAGCAGGTTCAGGATCTCACCGTCGTCATCCTCGATCGCGACCGCCACGCCGACCACATCCGTGAGGTCCGCGAGGCCGGCGCCCGAATCCGCCTCATCCCCGACGGCGATGTCGCCGGCGCGATCTCGACCGCCTGGCCCGATGCGGGCGCCGACATCTTGATCGGCATCGGTGGCACGCCGGAGGGCGTCATCACCGCGGCGGCCTTGAAGTGCATGGGCGGCGAGCAGTTGGGCCGGCTGTGGCCGCGCAACGACCGCGAACGCCAGCAGGCGATCGACGAAGGCTACGACCTCGATCGCATCCTCACCGTCGACGACCTCATCCAGAGCGACGACTGCTTCTTCGCCGCCACCGGCATCACCGACGGCGATCTGCTCACCGGCGTGCACTTCGACGGTCAGGGCGCGACCACGGAGTCGCTGGTGATGCGATCTCGATCGGGCACGGTGCGCCAGGTCACTGCCCGGCACCGGCTCGAGAAGGTCAACGAGTACTCCGACGTCGAGTACTGACCCGACGGGTCAGGCGTTTGCGCCGACCTCGTCGTCGAAGCGCGTCAGCAGCAACTGGGGCAGCCCGCCGAGCGGCGCCTGCAGCCGCGCCACCGACGCCTCGACGAGGGCCTCGACATCGGTGCGGATGCGTTCGTACCCGACGACGGCGAGATGCTGGTGACGCCACGGGCTGGTTCCGGCGAGCATCGCCTCGCGATGGGCAACGCGCTCGCCATAGGTCTCTGACCACTGCTGCTCGGCGAAGCGCTGGTGGCTCTCGTCGCCGCCGGCCTCGGCCAGATAGCGGGCCTTCAGTTGGTCGACGTCGGCGACCGCCTGCTCGTGCAACGCCTGATGGAACCGGGTCTGGGCGTCGATCAGCAGCTGCGGGTCGGGCAGTGCGTCGAGCAGTTCGGCCATCTGATGGTGCAGATCACTGCAGCGGCGTTGCAGGGTCGCTTCGAGTTCCCGGCGGTCAGCGAGGGCGTTCGTCGAACCGGCGCCGAGCACCAGGTCGACCTCGCGCTTGAGGTCGGCTTCGGCGACGCCCATCGTCTCCACGACCTGCTGTTCGAGCCACTCGAGTACCGACACCACCTGGTCGTGGGCGGCCTGCATCTGGGGCTGGATGGCCGCGGCCCAGTACCGGTCGGGGTCGGCGAGCTCGGGGTAGGGCACGGCGTTCGGGTCGGCGATGGCCCGTGTGAGTTCGGTGGCGAGCGCCTCCATGAAGGCCGGGGTGGGACAGGCCGGGTCGACGACCGCGGCGATCCGGCCGCGGGCCTCGTCGACCGCGCTCCGGAACTCGTCGGCCAACGCCGCACGGATCTCATCAACGTCCGAGTACGTCTCGGTCACCACACATCCTTCCCCGAGGAGCCGAACGCCTTCTCTATCGGCACGTCGACGCCTGAGATCAAGGGAGTTCGCGGGGGATCCGGCGCAGCGCCGCGGGATCGGGCACACTTCCCCGATGGACATCTCGAAGTTCCGGGTGAAGCCCGGCGACAACGTCGATCTCGACGACTGGGACACCCGCGAGGACGGCAGATTCGAGAAAGAAGAGGTGACCGAGCGGTTCCAGGAGCTCAACGCCGAACTCGAGGAACTGCAGGAACTGCTCTACGCCGAGGAGAAGCACAAGGTGCTCGTCGTGATCCAGGCCACCGACACCGGTGGCAAGGACGGCACGATCCGTCACGTGTTCGACGGCGTGAACCCGGCCGGCGTCAAGGTCGCGGCGTTCAAGAAGCCCACCGACGAGGAACTCGCTCACGACTATCTCTGGCGGGTGCACGCCCACACGCCGGGGAACGGCGAGATCACGATCTTCAACCGGTCGCACTACGAGGACGTGCTGATCGTGCGCGTCCACGACTTCGTGCCCGAGAAGCGATGGAAGAAGCGCTACGAGCACATCCGCAACTTCGAGCAGATGCTGGCCGACGAGGGCACGACGATCGTCAAGCTGTTCCTCCACATCAGCAAGGACGAGCAGCGTGAGCGGCTGCAGGCCCGGATCGACGAGCCGCACAAGAACTGGAAGTTCAGCTTCGGCGACCTCGAGGAGCGCGAGCACTGGGACGACTACCAGAAGGCGTTCACCGCGATGCTCGAGGAGACCTCGACCGACGACGCGCCCTGGTACGTGATCCCCGCCGACCGCAAGTGGTTCCGCAACCTGCTCGTCAGCGAGATCCTCGTCCAGACGTTGCGCGACCTCGACATGGACTGGCCCGATCCCGAGGACGGGGTACCGGGCACGGTCGTCGAGTGATCTCGGTCGACGTCGCGGTCGCCACCCCGGCACGGCTCGGCGAATGCCCCGTCTGGTCGAGCCTCGATCAGGCGCTCTTCTGGACCGACATCGAGGCGCGGGTCGTGCACCGCTACGACCCGTCGACCGGTGTCGACGACACCCGTGGCTTCCCGGGCCGCGTCGGCACGATCGCCCTGACCGATGAGCCCGGCGTACTCGTGGTGGCGGTCGAGAACGCGCTGTACGAGTTCGACTGGGCCCGGCCGGGTGGCCTTCGGTTCCTGCATCGACTCGAGCCCGACGGCAACGGGAACCGCAGCAACGACGGACGGGTCGACCCGGCCGGGCGGTTCGTGCTCGGCACCATGTTCTTCGACGCCGCCGAGGGCCGCTCGACGGGCGCGCTGTACCGCGTTGCCGACGAGGTGACGACCCTGCGATCCGAGGTGGGCATCCCCAACGGCCTCGTCTTCGACGCCGAGCGGGAGCGGGTGTACTGGGCCGACACCTTCACCGCCCGCGTGATCGTCGCCGACTACGACGTGGCCACCGGCACCTGGCACGACGAACGCACCTTCTTCGACTACGCCGACGCCCCGGGACTTCCCGATGGCGCGTGCCTCGACACCGAGGGCGGGTACTGGTCGGCGTCGGTGACCGGTTGGTGCGTGACCCGGATCGATCCCGACGGCACGGTCACCGACCGCATCGAGGTACCGCTCGACAAGCCGTCGATGCCGGCGTTCGGGGGTGCGGACCGGTCGACCCTCTTCGTCACGACGATCGGCGACGAGCACGGCCGCCCGGCGACACCCGGCCGGGGCGGGGTCGTACCCGGCTCGTTGCTCGCGATCGCGGGCACCGGGGCGACGGGCGTCCCCGAGACGCCGTTCCGGTTCTAGAAGCCCTCGGCGGCGATCCGGGGTGCGGAGGTGAGCTCGCGCATCCGGCTCATCACGTCGACGCCGAGCTGGTCCCACACATAGAGGATGTCGAACAGCACCCAGTTCTCGCGGATCTTGGGTCCGTCGGGCGTGTCCTCGACTCGCCAGAAGTCGAGGCTGCGGCCGTTGATGTGGGTTCCGGTCGCGACGATGCCCAGGAAGCCGTCACCGGACAGGTGCATGGTCATCCCGGGCCAGGCGGTCTCGCCGACGAACGGGCCGTCGCCGAAGAAGTACGTCTCGCCCATGTAGCCACCGGCGCGGTCCGGCATCGCCTTGAGGAACGGGATCTGGTGCCAGTTGCGAAAGCCGGAGACGCCGCGTCCGGTGCCGATCCCGGCGGGGCCGTACCAGGAGAACTTCTCGTGCCACCAGTGCTCGAGGCGCATCGCCTCGACCGGCTCGCCCGGGTGCTTGACCATGTCGCCGAGCATGTCGATCACGTGCTGCTTGTTGCGCTCGGACAGCTCGGTGTCGCGCGGGCCGGTGCGGAGGCCGTCCGACAGCGCGGGGCCGGGTGCCCGCCAATCGCGGCCGAGGCTGGGCCCCATCGGCCAGGCGCCCGCCTGGATCATTACCTCGGGGATGTCCCAGAGCGCCTGCATCTCGGTGATGCGGCCGTCCTCGATGCGGAAGAACTCGTGGAAGCGCATCGAGACCTGATGCCCGGTCGGCGGGATGTCGAGAAACGGCCGGGCGAAGGTCCCGGTGTAGTCGCCCGCGCAGCCGACCCACTGGCCGCCGTAGGAGTCGTCGCCCGCGGTGACGATGTAGTCGCGTCGTTCGAGGTCGGGCCACGCCTGGTGGAGCACGTCGAGTGCGCCACCGACGAAGTCCTCGGGACCGCCGAGGGTGTTGAACGGATGGGCGAGCTGAAAGATGGCATCGGGCGCGGACGCCGCCAGCACGGCGTCTCGAACTCCCTCCGGGGTCCAGTCGTACATCGCGGCGCGCATGGGCGCGACGAGGTCGCGCAGGGCGGCGTGATCAGTGGTCATGGGTGGAGTCCCTTCAAGAGGTCGACGCCGCACTGGGCGGCGAAGTCGATGAGATCGATGAGAACCCAGTTCTCGTGGAGCTTGTCGCCGCGACGGACGTAGAAGTCCATGATGTTCTGGCCGATCGGCCCGCCGGTCGGCTCGATCCCCCGGAACGGGGCACCGGTGAAGTCACCCTGCAGGCTCGGCCAGCCGGTGAACGCAGCGGTCAGCCCGTCGGCGAAGCGGGCCTGGTGAAAGCCGCCGCGGCGGTTCGGGAACGACGACACGCTCGGCCCCTGGGCGAAATCCTGGAACTCCTGGAAGCCGAAGGAGGACCCGATGCCGTGGGGGCCGTGCCAGACCATGTCGTCGTGCCAGTAGGCGGCCATGCCCATCGAGGCCAGGTCGCTGCCGTCGAGTCGGTTGCACCCGCCGAGCATGTCCTCGACCAGCCGCAGCGTGGAGGCGGTCTCGGCCGGGTCGGAGGCGTTGCCGACGATGCCGTTGCCGGCCCCGGGCCCCGGGGGCAGCGTGTTGCGGGCAGGCGGCTCGGGGAGCAGGTGGATCCCGGCTTGGGCGGCGAGCCCCACGATGTCGAACAGAATGCGGACCTCGACGGTCGCGCCATTCTCGACGCGGCTGAAGTCGCCGTACCGCACTGACACGGTCCGGCCCGATGGAGGGATGCCCCACAGCGGTTGGTCGAACACCCCGGTGATGTGGCCGGTGTGGGCCACCCAGACCTGATCGTCCCAGACACCACCGAGGAAGAGGTACGGCTCCCACTCGTGGGCTGGCAGCGACGTGGCGAGGCGGTGGTGAAGGCCGTCCTGGGTGGCCTCGACGCCGTCGAGCCGACCGATCGGCGCCGATGCGTGCACGACGACGTCGCGATGCAGCGCGGTCTCGGTGCGGCCCGACCAGGCATCCCAGACCAGCCGCTTGGCCGCAGTGACCTCGTCGATCGTCGGACTCACGGCCGGCTCACCAGAGACGGTCGGACGCGAGCCGCGCACCCTCGGCGAGCGACGCGAGCTTGGTGTACGCGATCTCGGGGTCGATACCGGCGTACCCGGCGAAGGTCGAGAACCCACAGTCGGTACCGGCGATCACTCGCTCGCGACCGACGATGCCCGCGTAGGTCTCGATGCGCTGGGCGACCAACTCGGGGTGCTCGACGAAGTGCGTCGTCGTGTCGATCACACCCGGCACCAGGATCACGTCGTCGGGCAGGTCGGCCTCGGCGAAGGTGATCCACTCGTGCGCGTGACGCGGGTTGGCCGCTTCGAACAGCAGCGCCTGCGGCTTGGCCTTCAGCGCGATCGGGAGGACCTGGCTCATTGGCGCGTCGTGGGTGTGGGGGCCTTCGTAGTTGCCCCAGCAGATGTGGAGCCGCATCCGATCGGCCGCGATGTTGCGCACCGCGTGGTTGAGCGCCTCGACGTGGATCGTGGCGAGGCGCTCGTAGTCCTCGTCGGGCTGGCCCTTGAACATCATGTGGCGACCCAGGCCGAGATCCGGCGAATCGAGCTGGAGCACATGGCCGGCGTCGACGATCGCCTCGTACTCGGCTTGCATCGCGTCGGCGAGGGCGTAGAGGTAGGTCTCGTGATCGCCGTAGTGGGCGTCGGGTTGGAAGAGCGCGATCACGCCGGGCGACGCAGCGTTGAGGAATCCCTCGACCGGCTCCGACGCGGCGACCGCCGCCGCCATGTTGGCGATGTCGTCGTGGCACGGTCCCATGTCCTTCACCACGATCGGGGCGACGCACTGCGGGCGTTGGTACGTCGGCGTACCGCCGGTCTTGGCCTGCCGCTCCAGGAACGACGGGAAGGCTTCGAGGTCGGCTGGAGCTCGGCGCTCGCTGTCGCCCTCGAAGCCGGTGATGCGATCTTTGATGTAGGTCGCGTAGCTGAGCTTCGACATCTCGCCGTCGGAGACGATGTCGACCCCGACGCCGACCTGCCGAGCCACCACGGCGTCGACCGCAGCAGCCACTTCGGCGCAGTGGGCCGCCGTGTCGATCTCCTCACCTCGTTCGAGCGCGAACACGCCGTCGGTGACCGTCTGGTTGCGCGGGAGCGAGCCGACGTGAGTCGTCAGGATGCGATCGACACTGTGCTCCACGCTCAGCCCCGGATGGCGAGATGCGACGTCTTGTCGAAGAAGTGGAACTTTGCGGCGTTGACCGTGATCTGGACGGTGTCGCCCACATGGGCTTCGGTGAGCGGGCTGAAGCGGCCGGTGCAGCGCGAGCTGGACTCATCGCCCAACTCGTCGAGAGCGTCGGGGTCGCCCGAGTCCACGTGCGGGGCGTCGACGCCGAAGTGCATGAGGGTCTCGGCGCCGAGGGCCTCGCGGACGTCGATCGTCGCGCTGATGCGCTGGTCGGCAGGGTGGTCGGGGTACACGGCGGCGTCGTCGAGATCCTCGGGTCGGATGCCGACGACGATCGGCTGGCCGAGATGGCCGGCGAGCGCCGGGCGCGAGGTCACCACCTCGTCGGGGATGGCGATCGTGTGCGAGCCGAGCTGCACCGAGTAGGCACCAGTCGAACCGTCCTGGCTGACGACCCCCTCGAACAGGTTCATCGACGGCGAACCGATGAAGGCCGCGACGAAGACGTTGTCGGGGTGGGCGTAGAGGTTCTCGGGTGCGTCGACCTGCTGGAGGTGACCGTCCTTGATGACCGCGACCCGATCACCCATGGTCATCGCCTCGACCTGGTCGTGGGTGACGTAGAAGGTCGTGACGCCCAGCTCCCGCTGGATGCCGGCGATGTCGGCGCGCATCTGGACACGGAGCTTTGCGTCGAGGTTCGACAGCGGCTCGTCCATGAGGAACAGCTTCGGCCGGCGCACGATGGCCCGGCCCATGGCGACACGCTGACGCTGACCGCCCGACAGCTGACCGGGCTTCTTGTCGAGTTGCTCGGTGAGTTCGAGGATCTCGGCGGCCTCGTCGACCTGGCGGTGCAGATCGCCCTTCAGCACCTTGCGCAGCTTGAGCGGGAACGCGATGTTCTCGCGCACCGTCATCTGCGGGTACAGCGCATAGTTCTGGAACACCATCGCGATGTCGCGGTCCTTGGGCTCGACCTCGTTCACGGTCTTGCCGTCGATCACGAGCGCGCCGCCGCTGATGTCCTCGAGCCCGGCGATCATCCGCAGGGCGGTGGACTTGCCACAGCCCGAGGGGCCGACGAGCACCATGAACTCGCCGTCTTCGAGTTCGAGACTCAGGTCGGTGACGGCTTGGAAGCCGTTGGGGTAGATCTTGGTGATCTTGTCCAGGGTGACGGGAGCCATCACTGGCCTCTTTCTACTCGCCGACTCTCGTCGGAATCGGTGGATGGGTTCGGCGCGGGCGGGGTGCGCTCGCCTCGGTCATAGGCCTCCCAGCCCCGACCGTCGAAAACGTCGACGCCGAGCTGGGCGAGTACGTGCGGGAAGTCGACCATCACGTAGTTGTCGACGATCTTGCCGTCGACGACCTTCCAGAAGTCCATATAGCGGATCTCGATCCGCTTGCCGGTGGCCGCGATGCCCATGAACTCACCGCCATGGGTCGCCTCTTGACGACCGAAGGCGGCGGCCCACTCGCCCATGTACAGGCGGGCTTCGTCGACGCAGACCTTGTCGTGGAACGCGGCCTGGAAGGGCTTTTGCCAGTTGTCCTGGAACTCCCGGAGGCCGGTCTTGGTGCCGCAGCCGGTGTTGCCCATCCAGCGAAAGCTCTCGGAGAAGAACTCGCCGATGTCGGCGATGCGGTGGTCGTTGAGTCCGTCGACCATCCTCTCGATGATCGAGCGGGTCGCATCGGTCTTGGTCATGTCGGTGTCGCGGCTCAGCGCCGCCTGCTCCGGTCGGGCGCCGGCCATCAGAGTTCCTCCTGGCCCGTGAGCTGGCGCATCCGGGCGAGCACGTCGAGACCCTGCATGTGGAGCCAGTGGAGCAGATCGATGAAGACCCAGTTCTCGGCGAGCTTGTCGCCATCGCGCCGATAGACGTCGACGACCCGCATGTCCGCTGGCTGCGAGGCCGGGAGCCCGAGGAAGCCGCCGGCCGGCTGGTTGGTGAGGTTGGCCCACCCGAAGAAGCAGGCGTAGTCGCCCTCGGCGAACCGGGCGACGTGACCGTTGAAGGTCTTGCCGGTGAGGTTCATCCGGAAGGGGTACTGGTGCTGCTGTTGGTAGCGATCGATGGTGTACGTCGCCCCGATGCCCTCGGGACCGGACCAGATCATGTCCTCGTGCCAGGTTCGGGCCAGGACCTCGCGATCCATCCGGTCGCCGTGGAGATCGGCGTCGTCGTTGGCCTTCGACAGTTCGTCGACCATCCGGTGGACGAGATCGATCGTGGCCCGTCCCTCGGCCGGATCTTGGGGGTCGAGCAGGATCCCGTCGTGGGTCATCGGCCCCGGGTGGATGTGCGACGCGCCCGTCGACGGCGGCAGCGGATAGTGCCCGGCCTGTCGCATCACGCTCAACACGTCGACGAACATCGCCGTCTCGGCGATCTGGTCGCCGACGACACGATGGAACTCGGCGTAGCGCAGGAAGACCATCTTCCGGGTCGGCGGGATGTGCAGCCACGGCCGGTCGAACAGGCCGAGCAGGTGCCCCATCTCGCACACCCACACGTCGGCATCGCCATCCTCGATCACCGACTCGCCGGCGAGGAACACGTCGGTACGTCGCTGCAAGGGCGAGAACGCCTCGATCGTCGGACCCCAGAAGGTCTCGGCGACGGCGTCGGCCCCTTCCTGTTCGTAGAAGGGGTGCATGCCCCGCCATGCGTAGTCGTCCGTCGTGTGCTTGCGCAGCACCATGGCGACATCGTCGACCGATCCGTTCCCGCGCAGGAGACGGTCGATGTCGGCGTTGTGGTCGAGGACGACGCGCTTGGCGTGCTGGAGATCGGTCACGTCAGCCCTTCACCGCGCCCGCGCCCAGGCCCTTCACGAGGTGCTTCTGGAACAAGATGATGACGAGCACGATCGGCAAGGTGATCGACACCGAGGCAGCGGCCGCCTCGGTGATCGTTCGGGAACTCTCACCGCCGGTCAGCGACACGATGGCCACCGGAAGCGTCCACTCGGTCGGCGCCAGGACTCGCACGAACAGGTACTCGTTGTAGGCGAGCAAGAGGGTGAACAGGCCCGTGGCGATGATCGCCGGCCACATCACCGGGATGATGATCTTGCGGAACGCCTGGACTCGGGTCGCGCCGTCCATCATGGCGGCCTCTTCGAGCTCCTTGGGCACGTCCATGAAGAACGAGCGGAACATCCAGATCGTGAACGGCTGGTTCACCGCGACGAGCGCCAAGACGATGCCCAGCCGGCTGTCGAGGATCTGCAGCTCGTCGATGAACGGGAAGTCGATCACCGGGAAGTCCCAATCGGAGAGTCCACTGTCGCGCAGCCACTGGTCGACCCGGTTCGCACCGAAGAAGTACGGCAGCACGAAGGCGGTGCGGGGCAGGGCACGGAAGCCGAGCGCGATGATCAAGATGACTGCACCAGAGACACCCGTATAGCGAGCCAGGCCGTACCCGGCGAGCAGGCCGATCGTGAGTGAGATCAGCATCGTGAGCACGGTGACGACGATGCTGTTGATCAAGAACTCATAGGTCGACTCGGTCTCCCAGATCTTCGGGAAACGCCACAGCCCGTACCAGAGGGTGAGCATGACGCCGCCGATGAACCAGTTCTTCGGATTCCATTCTTCGCGGGTGCGCATCAGATAGGCGATCACCCCGACCAACACGAGGTACCAGGCGACCGGCCAGAACCGGATGCCGTCGGCGATCCACAGCAGGTGGGCGCCCATGACGACGAGGTAGCCGAGGAACCACGGGCGACCGTCGCCGCCCCGTCGGTTCATCAGGCCGAAGAAGGCCATCACCGCGACGACGGCGACGACATACCACAAGACGTTCCAGAGGCTGGCCTCACCGTCCTCGAAGGGATCCGAGTCGAGCCAGAAGTTGCGGTAGGCGTTGCCGGTGGTGTCATAGCCCCAAAGCACCGGCTCCTTCGAAGCGACGTCGCGGGTGAACTTGATCGAGGTCTGCATCGTCCAGACGAACGGGAGGATGCTCCACACGACCAGCACCATCAGGGTCAGGTGCAGGCCGAAACGGCTCAGGGTCGAAGAAGTGCGCATGTCAGGTCCGCTCCTCGATCTGGTCCTTGTAACTGCGGTACAGGAACGGAATCAACACGACGAAGATGCCGATCACGGTGAGGATCGACATGGCGTTGCCCTTGCCGACACGGCCGATGTCGAAGGCGGTGGCGGTGCGGACGTTGTAGACGGCCAGGGTGTGAGCGTCGGTGAACCGGTTGCCGGTCCAGACGAACACCTGGTCGTACACCCGGTACATGTCCATGATCGAGATCAGGGCCACGAACAGCAGCAGGGTGCGGAGGTGGGGCAGGGTCACGTGCCAGAGCTGGCGCCAGAAGCCGGCGCCGTCGATCTGTGCCGCCTCGACCCGCTCCTCGGGCAGGGTCTGCAACCCGGCGAAGAACGTGATCATGGCGAACGGCGTGACCGCCCAGACGAGCTGGATGACGATCAGCCATCGGACGTTGTCGGCGGTGACCTCGAACGCTGAGTCGAACACGACCTCGTACAGCCACGACAGCAGGCCGCCGCGGTCGAAGAGGTCCTTGTAGACGAGCGAGCCGACGACCGGGGTGACGATGAACGGGGTCAGCAACGCCGCCATGTAGAACGATCGGCCGCGGGTCACTCGATCGAGCAGCAAGGCGATGCTGAGGCCGAGGATCATCTGGATCGGCACGACGAGAACGACGAGAAGGATCGTCCATCGCGCCGCAGCCCAGAACTCGGGGTCGGAGAGCAGGTCGCGGTAGTTCTGCAGCCCGATGTACTCGGGGTTCTGCAGGTCGCGCAGGGTCAAGCGTTGGAAGCCCAGCCAGATCGTGGCCACCAAGGGCACGACCATGAGGGACAACATCACGGCGACGCTCGGCACCGTGAATCCCCAGAAGGTCCGTTTGTTCATCCGCTCTCCCGCGGTGTGTGAGTGGGTGGTGGCCCTCCCCCGGGGCGACGCCGACATCGGCGCCGCCCCGGGTCCTGGAGGGACCGTGTGTGGTCTTACCCGAGCAGGCCCTGCTCGCCGGCTTCGGCGAGGTAGGCCTCTTCGGCAGCGGCGAGCGCGTCCTCGACGGAGGTGCCGTCGAGGATGGTCACGAGCGCCTCACCCAGCTTGGCGCGGGCGATGCCGGCCGCCGGGTGGGTCAGGTCGGCACCACGGCCGTTGACGAGGGAGGCCTCGGCAGCGGCGGCGTCACGCGGACCGTCGGGGTTGCTGACACCCGCACGGGTGACGAGGCCGAACTCGGCGGCGACCTCCATCGACTCGAGGTCGGTGGCGGCCATCATGGCGAGGAAGATCGCGTCCACGTCGCCCTCGACGCCGACCGGGATGCCCCAGCCGTCGATGTAGGCGGGAGCGGCGGCGATGCCCTGACCCGAGGTCAACGCCTGGGCGTACTGGATGTCGCCGACCACGGTCGACGCTTCCGGATCGTCCATGGCGCCGGCACGCGAGGCCCAGGTGTGACCGAGGATGGCCTCACCGGTCTGGAACGCGGCCTGCACGTCGTCGGTGCTGTAGCTGGCCGACGCGTTCGGGGCGCACTGTTCCCACATGTTCTTGAGGGTGGTCGCGGCCTCGATGCCCTCGGGACCGTTGAAGTTCGGCTGACCGGTCACGGGGTCGATCGGCGAGACGCCGAGCGAGCCGAGGACCGAGTCGAACTCGATCTGCCAGGCCCAACCGGCCGACAGCATGTAAAGGAAGCCGATGTCGTAACCGGCGGCCTGGATGTCGGCGCAGGCGGCGAAGGCGTCTTCGAACGTGGTCGGTACGTCGACGCCGACCTCGGCGAGGGCGGGCTCGTTGTAGAACAGGTGCATCGTGTTCGACACCATCGGCACGGCGTAGATCTGGCCGTCGATGGAGGCCATGTCCCAGAACGCCTGGTCGATCTGATCCAGGTCGTACTCATCGCGGTACTTTTCGACCAGATCGTTGAGTGGCATCAGGAAGCCCTGGTTGGCGAGCTCACCGATGAACGCGTTCGAGCCCTGGTAGAGCTCGAAGGTCGGGGCGCCGGTGGCGGCGTCCTGCGTCATGGCGTTGCGCGCCTCGGTGCTGTCCAGGAACTGGTAGTTCAGCTCGTAGTTGCCGTCGGTGCACTCGTCGAGCTCGTCGGCGAAGGCGGTGATGATCGGGAACTCCCAGCCCATCACGTCCAGCTCGACAGTCTCTTCGGGGTTCGGGATGGCGCACTCGTCGGAGATCAGCTCGGCGCTGTGCTCCTCGTCGGCCATGTCGTCGTCCGCCATGTCGTCATCGGCCATGTCGTCATCGGCCATGTCGTCATCGGTGGAGTCGCCCTCGGCAGCGGCGTCGTCGCCGGCCGAGGTGTCTTCGTCGTCATCACCGCATGCTGCGGCAACGAGCGTGAACGCTAGGACGACGGCCAGGAGCCGCCACCAGCGCTGCGTGGTTGCATTCATGTGGAATACCCCTCCATGGTGGGTTGTGTGTGGACGGTTGTGATCCAGCGGCGGAGCGCTGCGGAAAGCGCCTCAGGCTGATCGAGCGTGACGAGGTGTCCGGCCTCGTCGAACCCGACCAACTCCGCGTCGGATCGGTGTGCGACCAGCTCTGCGTGCAGCGCTGGCGGACAAATGGCATCGGCGTACCCGTAGCCGACGAACACCGGCCCGGGGAACCGGGCGAGTTCGGGGCGGCGATCGCGGGTGCGATGCAAGAGTGCGTGATTCTGGGCGAGGAAGCCGTCGGGCCCGACAGCCATCGCCATGTCGACGACCAGCGGCCCGTGCACGGCCGGATCGACGGTGAGCGAGGGCACCATCTCCTCGACGACCGCGGCGAGCAGGCCGGCGCGGACGTCGGACCGCCACCGCTCGCGGCGTTCGACCTGGGCGGGATCGACCGGCGCCAGATTGGAGTCGAGCACGATGAGCGCGGCGACCCGACCGGGCTCGAGGGCGGCCATCTCGGTGGCGACGATGCCGCCAAGCGACAGGCCGAGGGCGATGAAGCGCGCCGGCGCATCCGCCAGCGTGTCGCGGGCCATCCCGGTGATCGAGTCGCTACGGGTGAGGTCGGCGTGCACCAACGCGTGGTCGCCGAGATCGAGTTCGGCGAAGAGGCGCTCGTCGCACAGCGACCCGGGCAGCAACACGATCGGCAGACTCATGATCGGCTCCGGTGCAACAAGGCGATGGGCGCGGTGGCTCCCGCGGCGTCGAGGCCCCAGCCGGCCGCCGCAGCCGCATCGACCACGTCGCGATGCCACTCGAGCCGGTTGCGACAGTCCGAGCTGTTGACGACGACAGCGAGTGCCGGCTCGGAGCCGACGTTCACGAAGTCGCGCCACGCGCCGCTCGGCACCGACACGACGCTCCCGTCGGCCGGACGTTCGCACTGACGGTCGTCGCCGTCGCCGAGCACGACCTCCCAGTCACCTTCCACACAGAACAGAACCTGGGTGCCGTCGTGGCGATGTGCACCCGTACGTTCGCCCGGCGCGACCCGGAGCCACTCGACCGAGAAGCCGTGCGGGGTGGTGATCGGCGGACGCTGATGACGGTCTTGGGTCATGCCGTGGCCGACGACCGGTGCCAGTTCGCCGCCGAGACCGTCGACGAACGACGACAGCAACGCCCGAGAGGACCACGCGAGGTCGTCTCGACCGACCAAACAGGCGGCGAGTTCGGCATCGGTGTAGGAGTCGACGTCGTCGAGTTGCTCCGCAGTGAGCGGTGAGATGACGTGGTCGGGAGCGCCGCCGTCGGCTTCGATCACGGCGTTGTCGAGCCCGAGATACAGACCGGTCTCGGCGGCCTGCTCGAGAATCGACGGCGCCCAGATGATTCCACCGGTGTCGTCCTCGCCGAGCACCACGAACAGCCAGCCGTCGTCGGATCCGGTGTTGGTGAAGCCGCGGAAGATCCACGGCGGGGCGCTGAAGACGTCGCCAGCCCGGACGGTGAGGGTCTGCTCGCCGTGCTCGCCGATCTCGAAGCGCCACTCGCCCCGGGTGCAGAGGAACAGTTCGACCGTGTAGTGCAGGTGTGGGTTGTTGGTGACGCCGTGCGGCATCGATGCCGCGCCGACGTTGAACCCATGCGGTTCGACCAGGTTGACGGTCTGGTCGGCGTTCTGGGAGACGCCGGGTCCGATGAAGGAGTAGGACGCCTTGCCGCGCGAGCGAGCGATCTTGACGTCGACGAAGGCACTCGTGTCGGCGACGAACTCGGCGGGCTCGATGATGCGGCGGCGCAGCGCTGAGGTCTCGGGTGGGGTGATGGTCATGCGACCCCCAGCGGACGACCGCCGTCGACATTGACGATTGCACCCGTGCTGCACGGCAGGTGGTGGATGACGGCCGAGACGGCGGCGGCGACGTCGTCGCCGGTGGCGAGGCGGTGCAGCGGGGTGGCGTCGCGCTGGGCGGCGAGGACCGCTTCGGGCATGCGGGCGGCGTAGTCGCCCATCACCCAACCGGGCGACACGGACATCACCCGGATCGTCGGCGCGAGGGCACGACCGAGCGAGCGAGTCATCGAGTCGAGTGCCGCCTTCGATGCGCAGTACGCGACGTTGGAACCCTGGCCGGTGAGACCGGCGACGGAGCTGATGTTGACGATCACCGGATCGGGTGCCGCTTCGAGCAGCGACCGGAACGCGCGGATCGTGGCGAACGGGCCCCGCCAGTTGGTGGCGAAGATCTGATCGATCAACTCGTCGTCGAGGGCGTCGAGATCGTCGTGGGCGACCGGGCGGGTCATGCCTGCGCAGTTGACGAGCGCGTCGACGCGCCCTTCACTCGCCGCCACGCTTGACGCGACCGCCGACAGCTCGGCGCTGTCGTCGACCGCGATGCGAACCGCCCGGTGTCCCTCGCCCGGTAGGTCGGCGGCGAGCCGTTCGGCCCGCTCCGAGGACGAGCGGTAGCCGACGAGGACCGTCATGGCGTCGGACGCGAGCCGACGACAGATGGCGGAGCCGATGCCGCCACCTCCCCCGGTCACGAGCGCGACGGGAGCGGTCAACCCTGCGCTCCCGCATAGCGACGGACACGGATGTCAGCCTGGGCCTGATGGCCGGCGAAGTTCTCGATCTCGCACAGCCGCGAGCAGTACTCGCCGATCATCGCCGACGAGGCTGGGTCGGTGACCCGCTGGTAGGTGACGGTCTTGATGAACTTCCCGACCCACAGACCGCCGGTGTAGCGAGCGGCGCCCTGGGTGGGCAGCGTGTGGTTCGTGCCGATGACCTTGTCGCCGTACGACACGTTGGTCATCGGGCCGAGGAACAACGCGCCGTAGTTGTACATGTTGTCCAGGAAGAACTGATCGTCGTTGGTCATGATCTGGACGTGCTCGAACGCCATCTCGTTGGCAATGTCGAGCATCTCCTGGTTGTCGTTGCACACGACGACCCGGCCGTAGTCGCGCCAGGCGACCGAGGCGATGTCGGCGGTGGCGAGGGTCTCGAGCTGGCGGTCGACCTCGGCGATGGTGGCGAGGCCCAGGTCACGGCTGGTGGTGAGCAGGACCGCCGGCGAGGTGGGGCCGTGCTCGGCCTGACCGAGGAGATCCGTGGCGCAGATCTCGGCGTCGACGGTGTCGTCGGCGACGACGAGCGTCTCGGTCGGGCCCGCCGGGAGGTCGATGCCGACCCGCCCGTAGAGCTGACGCTTGGCCTCGGCGACGAAGGCGTTGCCGGGGCCGACGATGATGTCGACCGGATCGACGAACTCGGTGCCGATGGCGAGCGAAGCGATCGCCTGGATGCCGCCGAGGAGATAGATCTCGTCGGCGCCGGCGAGATGCATCGCGGCGACGGTCTCCTTGGGGATCTCACCGTTGATCGGCGGGGTGCAGGCGGCGACCCGGGGCACGCCGGCGACCTTGGCCGTGAGCACGCTCATGTGGGCCGAGGCGACCATCGGGTACCGCCCGCCCGGCACGTAGGCGCCGACGGCGCGAGCCGGGATGTGCTTGTGGCCGAGGGTGACGCCCGGAAGCGTCTCGACCTCGACGGGCAGCATCGAGTCGAGCTGGGCCTGGGCGAAGTTGCGGATCTGGCTCTGGGCGAACTCGATGTCGGCGATCGTCTCCGGCGAGACGGCGGCGATCGTCTCGGCGATCTGGCCGTCGGTGAGGCGGAACTGCTCGGGCTCCCAGCTGTCGAACTGGGCCGACAGCTCGCGGACCGCAGCCTCGCCGCGGGTCTCGATGTCGGAGATGATTCCGTGCACCCTTTCGGTGAGGGCGAAGTCGGCGCCGTGGGCGCCCTTGGACGTTGCGTCCTTGAGGATCTCAGCCATGGTCCTTGCTGGGTTCAGGGGTGGATGAAGACTTCGTGGTGCGGCCGAGGCGGAGATCACCGGCGACGACGATGTCGGCGATCTCGGCCGGGGCGGGTTCGAGCAACAGGGCGATCGCCTGCTCGACGAGCAACTCGACCGGCTGGGTGAGGGTCGTGAGGTCATAGCCCGCCCACGCCGCCTGGGGCAGGCCGTCGAAGCCGGTGACCATGATGTCGTCGGGGACGCGAAGGCCGCGGTCCTCGATGGCGTCGATGACCCCGAACGCCAACTCGTCACCCGAGACCATGACGGCGTCGGGCAGATCGCCGGCCTCGATGAGGGTCCGGGCCGCGTCGTAGCCGTGCTCGTAGTCCCAGCCGCCGGCCTCGGCGTACGGGCAGGCGATGCCGTCGTCGGCGAGCGCCTGGGCGGCGCCGCGGTATCGAGTCTGGTCGGTGGAGGTCGAGGCCACGCCGCCGACGTAGGCGACGCGCCTCGCGCCGTTCTCGACGAGGTGAGCAGCGAGGTGGCGCATGCCGAGGGTGTTGTCGACCGAGACCGACGGGACCACGCCGGAGGCGGCGGGCTGGTTGAACGCGACGAGCGGCAACTGCTGTGCCCCGACCCGAGCGAGGCGTCCGGCATCGATGCTGGCGGAGGCGAGGATCACGCCGTCGACGCGGTACTGCGCGAGCGATGCCAGCACGTGCTCGAGCTGAGCCGGATCGGAGAAGCTGAAGAGCAGCAGCTGCTGGCGCCGAGCGGCGAGTTGCTTGGAGAAGGCGGTGAGCACGCTTTGCCAGTACTCGCCGACCGACGGGACCACCGCTGCGATGATGTTGGTGCGCTGCGACTTGAGGCTGCGGGCGATGGCGTTGGGCACGTATCCGAGTTCGGCGGCCGCGGCTTCGACTCGCTCCCGGGTCGCCGGTGCGACCTTCTCGGGGTTCGAGAACACGCGCGCAACCGTGGCCTGCGACATGCCGACGTGCGCCGCGACGTCGATCGACGTCACCGAACCGACGGAACGCTGTGTGGTGCGTCCAGCCAACCCGAATCCCCTCCCCGAGTTCGGCACAGCATTGATGACTACGTAGTCATTGTCAAGGGCGCTCACATGGAGTCGTCAGCGCCCCGAAACGAACGTCAGCCGGTGTGGAGCAGAATCTGCTTCCAGATCGCTGCTTCGTCGAACACGACGAACTCGCGGCGCAGCCCCCATGGTCCGTACTCGGCGTGGCTCAGACCCATGACGTGGACCGGCGCCCCGGTGGGCGCACCGAACGCGCCCCTGCCGCTGTGGGTGCCGTCGAGCGACCAACGAAGCGCCGCCCGCGGGGCCGAACCGTCGTCGGTGCGGCCGATCTGGTGATGGATCGTGAAGGTGGCGTCCGGGAACGCCGCGCGCACGCCGAGCCAGAACTCGTCGGCGGCTCCCCACCCGTGCCCGGTCACCCCGCCCGGCAACTCGAGCTGACACGCCCGGTCGTAGTCACGTTCGACGACCGCGAGATCGGCCCCCATGATCGCTTCGAGGGTGGCGGCGTAGCGGTGCCCGGGCGCACCGTCATTGCCGGCGCCGGTGTAGCCACCCTGCTGGTCGATGGCCGGGGTGAAGGGTCGCACACAATCGTCGGGGCCGCCCTCGGCCTCGATCAGATCGGCGGCGTAGGTCTTGGGATCGAGGCCGAGCTGGCGCACGATCGCACCCTGATCACGGATCAGCCACTCGTCGTAGATCTGATTGTCCTTCGCAGCACAGTCGGCGATGATCCGGTACCGCAGCTTGGTGCCCGAGGCGGGTCCGTACACCCCGTCGCCGGCATGTGTCGCGGTCGAGTAGATGCGATGACTCGAGAGGAAGCCGGTCTCGTCGTCACCGGACCAGATCACGTCCTCGCCGAGGAGCTCGCGGTCGGGGAACTCGGCGAGCGTCGCCATCGTGGCGGCAATCACGCCCTGATTGCCGACGACCACGCTCGCCGGCGAACGGACGACGATGTCGGGGGCGTAGTAGTCGTGCAGGGTCGCGATGCCGCGTTCCTCCCAGATCTCCTTGGTGATCCCGATGATGTAGTCGGGAAGGTCGGCGAACCTCGGATCGAACCCCTTCATGAGCGCGCACGGTATGACTACGTAGTCACCGCTGTCAATGAACCGGCACGCGATGTGGCGATCATGTGTCACACTGCGGCCATGTCCGACCCGACGATCCGCGCCGCCGTGACCACGCCGGCGCTCCTCGGCGAGTGTCCGCTGTGGGCACCGGACGAGCAGGTCCTCTACTGGCTCGACATCGAAGGTCGGGTGCTGCACCGACACGACCCGTCGACCGGCGTGAACGCCACCCGAGGCATGCCGGGACGACCCGGGGCCCTCGCCCTCGGCGCCGGCCCGGGAGACGTCGTCATCGCGATGGAGCACGAACTCGTGCACTTCCGGTGGGACGATCCGGCCGGGTTCGCAGCGCTGCACACACTGGAAGAACCCGGCACCGGCAACCGCCTCAACGACGGCCGCACCGATCCGGCGGGTCGGTTCGTCGTCGGCTCGATGTGGGCCGATTCGGCCGCCGGACGATCGACGGGCACGCTCTATCGGGTCGACGCCGACCAAGCGACGGCCATGCGGACCGACATCGGCTGCCCCAACGGACTCGCGTTCGACGCCGGGCGCGGCCGGGTCTACTGGACCGACACGCCGACCGAACGCGTCGTGGTCGCCGACTACGACCCGGCGACCGGCACCTGGGAGAACGAGCGTCTCTTCCTCGACTACGCCGACCTTCCGGGCAAGCCCGACGGTGCGTGCGTCGACGCCGAGGGCGGATACTGGTCGGCCTCGGTGTACGGCTGGTCGGTCATCCGGGTGTCGCCGGAGGGCACGATCGACGCCCGCATCGACCTACCGGTCGAGAAGCCCTCGATGCCGGCGTTTGGCGGGCCGCAGCTCGACACGCTCTACGTCACCACCATCGGGGCGGGCGGAAGCGTGCCGTCGGCGCCGGGCCGCAACGGCTTCGTGCCGGGCTCGGTCCTCGCCATCGACGGGCTCGGCGTCGCCGGTCTCGTCGATCCCGTCTTCGTCGGCTGAGCGGCGCGATCAGGCCGTCGGCTCGAGCGCAGCCGGGGCCACGAGTTCGTCACCGGCATACGCGGCGACACCCTCGGCCGCGATCTCGGCGATCTCGGTCGCCATGGTCGAAGTGACCTCGATGGCCACCGGGCGGTCGGCGAACGCGGTCCGGCTCGGCCGATCGACGTCGACCGGCACGGTGATCGGTTCCCCCACGACCCGACCCAGCCGATCGAGCAGTGTCGCCGGTGCCTCGACCAGCTGTTCGTAGTGCACGAGCGCCCACGGCCGGGGCCCACCGGTGGAGAGCGCACACCGGGTCTCGATCACCCACGCGAGGGCCCGCATCTGGTGGGGCTGACCATCGAGACGGTCCAGCAGGCCCAGGAGGTCGGGGAAGCGTGCGAGGACTCGCCGCAACGTGTCGGGGCCCGGGTGACCCCAGCCGTGTTGACGGAGCTGCGACGACACGGTCGCGATCGGCCCGCGCACGATCACGATCGGCGGTCGGGCGGTCAGCGGCGCCAGTTGGTGGAGATAGCCGTTGGCGCGCACGAACTTGATCAGGCGGGTGCGGGCGCCCATCGCCGGGCGGGCCGACACCGGCCGGATCGTCCACGACGAACGGATCTCACCGGCCAGCGCCGCGTGGAGGTACGTTCGCTGCGACGCAGTCAGCGACTCGTCGGGAGCGAGCGCGCCGAGGTGGCCGAAGCCGGCCTCGCCGGCGGGTGTCTGCTGGGGATGCAGCGGCTCGAAGACCTCGAGGGCGTCGAACGCACCGGCGAGGAGTTCGGCGAGCCAGGTGGTACCGCTGCGACCGGCGCCAGCGACGACGGTCGTGGTCGCCGGGTCGAAGGACGCGATTCGGCGGGTCGCGACGATGCGCCCGACCCGTTTGTCGATGCCGTCGATGCCGCGCCGGAGCCGAGAGCTCACTGCGGTCTCGCGCTCAGTCGCCGGCCGCCACCCGGAGTCGGACCTGGGCTCGAGCCTTGTCGTAGGCGGCCGCAGCATCCTCGGCATCGGCGGCGAGCGCCTGCTCGGCCGTTGCCAGCGCCTGCTCGGCTCGGGCGACGTCGATCTCGTCCTTGGCCTCGGAGACGTCGGAGAGGATCGTCACGTCGGTGTCGCTGACCTGCACGAAACCGCGGTGCACGGCGAACGTGTCACGCGATCCGTCTTCCTTGATGACGTCGACCGACCAGACCTGGAGGATCCCGATGAACGGGATGTGGCCGGGCTGGAAGGCGATGTCGCCGCCCTCGACGGTACGAGCGACGACCATCGAGGCCTCACCGGTGTAGGACACCGCTTCGGGAGAGACGACCTGGACGTTGAGCATGGTTCCTCTGTTCTCCTGACCGGGCGATCAGGATCAGGCGTCGGCCTGGAGCTCGGCCGCCTTGCGCTCGGCGTCCTCGGCCCCACCGACCATGTAGAACGCCTGCTCGGGCAGGTGATCCAGGTCGCCGTTGACGAGGGCCTCGAAGGAGTCGATGGTCTCCTCGACCGGCGTGAAGATGCCGTCCTGGCCGGTGAACTGCTTGGCCACGAACATCGGCTGCGACAAGAAGCGCTGGACCTTGCGGGCCCGGTCGACGGTGATGCGGTCCTCTTCGGACAGCTCGTCGAGGCCGAGGATGGCGATGATGTCCTGCAGCTCCTTGTAGCGCTGGAGGACCTCCTGCACACGACGGGCCGTCTGGTAGTGACGGTCTCCGACGACCAGCGGATCGAGGATCGTCGACGACGAGGCCAGCGGATCCACAGCCGGGTAGATGCCGAGCGCCGCGATGTCACGAGAGAGCTCGGTGGTGCCGTCGAAGTGGGTGAAGGAGGTGAACGGCGCCGGGTCGGTGTAGTCGTCGGCGGGCACGTACACGGCCTGCAGGGAGGTGATCGACTTGCCACGGGTCGAGGTGATGCGCTCCTGGAGTTCGCCCATCTCGTCGGCGAGGGTGGGCTGGTAGCCCACGGCCGAGGGCATACGACCGAGGAGCGTCGACACCTCGGAACCGGCCTGCACGAAGCGGAAGATGTTGTCGACGAACAGCAGCACGTCCTGGTTCTGGACGTCGCGGAAGTACTCGGCCATGGTCACGCCGGAGAGCGCCACGCGGAGGCGGACCCCCGGGGGCTCGTCCATCTGGCCGAACACCAGGGCGGCCTTGTCGAGCACGGTGGTCTCACCGTCGCCCATGACGGTCTCGCCCATCTCGATGAAGAGGTCGGTGCCCTCACGGGTGCGCTCGCCCACACCGGCGAACACGGACACACCGCCGTGGTTGGAGGCCACACGGGTGATCATCTCGGTGATCAGCACGGTCTTGCCCACACCGGCGCCACCGAACAGACCGATTTTGCCACCCTCCTTGTAGGGGGTGAGCAAGTCGATGACCTTCACGCCGGTCTCGAACATCTTCGCCGACGGCTCGAGCGAGTCGAACGACGGCGCCGAGCGGTGGATGTCCCAGTAGTCGTCGGTGCGGTGCTCGGGCGTGTCGAGGCAGTCGCCCATCACGTTCCAGATATGGCCGAGGGTGCCGTCGCCGACGGGCGCCTGCACGCCGTGGCCGGTGTTGACCACCGGAGCGCCACGGACGAGGCCGTCGGTCGGCTTCATGGCGATGGCGCGGACGCGGTTGCTGCCGATCTGCTGAGCGACCTCAGCGGGAACGTTCATCGTCTCGCCTTCGACGGTGATGTCGAACTCGAGCTGGGTGTTGATCTCGGGCAGGAAGCCAGCGGGGAACTCGACGTCGACCACGGGGCCGGCGATGCCGACGATGCGGCCGTTCTTGAGATCGTTCTCGGTAACAGTCATGTGGTGTGTGCTCCTCGAAATGAGGTGTGGTGTGGATCGTGGCTGGACGGACCGCTTGGGTCAGTCCTTGGGCTTGGGGTGGGAGCCGGCGAGCTTGAAGCCGGCGGCCTCGGCGTTTTCGGCCGTGTCGAACCAGACCTCGGCGATGGTGCGCTCGTAGGCGTAGGAGTCGG
>JBCBYI010000049.1:0-20526 GCA_039815945.1 Actinomycetota bacterium | reverse complement strand
GGGGATCGCCCTGGGCGAGCGCCGCGAACGCGTTGATCGTGTCGACGTAGGGCCCGGCGCTCGGCTCCCCCGCCGCCGAGAGCTCCATCATGGTGCCGGCGACGGCGAGCAGGCCGGGGGCATCGCGCTGGATGTGATGCCAGAAGCCGAGCTCGGCGACCGAGGCGACCTTGGCGGTGAGATCACCCAGCGCGGCGAAGCCGTCGGCCGCTGCGGCGAAATGGGCCCGGCAGCGCTCGGTCGTGGGGTCGATCGACTGCTCGATCAACCCGCGGAGATGCGATGTGACCGGATGGCGTTCCATCGCCGGGCCGATGCGGGCGTTCCAACCCCGCAGCAGATCGCGATCTTCGACCCGACCGCTGATGAGGGCCGCTCGCAGCGTGGTGACCGCGAGATCGTCCTCGTCACCTCGCAGGGCCAGATCGACCGCGCGGATGGTGCGGCCCTGTTCGAGGAGGAACGCCACCGCCGGGCGGAGCTGCTCGGCGCGGGTCGCGGCGATCAGTTTCGGGTCGAAGACCTCCTGCCACAGGTCGTGAGCCCGGTACCACGCAGCCTGGTGCTGGACCATCGGCAGGTCGGCGAGCGGCTGGGCCGGCTCGATGCCGGTGAGGTGCTGGAGCATGTCGGCGCTCGCGCCACCGAGTGCCACCATCGTCGCGAGCAGGGTCCGCTGGGAGTCGTCGAGGGATCCGAGCACCTCTTCGTTCAGGAACGCCGGCACTGGACCGGATCGAAGACCGAGCGCGACGAGTGCGGGCCAACCGCCGAGGTGAGCGACGTCGGCCGGCTCCCGGCCCGCTCGATCCGACAGTGTGCGCAGGTGGTCGTCGGACAGGGTGAGGTCGGTCTCCTCGACGTGCACGACCTGGTGCTGGGCGTCGAGGCGGGCGACCGCGATCGGCGGCGCGGTGCGCCCGGCCAAGAGCAGATGGCCGTTCGACGGCAGACCGGCCAACAGTTCGCCGAGCACCTCGGCGCCCGAACTGCCGGGGCTGATCTCGTGGGTGTCGTCGAAGACCAGACACACCTGGGCGGGGGAGTAGGCGGCGACCGCTTCGGCGATCGCCTCGATCGATGGGTCGCCCACGATGCCGAGCGACTCGCCGATGCCTCGCCGGAGGTGCCTGCCGTCGACGTCGGCCGGGTCACAGCCGATCCAGCGGTCGTGCCCCCGAGGCGCCAGCGCGTTCTGCTCGATCGCCTGGGCGAGGGCGGTGCTCTTTCCGAACCCGGCGCCGGCCCGCACGATGGTGAGGCGCGATTCGAAGCGTCCGAGCAGCACTCGGAGCAACTCCGGCCGCAAGAGCGCGTCGCCGGTCGCGGGCGGGTGCACCCGGAACGGGCGGGTCAACGGTGACTCCATCGAACGGAGAACCTACTGCGCACCCCCGTGACCCTGTCGAGGAGGTGTCATCGGCACGTCAACGAGACGCGGGCCCGGTTTCGGGTCGGGCGGTGGTCGATCGTGCCGAGCCCGACCGGACGTGGTTCAGTGCGTTTCGGGCACAACCGGGTCACGGAATGGCCCCAGCGGCACCAAAAATCGTCGATTCTCACGCTACGCGGTCAAGAATCGCGTCGATACCACCGAGAACGTTTGTGGCGGGGGTCACAAGCTGATAATCCCTTGCGTTGAGTCGGTTGACGTCGTTGGGAGAACACATGGCGATCACCACCAGTCAGGCGGAATGGCAACTCAAGGCCGCATGTCGCGGGCCGCAGGCGGTGATCTTCTTCCCGCCCACGACCCCCGAACGGCGCGACGAGAAACGCTTCCGGGAGGCGAGCGCCAAAGCGATCTGCGACACCTGCAACGTTCGGGGCGAATGTCTCGAGTACGCGATCAAGATCCGTGAGCAGCACGGGATCTGGGGCGGGCTCTCCGAGACCGAGCGCCGCCACCTCGCGAACGCCTGAGGCGAACCCCGCCTGGCCCCTCGTCAGGCCTCGGGAAGTCGAGGGCCGGCGATGCGAAGATCGCCGCGCCGGCGGGTCACGCCGGTCTCGTCGAGGCGGGTGATCAGCGGGATGGCGAACTTGCGCGTCGTGCCCCAGCCGTCGCGAGCCTCGGCGACGGTGATGCCGTCGGGCTTCTCGGCCAGCAGCCGCGCCACCACCCGGGCGGCCTCGTCGATCGCGCTGGCGGCGAAGATCACGCCGCTCTCCTGCACCAGCGCACCCCGTCGGACGAGTTCGCGCACCTCGGCCGGGTCGGCATCGTCGAGATCGGGAGGGGCGAACGGGTCGGCTTCGAGTCGGGCGACGACGTCGCTGTCGGCCAAGACGTCGACCGAGTCGGCGGCCCGCGCCCGGGCCCCGTCGATGTGGATGTCGTCGAGGGTGTCGAGCACCGCGCGTTCGAACTCGTCGAGCGGCGCGATCTCGAGCCCGAGGTCGCCGGCATCGGCGACCGCCGTGCGCAGCCGGGCTCCCGTCTCGTGCAGCACGTCGGGATCGACCGCCCACCGGCCCACGTCGGGATCGCGGCGCTCGCCGGTGAGGCGTCGCAGGTGGCCGATCTCGACCCGACCCCGCTCCTGGATGACCCGGTCGACGTCGCGGTCCGGCGTCGCTCGGGCTGCGGCCACGATCGGATCGACGTCAAGGATCTCGCCGCCGCCGAGGGTCACGCCCTGGCCCGACTCGCGCAAGATGAAGCGATCGCCGGGAACGAGGGGCAAGGCGACCGGCAGGTGTATGCGGATCGCACCGGTGGCGCCGGGTTCGATGGCGTCGGGGCCGAGCACCCGAACCCGGACGGGATGTTCGCCAGAGCCGAGGTAGAGGAGGTGCGCACCCCGGCGGGTGACAGGCCGATCGAGCGAATCGAGCACCCGGAGGCTGGCGTCGACCGTGCGGGTGAGGTGCCACTCGTCGGCGCGGACGAGCACGTCGCCGCGGGTGAGCTGGTCGTGGGACACGCCGGACAGATTGGCGGCGACACGGTTGCCGGGCCCGACCTTGGTGCGGTCGGCGTACTGGCTCTGCAGGGCCCGCACCCGCACCGTCTCGCCCTGCGGGAGGAGTGACAGCTCGTCCTCGACGCGGATCATGCCGCCGGTGAGCGTGCCCGTCACGACGGTGCCGGCACCCTTGGCCGCGAAGACCCGGTCGATCCACAGTCGGGGCTGTTTGTCGTCTCTGGCGGTCGGGGTGACGTCGAGCAGGTCGTCGAGGGCGGCGCGCAGGTCGTCCATCCCGATGCCGTCGATCGCGTCGACCGGCACGATCGGGGCGTCGGCGAGGAAGGTGCCCTCGGTGCGATCGGCGATCTCCATCTGGGCGATCTCCGCGAGTTCGTCGTCGACCTGACCGATTTTGGTCAGGGCGACGATGCCGTGCTCGATGCCGAGCAGGCTGAGGATCCGAAGGTGTTCCTCGCTCTGGGGCTTCCATCCCTCGGTGGCAGCCACGACGAACACGCACGCATCGACCCCGCCGACGCCCGCCAGCATGTTCTTGAGGAAGCGAACGTGGCCAGGCACGTCGATGAACGAGATGCCTCGCCCCGACGGGAGCTTGGCGCCGGCGAACCCGAGGTCGATCGTGAGCCCGCGGGCCTTCTCCTCGTCGAGTCGGTCGGGGTCGGTGCCGGTGAGCGCGGTGATGAGGGTGGACTTGCCGTGGTCGACATGACCGGCCGTGGCGACGACGTGCATCAGGTGGCGCCGACCAGGTCGCGGAGCACGCCGGCGACGAGTTCGTCGTCGTCGGGGTGGATGGTGCGCAGATCGAGCACGGTGGTCTCACCGCCGGAGCCGTCGCCGTGGTCGACGCGGGCGATGATCGGATGGTCGAGTTCGCGCAGCTCCTCGCGGCGGTCGTCCTCGACAGCGATGCCGACCGATGGGATCTCGACCCCCGGCAGCGTGCCCCCACCTGGTGTCGAACCGACGTCGACGACCTCGCCGACGCCATAGGCCGAGGCGCGCCCGCGCAGGTGGTCGACGGTGAGCGATGCCATCCGCCAGAACGGGATCGCATCGCCGTCCTCGGCGAGATACGCCAGTGCCGTCTGCTGCAGGGCGCCCAACACGAGCGAGCCGGGGCGAAGCGCCCGGGCCAGCGGGTGCTTCGCGCACTTCCGGACGAGCTCGGCGTCGCCGGCGATGATGCCGGCCTGGGGTCCGCCGAAGAGCTTGTCGCCGGAGAACATGACGAGCCCGGCGCCGGCGTCGAGGGTCTGGCGGGCGGCCGGCTCGTCGGCGAGCCACCCGGGCGGGTCGCCCTTCAGCCACGGACAGCGGCTGTCGAGGAGGCCCGAGCCGATGTCGGACGCAAGCGGTGCATCGAGACCGCTGAGTTGAGCGGTGGTGGGGGCCTCGGTGAAGCCGACGATCTTGTAGTTCGACTGGTGGACCTGCAACACGACACCGACGTCGTTGTCGGGATCGTCGACGGCGGCGGCGAAGTCGGCGACCCGCGTGCGGTTGGTGGTGCCGACCTCGATCAGGTTCGCCCCGGCGCGCGCCATCACGTCCGGCATGCGGAACCCGCCGCCGATCTCGACGAGTTCGCTGCGGCTGACGACGACGTCCTTGCCGTCGGCGAGTCCGCCCAGGCCGAGCAGCACCGCCGCCGCACAGTTGTTGACGACGATCGCGTCCTCGGCCCCGCACGCCTTGGCGATCAGCGCACCGGCGGTGGCCATGCGAGAGCCGCGTTGGCCCGTCGTGAGGTCGAGTTCGAGATTGGTGTAGCGCTCGGGCTGCTCCCACGCCATCGGCGCCCGGCCGAGGTTGGTGTGCAGGATCGTGCCGGTCGCGTTGATGACCGGCCGCAACATCCGCCGGCTGGTGGCGACGGCGATCGCTCGGGCCGAGTCGGGGGCGCCGGCGGCGATGGCCGCGCGGGCTGCGTCGACCAGCATCGGGTGGGGCAGGCCGACGTCGGCGATCGACCGGGCGAGCTTGTCGACGGAGGGGGGACGATCGGCGGGCGCGCTCATCGCTGTCAGCTTAGGGCGCCGGTTCCCCGGGAAGCCCAGGCGCTTATGGCGCCTTTCGGACGGCGTTCTACCCTGGGGGCGTGTTCCGCATCCTCGCCATCTTGTTCCTCGTCGTCCCGATCCTCGAGATCTGGGTCCTGATCCAGGCGGCGTCGGTGATCGGCGGGCTCAATGCCATCGCCTTGATGATCCTCATCTCGGCGGTCGCCGCGTTTCTGGTGCGGCGCGAGGGCCTCAGCCTCATCGTGCGCTTCCAGGAGCGACTCAACGCGGGCGAGCTCCCGACCAAGGAGCTGATCGACGGGCTCCTGGTCGCCATGGCCGGCGCACTCATGCTCACGCCGGGCTTCGTCACCGACGCGGTCGGCCTGCTGTGCCTCTTCCCGCCCACCCGGGCGATCATCCGCACCGTCCTCATCGCCCGGTTCGGATCGCGGATGACGGTGACAGGCACCGGGTTCGGCGCCACTGGCGGTGCCGGTTTCGGTGGTCCCGGTGGTCCTGGTTTCGGCGCCCCTGGCGGCGCGGGCTTCGGTGGGCCCGGCGGTCCGGGATTCCCGGGTGCGGGCGGTCCGAGCGGTCCCGGTGGCCCCGGCGACATCATCGACGTCGGCGATGCCGACTACGACCGGCCCGAGGAACCGCCGGAACTCGAGCGCTGAGCTGCGGCGTCAGCGACCGACGATGAGTTCGCCCAGCCGGTGCGCTTCGACCGGCGGGGAGAAGAAGTAGCCCTGGGCGTAGCGACAGCCGAGGTCGTGGACGAGGTCGACATCGGCCTGGGTCTCGACCCCGACGGCGCACACCTCGACACCGCGATCGATCAACGACTCGATCACGAGCCGGGCCCGGGTCAGGCCCCGTTCGCCGTGGATGCCGTGCACGAGGCGCTTGTCGAGCTTGACGATGTCGACGGTGTCGCCGTCGATCAGTTCGGGGTCGTTGGCGCCCAGGAACTCGTCGATCACGACACACACGCCGAGCGCCCGGAGCTGGGTGATGAGGCGGGTCCCCGGCCCCTTCCGTCCGAGCACGCCAGGGTGGAGTTCGAGGTGCACCTGCTCGGCCGCGAGGTCGGCGTTGTGGAGGCTGCGGGCGAGGGCGAGCGGGAAGCGGCTGTCGGTGAGGCGGCGATCCGAGACGTTGAGCGAGAGGAACAGCGGCTCGTCGGGATCAGGCATCATCCGCACCGCGCTCGCCGCCCGAAGCAGGACGGTCTCCTCGATGCGGCGGATGAGTCCGCTGTCCTCGGCGGCGCCGATCAGCTCACGCGGATTCAGGTGCTGGCCGTCCTCGCCCACGATGCGCAGGAGCGCCTCGCATCCGACGATCGACTGCGCCGGCAGTCCGACGATCGGCTGGTAGTGGACCTGGATGGCGTCGTCGTCGAGCGCCGAGCGGAGGCGCTGATCGACGGTGTTGCGGCGTTCGGCGCGTGACCGGAGCTCTTCGTCGAAGAGCTCGCAACGGTCACGGCCAAGTCCCTTGGCCTGGTAGAGCGCGGTCTCGGCCTCTCGGACGAGATCTTCGGCGTTGCGGTCACCCGAGCCGACCGCGACGCCGACCGAGACGGTGAGGCCCGCCAGCGGCGAGTCGACCGGAGCGTCGATGCAGGCCGCACGGAAACGCTCGGCGAGCGTCGTGGCTTCGGCCACGCCCAGCACGTCGGGGCACACGATGGTGAATTCGTCGCCGCTGAAGCGACTGAGCACGTCGTCGGCTCGCAACGTGTCCTCGAGTTTGGTGGCCAGCGCCCGCAGTGCGTCGTCGCCGGCGGCGAACCCGCGGGTGTCGTTGACGGTCTTGAACCGATCGATGTCGATCGAATACACCGCCACGCTGCGCTCGCCGGTGACCGTCTCCTGGAGGGCGGCCGACAGCGACCGCAGCAGATAGTCACGGCCGGGCAGACCGGTGAGCGTGTCGAGGGCGAACTCGTCGTCGGCGTCGGCGATCAGGGTGGCAGCACCGCTCTCGTTGCCCATCACGATCACCTTGACGGTGCGATCGTCGCCGGTGTCGTCGTCGTGGACGCGCGCCTGCACGGTTGTGGAGAAGCCGTTGGTCCGCCCCTCGGCGACACGCAGCAGGGTGATGATGGCGACGGCGTCGTCGGCGTGTAGCCCCGTCGGGAGGCCGAGCGACGAGAGGCGGGCTTCGATGCCTTCGGGATCGACGTTGTCGCGCACTCGCGAGGCAGCTGCGACGCGCCGGTTCCACGACGAACTCATGTCGCCTCCCGGGCCTCGTGGGCCCCCGTCCTACGCATCGAACGAGCCACGTCGTCCAATCGGCAGGGACGGGTCGGGAGTTGAGGCGAAGGCGCCGCTCAGTCGATGGTGGCGGCAGCTTCGTCGGCCGAGCCGTCCTCGTCGTCGAGCGCATCGAGCGCGGCCATCGCGGCATCGAGCATGCGGGCGCTGCACCCGGCCATCTCGATCGGCGGCACGTACTCCTCGGCGAGCATCTTGGCGATCGAACGCAGCTCCTCGGCCGCCCGCGTGTCGCCGAGTGCCGCGGGTTCGCCCTGGTCGCCGCTGACGCTCACGACCGGCTCGATCGGAACCCGGCCGAGCAGGGGCGCTCCGATGTCGCCGGCGAGCTGACGGCCGCCACCTTCTCCGAAGAGGGCGTGGCGCGAGCCGTCGGGAGCGACGAACTCGCTCATGTTCTCGATCACGCCGACGATGCGCAGATAGTTCTTGGCGCCCATGTCGGCGACGCGGGCGGCGACCTTCTGGGCGTTGAGGGCCGGGGTGGTGACGATCAGCATCTCGGCGCGGGGGAGCATCTTGGCGAGCCCCATTTGCACGTCGCCGGTACCGGGCGGCATGTCGATCAGCAGGTAGTCGAGGTCGCTCGGCCAGGCGACGTCCTGGCAGAAGTGCTGGACGGCGCGGTTGAGCATGAGGCCACGCCACATGAGGGCGGAGTCCTCCTGGGCGACCAGGAAGCCCATCGACACGACTTCGAGGCGGCCGGTGCCGATCTCGCGGACGAGGGGCTGGATCTTGCCGTCCTTGGAGACGAGGTCGCCCTCGACACCGAGCATGCGCGGCACGGAGAAGCCCCAGATGTCGGCGTCCATCACACCGACCGCGTAGCCCTGCTCGGCGAGCGCGGCGGCGAGGTTGGTGGTGATCGAGGACTTGCCGACACCGCCCTTGCCCGAGGCGACCATCACGACCTTGGTGGTCGACGGGATGCTGGTGTCGGGTGCGTTCTGGCTGACGTTGAAGCGGGCCTTGGCCATGGCGTCGGCGCGTTCGTCCTGGGTGAGCTCACCCCAATCGATGGTGACCCGCGTGACGCCGGGCAGCGAGGTGAGGCGGGCTCGGATGTCCTTTTGGATCTGGGCCCGGAGCGGACAGCCGCTCGTGGTGAGATCGATCTGGAGGCGCACCCATCCGTCGTCGGTAACGGTGGCGCCCTTCGCCATGCCGAGCTCGACGATGTCGCTCCCGAGTTCGGGATCGATCACGCCGCGCATCAGACCCATGACGTAATCGGGGGTGGGGGGAGACGTCGTGGTCACGTCTCCAGGATAGGCGCCGGAAAGACCTATTGGAAGAGGCCTGTCAAATTTGGTTCATTTGAAGTCAGCCCGCTTCCGTCGATGGAATACGGGCCGATACACTGACGTTTCACGGTTCGACGGTCCCGTCGCATCTCCGTCCTTCAGGAGGAACCCACCATGATCATGCTCACCGACAACGCCGCTTCGAAGGTCAACGAGCTCATCACCGCCGAAGGTGAAGCCGGCCTCGCCCTCCGCGTGGCCGTGCGCCCCGGTGGCTGCTCGGGCTTCTCCTACGAGATGTTCTTCGACACCGACCGTGCCGCCGACGACATCACCAAGGATTTCGGTGGCGTCGACGTCGTCGTCGATCCCCAGTCGGCCCAGCTGCTCGAGGGTGCCACCCTCGACTACAAGGACGGCCTGCAGGACGCCGGCTTCTCGATCGACAACCCCAACGCCCAGCGCACCTGTGGCTGCGGCCAGTCGTTCAGCTGAGCTGATCGCCGATCTCGGGCCTCGGCCCTGACGCGACGCCCCGCTTCGGCGGGGCGTTCGTCATTTTCGGATCCGGCTCAGAGCACGGCGAGCGCGTCGCGGAGTTCGCTTCGGTCGAAGGTGGCGTCGAGTCGGGCGAGGATCGTGTTGTCGGGGGCGGCGACGAAGAGGGCGGGCTCGAACGGCAGCGCGGTGGCGTTCACCGCCGGGGTGAGGTCCGGGAAGCCGCCGGTCTGGAAGTCCGAGGGGTCGACGTAGACCTCGGCGTGGATCACGTTGAAGCCGCCGCGGTCGCCGGCCTCGTCGATCAACAGGTCGAGCACCGGACCGCAGATGTCGGTCTGGCAGAAGCCGGGGGTGGCGATCAGCAGCACGGTCGGCTTGTCGTTGGCGACGGCGTCGACGAGGTCGATCTCGTGGAACGGGCACTCGATGGCGCGGGTGCAGATGTCGGCGATCCCCTTGGCGTCGTCGAAGGTCGGGGTCGGCACCGACGGGAGTTGGTCACCGATCTGGGGGATCTCGACGTCGGCGCGATCGGCGACGATGAACGGCACAATTCCGACATCGGGATGGTCGGGCAGTTCGGCGATGAACTCACCGGGGGTTGCGAAGGTCGCCTCGATCGGGAAGTAGGGCGTGATGATGCCGTCGGCGCGTTGGGCGACCGTGGTCTCGAGCACGACCTGGTCGTCTCGACGGATCCGTACCGTGAGGTCCGCCGGTGCCGACTCACGCATGATGTCGATCTCGTCGCGCACGACGAAGGCGAACCGTTGGGCGAGACCGGCCACCAGGATCGGCGCCTGCCGGAAGCCGTCGGGGAAGGTCGGCGTCAGAAAGCTCAGTTCCTCGGTGGGGGTGGCGGTGAGGTTGCCGGAGCCGTCGTCGTCGGCCCATTGCGCCCCGGGTCCGTCGGCCGGCGAGTCGGAACCACATCCGACGAGGGCCACGGATCCGGCGGCGAGACCACCGAGGAGGAAGGAGCGACGGGGGAGTTCCTGCACGAGCGACAACGCTAACCCCCGTCGGGGGTTCGGAGGATGGCGGGCGGCCCGTCGATCGTCGGCTCTGGAACGATCCTTCGCTGCATCCACGACCGCTAGCGTCAGGACCCGTGACCGACACCTCGCCGCGCAGCATCGAGATCATCGTCAACGGTGCCGCCGTGTCCGTCACCGACGACACGGCGACCTTGCTCGAGGTCCTTCGAGGACCGGCCGCCATGGTCTCGGTGAAGGACGGGTGTTCGCCGCAGGGTCAGTGCGGGTGTTGCACCGTGCTCGTCGACGGCCAGCCCCGCGTGTCGTGTGTGACCCCGGTGCGTCGGGTGCGAGGCCGTGAGGTCACAACGGTCGAGGGGCTCGACGATGAGGTCCGTGCCGCGTGGGGTGATGCGTTCGCGGCGACCGGTGGAAGCCAGTGCGGCTTCTGCACGCCCGGCATCGTCTGCCGCTTCGAAGGCCTGCGGGCGAAGGGCGTCCCCCACGACGATCGGGCCAAGGCCGCCGACGCCCTGCTCGCCCACATGTGCCGGTGCACCGGGTGGCAGCCCGTGCTCGATGCCTGGGAGGCCTACGGCACGCCTGTGACCCTCGGCGACACCGATGCGGCGGCCGAGCGGGCGGCGATCGAGGGTGGGGTCGACCAGTCGGTCGGCCCGCACGTCGCGCTCGGCGAGGGCGGCTTCAGCGACGACACCGCGCCGGCCGATGCCTTGGTCGCCGTGCCCGACGGCGACGGCTGGGCCGTCGCCGAGACCCGCGCCGCCGCGCTCGCCGCCGCCGGGAAGATCCAGGGTCGCCGCACGACCGCCGAGTACCCGCCGCCGATCGAGCTGCCCGAGGGTGACTTCGATGCGGTACTCCAGACGACGTGGACCGAACCCGCCTACCTCGAGACCGACGCGTCGTGGTGCGAACCCGGCGGTGAACCGGCGTCGCTGCTCGGCAACGGTGGTGCGTTCGGCGGCAAGCTCGCGTCCGAGCTGGGTGCCGTCGCCCGTCGCCTCGCCGACGAACACCGTCGACCGGTGCGGGTGCTCCTCGCTCGCGAGGACGTCGTGCGCGAGGGTCCGAAGCGGCCCCCGATCGCCGCCGGCGTGAACGCCGACGGCACGGGTGTCATCCGGGTCGCCCGCACGCCGGGTGTCGCCGACGCGATCGGGATGGTCGCCCCCGACGTCACGGTCGAGGAAGTCGACGTCGTCGGCCCGTCGACGTCGACCGACATCCGTGGCGCCGGCTGGCTCGAAGCGGCGGTGCTGCTCGCCGCTGCTCGTGGCGAGGTCGGCTGGATCGCCGGACCCGGCGGGGGAGAGGCCACCGCCTCGATCACCGACGACGGCACGATCCTCGTGCAGGTGCGTGCCGGCGATCCGCTCGACCAGACGACACTGCGCTCGTACTGCACGGGTGCCGCCCACATGGGTCTCGGCCTCGTGCGCAGCGAGTCGATCGCGGTCGATCCCGAGACCGGCGAGATCCACGACCTCACGATCCGCTCGTTCGGCGTGCTGCGCGCGGTCGACACGCCGGCGATCCAGATTGACGTGCAGGCCGACGACCATCCGGCCGTCAACGGTTCCGACGCGGTGATGGCCGCCGTGGCTGCGGCGGCGTGGTTGGCCGACGGGGCGCCGACCGCCTGGCCGACGAACCCGTGAGTCGGCCTCAGCTCGGCGTTCGAGCCGTGATCATCGGGCTCGTGCACGGGCGGGTGATCATGCCGCCGTTGGCTCGGACCAACTCGGCCAGACGGTCGAAGACGAGGCGGCGCTCGGCCGGCTCCCGTTTGCGCATGTCGCTGAAGGACGAGAAGAGGGCGAGCAGCGACGCCTCGTCGTGGGTGATCGTCCACTGGTGCGTCGTGGCCTCGACGTCGACGAAGCCGTGCTCGGCGAGGCGACGCGGCAGGTCCAGTTCGTCGAGGATGCCGTTGAGGCCGCGGGTGTTCGGCAGCTCGGTCGTCGAGCGCACCACCTCATCGACCGGGTCGACCGAGCCGAGCGACGGGTCCCGGTAGACGTTCCACCAGAGTGCGACACGGCCCCCGGGCCGCAGCACCCTGTGCAGGATCGGCAGGCCGACCTCGGGGTCGACCCAGTGGAAGGCGGTCGCCGAGGCGACGGCGTCGAAGGGCCCCTCCGGGTCAGCGTCCTCGAGCGTCGCGACCTCGACGGTCAGGCGGTCGCCGCCGTGGCGCTGTCGGAGGACGTCGGCGAGCGCGGCACCCGGTTCGACCGCGTGGACGGCGGCGCCGGTGGCGAGCACCCGGCCCGTCGCCTGACCGGTGCCCGGCCCGACCTCCAACACCCGGTCGCCGCCGCCGACGGCGAGGTGGGCGAGCACCCGTCCGTAGACCTCGGCGGGATAGTCCGGTCGCCCGGCGTCGTAGCCCTCGGCATCGCGATCGAACTGCGACCCGAGGTGTCGTCGCTCTTCGTCGTGCATCGTGACCCCCTGCCGTCGCCGACGGGCCGACGCTACCGTCGGCGGCGATGTCCGTCCGTCCGCCGGCGCCCGCCGGTCTCCGTCTCGTCGCCGATCCGTCGCTGGTCCGTCGCGACGACGGCCGGGTGCTCGTCGGCGGTTCGCCGTTTCGGATGATGCGCCTGAGCGACGCCGGCGCCCGCGTCGTCGACCGCTGGCTCGACGGCGCCCGGGTGCGGGACGGCGCCGAAGCGGCCCTCGCACGCCGGCTGCTCGACGCCGGCTCGATGCACCCGGCGGCCGCGCCGGCCGCGGCTCGCGACGCCACCGTCGTGACGCCGGTCAAGAACGATCCGGCCGTCGCCGACCGGCCCACCGGCGGTCGCCGCACGATCGTCGTCGACGACGGCTCGACGCCACCGCTCGCGCCGATCGACGGCGTGCATCTGCTGCGCCGCGACGTCAGCGGCGGCCCCGGCGTCGCCCGCACCGACGGCTTGGCCGTGGCCCGGGCGGCCGGCGCCGAGTTCGTCGCCTTCGTCGACGCAGATGTCGTGGGCGACCTCGAGTGGATCGAGCGCCTGCTCGGCCACTTCGACGATCCCGCCGTGGCCGCGGCCGCACCGAGAGTCGTGTCCGAACCCGGCGACGCGACTCTCGCGGCCTACGAGCAGGCGTTCTCGCCGCTCGACCTCGGCGGGGAACCCTCCCTGGTCGCACCCGGGAGACGGGTGTCCTACGTGCCGACCGCAGCGCTGCTCGTACGCGTCGAGGCGATCGACGACGTCGGCGGGTTCGACCCGGCGCTGCGCTACGGCGAAGACGTCGACCTGATCTGGCGCCTCGCCGCCACCGGCCACACCGTCCGCTACGACCCGTCGGTCGTCGTCCAGCACCGGCCCCGAGCGTCGTGGACCGACTGGTGGCGGCAGCGTCGGTCCTACGGTTCGGCCGCCGCCCCCCTCGCCACCCGCCACGGCGACGCGATCGCGCCGACCCGTGCACCGCTCGAGGTGTACGGCACGGTCGCCGCCGCGCTCGTCGCACCGCTTCCCTTCGTCGTCGGAGCTGCGGCCGGGACGGTCGCCGCCGCCCAGGTCCGAGTCCGGCGGGCCCTCGGCGAGCACCATCAGCCCGCCGCGGTGAACGGCGCCATGGCCCACGCGTTCGGCGCGACCGTCGCGGCGATCCCCCGCGCGTGGATGCCCATCGCCGCGGTCGCGGCGCTCGCCGGTCCACGACCACGCCGTCGGCTCGCGGCGATGATCGCGGCCGTCGCCGCAGTCGAGGTCGGGCAACGCCGGCCGGCCATCGACCCCATCCGGGCGACGGTGATCCGCGTCGCGGACCACGCCGCATACGGCGTCGGTGTCTGGAAGGGGATCGTCGAAGAGCGATCCTTCACCGCGATCCGGCCGGCTCGCACCGAGGACGGGGTTCGGACGACCGACACCTCCGCGTCTACCGTCGGTTCATGACCTCGATCGTCCAATCCCGCCTCGACGACCTCATCGCCCGCTGCCGTCGTGAAGTCGACGAGGGCCGGGTGCCCGGCTACCAGCTCGCCGTCGGCTTCGAGAAGGAGATCGCCTACGCCGAGGCCTACGGCGACGCGACTGACGACGACCGGTTCCACACCTACTCGGCGGTGAAGCCGACCGTCAGCCTCACTGTGCTCGAGCTCGCGGCCGAGGGCCTGCTCGACGTCGACTCGCCTGTCGCCTCGGTGCTGCCGTCGTTCGGGGAGAACGACAAGGGTGCCATCACGCTCTCGCAGGTCCTGCTCCACGCCGGCGGCTTCCCGAGCGCGCCGATCGGCGCCGAGGCCGCCGACCGCCAGAAGCGACTCGAGCGCTACGCGACCTGGCGGACCAACTGGGAGCCCGGCACCCGGTTCGAGTACCACCCCTCCCAGGCGCATTGGGTCCTCGCCGACATGATCGAAGAGGTCACCGGCCGCTTCTACCCCGACGTGATCACCGAGCGGATCATGGCGCCGGCCGGCCAACTCCGCTGGCTCGCCATCCCCGAAGCCGAACAGGGTGACGTCAAGGACGTGTTCGACATCGGGGAGCCGATCGACCCGGCCGAGTTCGCGGCGCTCCACGGTGTCGACCTGCCCGAGACCGAGGTGACCAACGCGGCGCTCAACGTCTTCAACGACCCGGCCGTCCGCGCCGGCGGTCATCCGGGCGGTGGTGGCATCGCGTCAGCCTCGTCGATGGCCGGCTGGTACCAGGCGATCCTCCACGACGACGGCGACATCCTGCGACCCGAGGTCAAGGAGGACGCGCTCCGCACGATCCGCCAGACCCACCCAGACCCGCTCGGCGTGCGGGCCAACCGCACCCACGCGTTCACGATCGCCGGCGCCGACGAGCAGAAGTCGTTCCGCGGGCACGGCCACACGGCGAGCGAGTGGGCGTTCGGCCACGGTGGGGCGAAGGGTCAGATCGGCTGGGCCGACCCGTCGACCGGTGTCTCGCTCGGCTTCATGACCCACGGCCTCGATCGCAACGATCTCGTCGTCGGCCGGCGAGGCGTGGCGATCTCGTCGAAGGCCGGGCTGCTCACGACGCCAGCGTAGGCGTCGACGACGTCGGGGCGTTCGCCCGCACCGCCGCCCACATCGCCGTCATCAAGATCACGACGACGAGCGACACCCACCCGAGTGCTTCCTGGCTCGTGCGGTCGGCCAGCACGCCGATCACGGCCGGCACGATGATCGCGCCCGCCGACGAGGTCGCCAGCTGATAGCCGACGATGCGGGCGGCCCGATCGGCGCCCAGATAGATGGGCGTGCGGTTGACGACGGCAGGGAACATCACCGAGAAGGCGAAGCCCAACACCGGCAGGGCGAAGCCGCCGAGCCCGGCCGGATCGGCGGCGAAGACGATCGCAGCCACGACCGCCAGTGCCGACGCCCGGCTCATGATCACCTCGGGTGCGACCCGGTCGCCGGCGAACGCGAGCAGGAAGCGTCCGACCGTCAGGCCACCCCAGTACGACGCGACGAAGGCGGAGGCGATGACCTCGTCGACCCCGCGCTCCTCGCTCAGCAACGTGAAGCTCCACTGGCCGGCCGAGACCTCGACGCCGACGTAGAGGAAGAACCAGCCGAGCACGAGGGCGAGCAGATACGACGGTGCCTCGACCTCGCGGCCTCGCGTCGCTTCGACATCGGGGGTGTCGGGCATGTCGTCGAAGCCCTCGCGGGCGATCGGCGACGCCACGACGATCACAGCCTGGAGCGCGGCGAAGATCCAGAACGGCACCTGCCAACGGTCGCCACCGACCACGAAGGCCGCCGCCACGAGGGGACCGGCCGAGGCGCCGACGCCGTAGAAGCCGTGCAGCAGGCCCATCGCCCGCTGGCCCTGCTTCACCGCGACCCAGGCGTTCACGGCCGAGTCGAGTGTGCCATTGCCGAGTCCGAGGAGGGCGAAGCCGACGAGCGTCGTCGCCCAGGACGACCCGAGCCCAACCACCGCGAACGCCAACGCGGCGACTGCCGATCCGAGGCGGAAGACGACCGTCATACCGAAGCGTTCGCTCAGATGGCCCGACGCGGTCGACGCCACGAGGTATCCGCCCGCGAGACACGCGAACACCTGACCGAACGACCCGTCGGTACGGCCGAAGTCGTCGCGCAGGTCGGGCCAGACCGTGCCGATCGCGCCGTCGGTCAGGCCAAGGAGGACGAACGCGACGAGGCCGACGAGCATCGCCTTCTGCGACGGGGTGGAGAGACGGCCGGACACCGCCGCAGTCTGCCGACTAGACCGGGCGGATGCTGATCATCGCCGGAACCATCACGCTCGACCCCGCGCAGATCGACGACGCCATGGCGTTGGCGATCCCCTTCTGCGAACTCGTCCGGGCCGAGCCGGGTTGCGTCGACTACCTCTTCACCCCCAACCCGGCGAATGCGGGCGAGCTCCGGCTCTTCGAGATCTGGGAGAGCGAAGCGGATCTCGAAGCGCACTTCACCACGCCGCACATGGCCGAGTGGCAGCAGGCCGTCGGCGCCATGACCCTCACCGGCCGCGACATCGTCAGGTACGAGGTGAACGCGAGCGCGCCGCTCTAGCGGCCGCGCGACGCCAGGTACGCCTGGCCGACCGCTCTCGATTCCGGGTCGTGCAGCGCGTTGACCAGAGCGTCGGCGTCGCTCCACGCCCCGCCCGTCGGGACCAGCGCCTCGGCCGCCGCGTCGACCGCCGTGAGCGTCGCCCGCAGCGTCAGCCGGGACTTCGCGGCCAGGTTCTCGGCGAGCGCGCTGGCCTCACGGAGATGCTCGCCGTCGGCCGTGATCGTGTTGAGCATGCCCAGCGCCTTGGCCTCGGCTGCGGTGAACGGCCGGCACGTCAGCACGAGCTCGCGCGTCGCCGCCGGCCCGATCTCGCGCACGAGCCGCTGGATGCCGCCCCACGCGAGCGGAATGCCGAGATCGACCTCCGGGATCGAGAAGCGGGTCGACTCGGCGGCGACCCGCAGATCGCACGCCGCGGCGAGTACCACCCCACCCCCGACACAGTGGCCGTGCACTGCGGCGATCGTCACCGCCTGCATCGCCTCGATCGCCTCGGCCATGCGCCGACCAGCGTCCGCCGCATCGCGCGGCACCGACGCGCCTGGCGCGCCGAAGCTCGCCAAGTCGGCACCCGCGCTGAACGCCCGGCCCGCCCCGTGCACGATCACGACCCGCACGTCATCGTGCGCGTCGAACCACACCGCAGCATCGACCAGTTCTCGCAGACAGGTCGTCGACAACGGGTTGAGCCGCTCCGGCTGATTCAACTCGATCCGGCCGATCGTCTCGTCGACCGACACGGCCAAGGTCTCGAAGCTCGTCATGAACGAGACGATGCCACGCCCGGAGGCGCGGCATCGACCCATGCATACGACTGATCGGCGGAAGCGACCGTCGGCTCGCTCCCGGAGGTTGGATCAGGCGACGTTGACCGCGTCGTCGGTGACGTCCACGGCCGGTTCTCCTGCACCGCTCGGTTCCAGGATGGAGAGATCGCCGGTGATGGCTTCGACCCGGGCCCACTCGGTCACCAGCGCGTCCTCGGTCAAGAAGACGATCTGCTGCTGATCCGACGAGTGGACCAGCAACTCGAGCAAGGTCGCCTTCATGTCGGCGTCGAGGCCCTGCAAGGCGTCGTCGAGCACCAGCGGCAGGCTCTCGCCCGCCGGACCCACGGTGCGGACCTTTGTGATGCGCTGCATCAGCGCATGGGCGAGGGCGTGCACGTCGTCGTCGCTCTCGGCCATCTGCCCCGAACCGAACGAGTTCATGTTGGCCAACTGGGCCGACGCCGTCTCGATCTCGTCCTGGTACTCATAGGCCCACTCGGGGACGATGTCGCCGGCGATCGACGTCCACGCCGCCATCGCCTCGTCGTACTCGGCACTCGCGTCCATCAGCTTCTTGCGGGCCTGCTCACTGTCGAGCAGCCCGTTCACCCGCTGCAGGTGGAACCCCAGGTAGGACTCGGCGCCGGCCGCCGCCAACGCCTCGGTCTCGGCCGTGCGAGCCCGTTCCATGCGCTGGTGCTGCACGAACGACAACGCCGTCACGACCGCGGCGACGATGATCCACGCCATCGCCACCAGCTGGTTCACGTACATGGCCGACGGCACCGCCGCCAAGGCGCTGATCGCACCGGCCACGAAACTGATCTTGCGGAACGTCTCGGCCCGGGCCTGCGCCTCTTCGAACCGCTGATGCCGATCCTCGATACGAGCGACCACCGCCGCGTCCTCAGGTGCCGACCCGCTGTCGGCCGCAGCCTGATCGAGTTCGACCTGCGCCGCCTTCACCCGCTCCGCCGCCGCCCACAGCAGCGCCGGGTCGGTCATCGCCAGGCGACGCACGATCTGCTCGTGATGGGTGCTGGTCGTCAGATCCGACGCCGTCACCCGCAACGCCCGCTTCGCCGAACGCATGTCCATACCGGCGACGTGCAACAGATCGATCCGGCCTTCGCCGTCCGCGAAACGCGCACTCACGTCGGCCGACGCCTCGACGTCGATCACCCGGGCCCGGGCCCCGAACGGACGAAAGATCGCGAACCGGTTGCCGTTGTCGGCCACCACCTCGGCATGCACACCCGCACGGCTCGAACTCAACGAACCCACGAGCTCACTGATCAGACCCTCACGCTCCAGGCGACCCACGCCCGAGATCACGGTGAGGCGGGGATGGAAATCCAACGAGAAGGTGTTCTCGTCGGCTTCGATGACCAGTCGCTCGAATCGCATGAAGAACGGTTCGGCGCCACCGGCACCAGACTTGAGCCGAAAGACCCACATCGGTGATCCACCGGGACCATGGTCCTTTCGTTCGCTCGGGACCGCAGGCCCGAGGTCCCGCCCGGTCGGGTTGGTTCACCGGTTCGTTCGCTCGGGACCGCAGGCCCGAGATCCCGCCCGGTCGGGTTGGTTCACCGGTTCGTTCGCTCGGGACCGCAGGCCCGAGATCCCGCCCCGCCTGCGTCGAGGATTGCGGAACGGGGTTGGGAACCACGAGGAGTCGTGGCATCATTTTGTCCGCTCCGACCACGGTCGGCGCAGGCTCCCTTAGCTCAGTCGGCAGAGCGTCTCCATGGTAAGGAGAAGGTCGTCAGTTCAATTCTGACAGGGAGCTCGTCGGTTCGACTCGTCTGCCGAACCATGGCGACGTAGCTCAGTTGGTGAGAGCGCTCGACTCATAATCGAGAGGTCGACAGTTCGAATCTGTCCGTCGCTACCACCCGAATCCGGTCGACCCCGAGGAGGCGCAGCATGGCCCAACAGCCCCGCCGTCTTCGGATCGTCACGGATTCGACACGTAACCCGTCGCGTTCACGCAGGTCAGATCCCTCGGAGTCCGACATGGCCGCGCTGGTCGAACGGGCCACCGACGGCGAACGCGAAGCGTTCGACGAGTTGGTCCGCCTCACCCACCGCGACGCATTCGGTCTCGCTCTTCGACTGACCGGCAACGAGGAAGACGCACGAGACGTGGTGCAAGACGCCTACCTGAGGGCCTACCGCAGCATCGGCCGCTTCCGCGGCGACGCGCGCTTCAGCACCTGGCTCTACCGCATCGTGGCCAACACCTCCTCCACCCACCTGACCAAGCGCAACCGTCACCGACACGACGAACTCGTCGACGACGCCCAGGTCGTCGACCAGCGACCCGACGCCGACCCGGTCATCGCCGCCGAGACCGGCGAACTGCGCGACGAACTCGACGCCGCGATCCGCGACCTCCCGCCCCGCCTGCGCGCCGTGGTCGTCCTGCGCGACGTCTACGACCTCCCGCACGACGCGATCGCCGAAGAGCTCGGCATCTCCGTCAGTGCCGCCAAAGTCCGACTCCACCGTGCTCGCCGCCGTCTTCGCGAGCAGGTGTTCCCCCTGCCGGGGGAGAACTCGTCCGGAGACACGATCCATGCCGTCTGATCTCACCCCACCGTCCGAGACCGACCACGACGCACCCCACCGGCTCGACGAGTGCGCCTGTTTCGCCGACGAACTCGCCGGCGACGACGCCGTGCTGTCCGCCGAGGCCGCCGCCCACGTCGCCCAGTGCCTGCGCTGCCAGGCCGAGATCGCCAACTACAAGCGCATGCGACGAGTCATGCGCGGGCTCGCCGACCATCACGGCCTCGAAGCCCCCGACCTCGAGCATCGCATCCTCGTCGCCCTCGACACCGCCGACGGCACCTCCGGCACTCGGGTCCCCGCCGTCGCCGCCGCCACCATCGGTGGTGTCGCGGCCGCAGCCGGCGTCATCGCCTTCGCCGTCCGGCACCGGCGCGTCGTCCGTCTCGCCGGCTGACCTTCCGCTCCACGCCCGGCCACACCGCCCGCCACCGTGCGATCACGCCGGTCGGTATCGCCGGCACCGGTGATAGTCTCGCTGGTGCCTTCTCAGGGGCGTGGCTCAATTGGTAGAGCACCGGTCTCCAAAACCGGGGGCTGGGGGTTCGAGTCCCTCCACTCCTGCCAATTCATGGTCGATGAAGCAGGCGAACGCTTCGTCGATAGCGACTTAATGACGGCAGTGTTGAACCCGCTGGGTTCGGCGCTATGTGAATGGATGGCGCGGCGTCGTTGTCCTGAAACGCTTA
>JBCBYI010000048.1:0-20619 GCA_039815945.1 Actinomycetota bacterium | reverse complement strand
CGGCGGGCGTCGATCCAGATCGCCAGCGCAGCGTCGGGATCCTCGTGATGCGACAGGTCGACCTGGGCGAGGGCACCGTCCATCGACTCGTGGACTCGAACCTGGGGAACGCCGTCACGGTCGACGACCGTCGAACGGAGGGTGTCGGAGCCGGCGACGACGTCGGCCCACGCAGCGGCGAAGTGCTCGGGATCGATCGCACCGGCGATCCGGTGCGTGTGGATCATGTTGTAGAGCGGCACGTCGGCGTTGACCGTCTGCCCCAGCCACATCAGATACTCGGCCCGGGTGAGGTTGCCCTCCGGGGAGGTGTTCGGCCCGCGACGAATCGAGAGGATCTCGGCGTTGCCGGCTCCCGAGACAGACTCGTCGACGGACGTCACGGCGTTCAGGCCTCCTGTGTGGCGCCGACCAGCAGCGACTCGTAGGGGCTGAAGGGGTCGAGCGCATCGTGATGGAGCTCGATCTCTCGACCGACACCGAGGCGCTCGGCGTGCTCGAACGCGACGTCGGCGGCGATGAGATCCTCCACCGCCCATCCGGTCGAGTCGAAGACGGTGAGCCGACCCCGCAGATCACGGAACTCGGCACGGCGAGCCACCAGCGACGGGAAGTCGACATCGAGCTCGGCGGGGTCGAGCTGCTGAGCCTCGCCCTCGACCACACACTGCGGCGGATAGTCGGGGAAGACCGCGGCGCGGCGAAGGGTGCTGAGGGGCACCTCGGTCTTGCCGGGGAAGTCGGCACCGACCGCGTTGACGTGCAGCCAGTCCCGCAGTCCGTCATCGGCGAAGACGGGACCGGCGCCGATGTCGACCGATGTCACGGTGCACAACACGTCGACCGCTCGGGCGACCGCGCCGGCGTCGTCGGCGATTCGGATCCGCACGCCGGGGACGACGGCGCCGACCCGATCGGCGAGGGTGGCCGCGACATCGGCGTCGGCGTCGAAGGCGACGACCTCGGTGACGGTACGGACTCGGCTGATCGCGTGGATCTGGGTGACCGCCTGGGCGCCGCATCCGATCACGCCGAGGCGCACCGATCCGTCGATCGCCAAGATGTCGGTCGCGATCGCCGACGCCGCGCCGGTACGGATCGCGGTGAGCATCGTCGAGTCACAGATCGCCGTGAGCCGGCCGGTGGTCGTGTCGTAGAGGGTCGTGTTGGCGTACACGCTCGGCAGGCGTCGCTCGGCCGGGTTGCTCGGGTGGTAGCCGACCGTCTTCACGCCGACCCGGCGCCCGAGTTCCATGGCGGGCATCCACTCGACCAGACCGAGCGCCGGCTTGTGGTACGAGAAGCCGCCCCGGGGCTGGGTTTCGAGCACCTCGGGCCGGTGATCACCGATCGCGTCCGCGAGTCGTTCGATGACCTCGTCCATGAACGCGTCGGCGCCCGCGCGCCGGACGACGTCGGCCACGTCGGCGTGGTCCAGGACTCGGATGGTGCCGTTCGTCATCAGATCGCTCGCCCTCGTTCGCCAAGCGCCGCACACTCGACGCTCGCCGTGTGCAGTACGGCACCTTCCCCATTTTCGGATGCATCGGCAGGCGCGACAAGGGCCAGACGGCCCACTGGAGAACACTGTTCACAGTGGGGGCCGACGAGGCCTGACGAATCCGGCCTCGCTACCGTCTCGACATGGCCCCCACTCCCCCCTGGCGCCGACCCCGCCCCACCGACACCGCCGATCGGCGATTGCACGAAGCCGGCGGCCCGACCGGCGGCACTCGGGGCGGCTACATCGACTCCTTCGAGAACATGCCCGGCGCCCAGAATCAGCCGTTCGGATCGACCCCGCCGAAGGCGTTCGTCCCGTCGGTCGGACTCACCGTCGAGATCGGTGCCGGGCCCGAGAGCACCTGGCTCGACGAGCCCGTCGTCGGGACGGTGTGCGACATCGTGCCCGGTCAGCTGCACGAAGCCACGACCGTCGTGAAGCTCGAGGCGCCGATCGACGCCGTGGGCCGGACCGGACGCACCGTCACCGGCGAGTACCTCCTGCTCGAACCCTCCGGTTCGCCGAGCCGATGGCGGCGGGCCGGTGTCGCCCACGTCGAGGTGTGGGCCGAGCCGCCTTCGTCGGATCCCTGGCTGGAACGTGCCGCGGGCGTCTGGGTCGACGACGCGGCGCCCTACGAGTTCGGCTGACGCAGCTCCACGTCGCGCCACGTCCCGGGCCGCACGTCGGCATCGGTTCCGGTGCGTCGAAGCAGATGGCGGATCACCCCACCGTGGCCGATCACGAGATGGCGTCCTGCCGAGAGACGGTCCACGAACGCGTCGATGCGAGCACCGAACTCGGGCACCGTCTCGCCGCCCGGCGCCGCGAAGCCGTCGAAGTCGAGCAGGCCCTCCTGCGTCGCCTCGTCGAGCTCGTCCCAGCGCTTACCTTCGAGCTCACCGAAGTCGAACTCGCGCAGGTCGGCGGTCGGGGTCGCGTCGACCCCCATGAGGCGGGCCGTCTCCACACAACGGATCAGATCCGAACACCAGACCGAGGCGTACGGCTCGGCGGCGATGACGGCGAGCGCCGTAGCCTGCCGTCGGCCCTCGGCGTTGAGGTCGAGGTCGGTGCGGCCGGTGTAGCGGCGCTGGGCCGACCAGTCGGTCTCCCCGTGGCGCACCAGACGAAGGATCAGCCCCACTGCCACCCGTGCTCCGCCACCAGCCTGGCCGCTGCGGTCAACACCGCCATCTCGCCGACCTGTTCGATCGCACCGAGCACGTCGCCCGTCGTGCCGCCGTAGGCCCGCCGGGCGAGCACGACGATCAGGGCCGCACCCAGTGCGGCCAACGCATAGCCGACGACGCCGGCGGGACCACCGACGACGCTGCACCCGGCGATCACCGCGCTGATCGCCCACACGGCGGGTTTCGGTAGGTGCGCGGTGTAGCTCTGACCGAGGCCGGTCGACGACGCAGCCGGCGTCGTGACCATCACGATCGTCGCGATGCTGCGGCCGACCGCATGGGCCATGACGAGCGCGACCATGCCCTCGACCGGTTCGAGCGCGGCGAGGGCGACCACTCGGATCAGTACCGAGAAGACGAGCGCGAGCACCCCGAAGGTGCCGACCCGAGAGTCCTTCATGATCTCGAGGCGCCGTTCGGGCGTGTAGCCCCCGAGGGAGTCGGCGGTGTCGGCCAGGCCGTCCTCGTGGAAGGCGCCGGTGATCATCACGCCGACCATCACCGCCACCGTGGCCGAGGTCAACGGCGACACGAGCTCGTTCAGACCCGCCCACACGAGCCCGACGAGCAACCCGATCAGCGCGCCGGCGACGGGGAACCACGGCACGCTCATGCCGAGGGCACGCTCGTCGGCCGGGTGTGCACCACCCGGGAGGCGGGTCAGGAACGCCCAGGCGTGCCGAAAGCTCACGCCAGCCCGAACTCGGCGAACGTGGCCACGTCGACGACGGCGGCACATGCGGCCTGCACGATCGGGATGGCGATCACGGCGCCGCTCCCCTCGCCGAGTCGAAGGTCGAGCGACAGCAGCGGCGCCTTGCCGAGGGCGTCGAGTTGGCGGACATGGCCCGGCTCGGCGGAGCCGTGCCCGGCCCAGACATGGTCGAGTGCGGTCGGCTCGGCGGCGTGCAGCGGCACCACTGCGGCGGTGGAGATGAAGCCGTCGAGCAACACCGGGATGCCCCGGTGGCGGGCGGCCATCGTCGCTCCGGCCATCGCTGCGAGCTCGCGACCACCGAGGCGCCGGAGCGCTTCGATCGGGTCGACCTCGCCGATGCGGGCGACCGCGTCGGCGACGACCTGTCGCTTGTTCGCCAGCGCGTCGCCCTCCACACCGGTGCCGGGTCCCGCCCACTCGCCGGGTTGACCACCGAGTACGGCGGCGGTCACCGCTGCGGCCGGTGTGGTGTTGCCGATCCCGACCTCTCCGAACACGAGCAGGTCGGCGTCGATGTTCTCGACGGCGGCCACCCCGACGCGGACGGCGTCGTCGAACTCCTCGGGACTCATGGCGTCCTCGACCCGGATGTTGCCCGTGGGGCGACCGACACCGGCGTCGTGGAACGCGAAGGAGGCGCCGACCCGCGTGGCGAGTGCGGTCACCGTGGCGACGCCCTGCTCCATGGCGGCCACCATCGCCCCGGTGACCTCGGCCGGGTATGCGCTCACGCCCTCGGCCGTGACGCCGTGATCCGCACCGAAGACGACGACGGCCGGCTTCTCGACTCGAGGGGTGGGCGACCACTGCCAGGCTCCGAGCCACGACGCGACCTCGTCGAGGCGAGCGAAGGCGCCCGCCGGCCGAAGGGTCGTAGCTCCCCGCTCGGCGACGGCGGCCTGCGACACGCTGTCGGGACCGGGCAGGTCGACGAGCAGCCGGGCGAGAACGGAATCAGACACGAAGGGTCTCCGACGGCGCGCCGAGCTCGACGAGCCGACCGGCGACCGACAGGACGGCGCGGTCGGCCTCCGCTGCGGTTCGCTGGTTGGCCCGGCCGAGCAGATCGCGGAACGAGCGGCTCAGCGCATTGGCGGGCACGATGCCGGAGCCGACCTCGTTGGAGACGACGATCGTCGGGCCGGAGCGACCGCGCGCTGCGGCGAGCACGCCGTCGAGCATCGAGTCGAGCTGCTCGACCGCGAGACGCTCGTCGGCCAGCAACTCGTTGGTCACCCACAGCGACAGGCAGTCGACGACGACACAGGCATCGGGGTCGGCGTCGGCGATTGCGTCGGCGAGCGCACGCGGCGCTTCGACCGTGGTCCACTCGGCGGGTCGCTCGTCACGATGACGGGCGATGCGATCGGCCATCTCGTCGTCGCCGACGGTCGCGGTCGCGACGAAGACGACCGCTCGACCGGAATGGCGAGCGGCCTCCAGCGCCGCGGTCGACTTGCCCGAGCGGGCACCCCCGGTCACGAAGAGCAACACGAGTCGTCCCTGCTCATGAGCGGTCCGCGGGCATCAGTAGTCGATGCCCTTCTTGGCGGCGATGCCCTGCTCGTAGGCGTGCTTGCGATTCTCCATGACCGTGACGGTGTCGGCCAGGTCGATGAGCCACTCGGGTGCGTCGCGCCCGGTCGCCACGATCGAGACCCGTTCGGGACGGTCGCGGAACGTCGCCTCGACCTCGGCGGAATCGATCCAGCCCCAGTTGAGCGGGTAGGTGATCTCGTCGAACACGACGAGCCGATGCTCGCCCGCCTCGATGAGCTCCTTGCCCTGCCGCCAGGCTTCCTTCGCCTCGGCCTCGTCCTTGGTGAGATCCTCGGAATCCCAGGTGAAGCCGTCGCCGAGCGACTGGAAGTCGATGCCGAGGGGTTCGGCCATCATCTGCTCGCCGGTCACCCAGTTGTCGCTCTTCAGGAACTGGATCACCGCAACGGGCCAATCGCGGGCGCGGGCCCGCATGGCGACGCCGAACGCAGCCGAGGACTTGCCCTTGCCGTCGCCGGTGTTCACCAGGAGCAGACTCTTCGCGGGCTTCAAGCCGTCGGGGCGGGGGTCCTCCTCCGGCGGGGCGTCCGTCGGGGTCGAGCCGGATTCGGTCATTGGGGTGCTCCTGTGGTGGGGACGATCACGGGTCCGTCGGGATCGTCGATGATGCGAACGGTGGCGCCGAAGTGATCGGCGATGGTCGCCGCGGTGAGTACGGCGGTGGGTGGTCCGCTCTCGACGATACGCCCGCCCGACAACAGGGCGATGCGATCGCCGTATCGGGCGGCGAGGGTGAGGTCGTGCAGGGTGGCGATCACGGTGAGGCCGCGTTCTCGCCGGAGGGTCTCGACGAGGTCGAGCACCTCTTGTTGATGGCCGAGGTCGAGGGCGGTGGTCGGCTCGTCGAGCAAGACGATGTCGGTCTGCTGGGCCAAGGCCCGAGCGAGCACGACGCGTTGCCGCTCCCCGCCCGACAGCGAGCCGACCTCTCGCGTGGTGAAGGCACCGAGGTCGAGCCGAGTGAGAACGTCGGTGGCGATGGCGACATCGTTGTCGGAGTCTCGGCCGAAGATCCCTCGGTGAGGGGTGCGGCCGAGGAGCACGTAGTCGCCGACGAGCATCCCTCCGGGGATGACCGGACTCTGGGGGACGTAGGCGACGCGCCGAGCTCTGTCGATCGGCTTCGGCACCGTCTCTCCGGAGAGCTCGATCGTGCCTTCGTGATCGACCGTGCCGAGCAGGGATCGCAGCATGGTCGTCTTGCCGGCGCCGTTCGGGCCGATGATGTTGACCCACTCGCCGGGTTCGACGGCGAGGTCGACCCCGTCGAGGACCCGCCGACGGCCCAACTCGACCGCGAGGTCGGCGATCGTGACGGCGCTCACCAGACCGACCTCCGGCTCGTTCGGAGCACCAGCACGAAGAACGGTGCGCCGAGGAACGCGGTGACGACGCCGATCGGGAGTTCGGCCGGCTCCACGATCGTGCGCGCGACCAGGTCGGCGCCGACCATGAACGCGCCGCCGAAGAGCGCGGACAGCGGCACGAGCGTGCGATAACTCGCGCCGAACAGCAGCCGGACGAGATGGGGCACGATGATGCCGACGAAGCCGATCAGCCCGCTGACGGAGACGGCCGCAGCGGCGCCGAGTGAGGCGGTGATGACGACGATGAGCCGAACGCGGCGGGGCTCGACGCCCAACGCCTGCGCCTCCTCGTCGCCGACCGACAGCAGGTCGAGGGCCCGGCGGTAACGAAAGATCACCGCGAACGTGAGCAGAAAGTACGGCGTCATCAGCGCCGGTTCGGACCAGCCCGACGTGGCGATGCGGCCGAGGATCCACGAGTAGACCTGGCGGAAGTCCTCCGACGACGATTGCAGCACATAGGTCTGGCCGGCGGTGAGAAAGCTGGCGACGGCGACACCGGCGAGCACGAGCGACGCGGTCGATCGGCCGCCGATGTGGCCTGCGCTGTACGAGAGTGCGACGGCGCCGAGCGCGCCGATGAAGGCGGCCAGGGGCACCGGATCGGTGAAGCCGGCACCGTCGCCGAGGTTCCGCGTGATCGCGATCGTGGCCCCGAGGCCCGCTCCGGCGGCGATGCCCAAGAGGTACGGGTCGGCGAGCGGGTTGCGGAACGACCCCTGATAGGCGGTGCCGCTGACCGCGAGCGTCGCCCCGACGAGCAGGCCGAGAACGACCCGAGGGAAGCGGATCTGCTCGATGATCGCAATCCGCTGATCGGTCAGACCGGAGTCGACCTCGATGAACGGCAGCCCGTCGAGCAGTTGGCGGGCGATGTCGAGCGGCGCGATGTCGACGGGACCGAGCGCGATCCCTGCCGTCGCCGTGACGAGCACCGCGATGACGCCGACGCCGTACGCCACGGGTCCCGGCCCCGCCGCACGGAGCGGCTGGGCCTGGGCCTCGGGCGTGACGGCGTCGGCCATCAGCGGTCGGTGGGGTGGATCAGGATGCGACGGCGGCGGACTCGAGCGCCCCGGCGATCACCTCGATGAACTCGACGACACGCGGACCCCAGCGGGACACGATGTCGTCGTTGAGCTCGACCACGTTGTCGTTCTGGACGGCCTGCAGGCCATCCCAGCCCGGCCGCTCGGCGACGGTCGCTGCGCTCTGCGCACAGCAGATGGTGTCAGCGAGGAAGATGAAGGTCGGGTCGTTCTCGAGGATGTACTCCTCGCTCAGCTGCGGGAACCCGAAGCCGGCCTCGTCGGCCGGATCGGCGATGTTCTCCAGGCCGAACAGGCCATAGACCTGACCGATGAAGGTCGACGAGGTGGCGCTGAACAGGTCGCTCGTCAGCTCGTGGAAGTAGGTCGCGCCAGCGGCGTCGGGTGCGTCCTCGACGAGGTCGGCGATCTCGGTCTGCATCTCGAGGACGAGTTCGGCGGCTTCGGCGATGTTGCCGGTGGCTGCGCCGGTCTGTTCGATCTGGGCGTACACGTCCTCGAACGTGGCGGCGGCGTCGTTCTGGATGACCGTGATGCCGAGCGTCTCGAAGGCCTCGGCGGCCTCGTTGGACTGCATGAAGATCATGTCGGGCTCGATGGCGGCGATCGCCTCGACGTTGATGGTGAAGCCGTCGAGGCCGGTGTTTTCGACATCGGCGGTCTCGGCCGGGAAGTTCGAGAACTGGTCGACGCCGACGACTCGATCGCCGGCGCCGATGGCGAACAGCATCTCCGTCGCGGTCGGCGAGAGCGAGACGATGCGCTGGGGCAGCGCCGGCTCGTCCTCGGCCATGTCCTCGTCAGCCATGTCGTCCTCGGCCATGTCGTCCTCGGCCATGTCCTCATCGGCCATGTCGGTCGCGGCCGCAGCGAGGTCCTCGGCGGGCGCCGAGGCGGATGCCGACGCAGAGTCGGATTCCGAATCGGTGGCGGTGTCGTTGTCGTCATCGCCGCACGCAGCGGCGAGCAACGCGAGCACAGCCATGAGGGCAAAGAGCTTCGTGAGCTTCTTCATTGGTTTCCTCCTGTTGCTCGGGTTGGTCGGGCACGAGCGACAGGAGATCACCCTCTTGCGAGGATCCCCCAATCGCACGAGCCTCCCCTTCCTCGAGGGTTGGTTCGTGAATGCGTTCACCTCCAGGCGACCGGACTCATCCCCCTCACCGAGGTTCGGGGACATCACCGTTGCGGGACAGTTCCGGGATCACACCGGAATTCGCTGTTGGAGAACGTCGGGAGTCTAGGAGGAAGTGACGGGGGTGAGGCGGTCCATCGCCTCGACGGCCTCGCCGACGATCCGCTGGATCAGTTGGTCACACGTCGGAAGGTCGTCGACGACGCCAACGCACTGCCCGGTGGGAAGGATGCCGACCTCGATCTCTCCGTCGACCATCGTGGCCTTGGTGAGCATCGGTGCATTGGCCGCCATGGCGAGCTGCGCCCACGAGAGATCCTGGTTCTTCTTCATCGCCAGCCCCTCTCGCAGGAGGTCGGTCAGCGACGTGTCGGTCATCTTGCGGAACCGCAGCGCGTTGAGCGCCGCCTTCGGAAGCCGGGTGAGTCCGGCCTTCTCGAGCGAGTCGACCATGTCGGTGCGGATGACTCGCTGCGGGGCACCGTCGATCGCGGTGGACACGACCGTGCCGGTGACCGGGGTCTCGAGATACGCCTGCTTGATGTGGTCCGGCACCGGCGAGTCGGCGGTGAGCAGGAAACGGGTACCCATCGCGATGCCGTCGGCGCCCCAGGCGAGCGCGGCGGCGAGTCCTCGACCGTCGTGGAAGCCGCCGGCTGCGATCACGGGGATATCGACGGCGTCGAGCACCTGGGGCAACAACAGCGATGTCGGCACGGAGCCGGTGTGGCCGCCGCCCTCGCCGCCCTGGCACAGCACGGCGTCGACGCCCCATTCGGCGACCTTCTCGGCGTGGCGTCGGGCACCGATGGTCGGCATGACGACCAGCCCGGCTTCCTTGAGCTTCGCGATCATGTCGGGGCGCGGGGCCTGGGCGAAACTCGCGACCTTGACCTCGGCCGTGATGAGGTGATCGACCCGCTGTTCGATGTCGACGGCGTCGGTGCGAAGGTTGACGCCGAACGGCTGGTCGGTGGCGGCGTGGACCTGATCGATGGCGGTGACCATCTCGTCGAAGGTCATCGTCGCCGAGGCGAGGATGCCGAGACCGCCGGCGTTGGCGGTGCCGCTGACGAGCGGCGCTTCGGCGACCCACCCCATACCGGTCTGCACGATCGGGAATCGAACACCGAAGAGTTCGGTTGCAGGAGTCTGCAGGCGAGGATCGACGCGGTCGGTCATGGGCCAGACCCTACGGCGTAGGGTGCGACCACGAAGAATGCGGGAGGGGGTGGAGCCACGATGACACGACGATTGACGGAGTTCAGCCACGGCGCTGGTTGAGGCTGCAAGCTCGCCCCCGGCGAACTGGCGCAGGTCGTGCGCCGTCTCACTCCTCCTGATTCACCGAACCTGCTCGTCGGGGCGGCCAGCGGCGACGACGCCGCCGTCTACCGCCTCTCCGACGAACGCGCCCTCGTGGTCACCGCCGACTTCATCACGCCGGTGGTCGACGACGCGCGCGACTGGGGCCGGGTCGCCGCCGCCAATGCGGTCAGCGACGTGTACGCGATGGGCGGCACCCCGCTGCTCGGTCTGAACCTCGTGTGCTGGAACACCGAGGAGCTCTCGAACGAGTTGCTCGGGGACGTGTTGCTCGGCGGCCAGGACATCGCCCACGAGTGCGGCTTCATCGTCGCCGGCGGGCACACCGTCGACGATCCCGAACCCAAGTACGGGATGGCGGTCGTCGGCGAGGTCCATCCCGACCGCATGCTGACCAACGCCGGCCTGCGGGCCGGTCAGGCGCTCGTGCTCACCAAGCCGCTCGGCATCGGCATCATCACCACCGCACAGAAGCGCGACGTGGTCGACGCCGAGACGATGCAAGCCGCGATCGCTTCGATGACGAAGACCAACGCGGCCGCGGCGGCTGCGGCCGTCGCTGCCGGCGCGTCGGGCGCCACCGACGTCACCGGCTTCGGCCTGCTCGGCCACGCCGGTCGTATGGCGCAGGAGTCCGGTGTGGGCCTGCAGATCGCCGTCGACGCCGTGCCGGTGATCGGCGGGGCGGTCGACCTGGCTGCCGACGGTGTCGTGCCGGGTGGCACCGGTCGCAATCTCGCCTGGATCGACGAGTGGCTCGACGTCGGTGCCGGTGTCGACGATCTCGACGTAACGATCCTCGCCGACGCCCAGACCTCGGGTGGCCTCGTGTTCGGGGTCGATCCCGACGCAGCTGACGAGGTCGTGGCCGGCCTGGTCGGCGATGGGCACACCGCCGCCGTCATCGGCCGAGCGGTCGAAGGCGACGGTCGGATCTCGGTCGTCCGTGGTTGACTGACCCGATGGCGGCGATACGACCTTCCCTCCGATGAGCCTCGAATGGGCGCCTCCGGAGCTGCGGGCACAACTGCTCGCTGGCGAAGTCGACGACCTGGAAGACCTCCGGTCCGTCGATCCCAACGCCGCGTTGCTGCGCGAGCTCAGCATGGTCCAAGAGCTGATCGCCACGCTCCCGAGCGATGACTTCGCCAGCCGATACCGCCTCGAAACTCGGGCCGACGAGGTGCGCGCCGCGCTGCACGAAGCGACGGCTGACGAACTCGAGGCCGCCGCCGACGAATGGTCCGAACGAGCCGGCCGAAAGGGTGAACACGAGGAGGTCGACCCCGAGGTCGCCAAGTCGATGCTCAACAAGTTCATGGACGGCGGCTTCAGCTGACGCGGCGAGCGACACCTCGAGGTCGTCGCCGCCTGGTCGGCGATGGGCACACCGCCGCCGTCATCGGCCGAGCGGTCGAGGGCGACGGTCGGATCTCGGTCGTCCGTGGTTTACTGGGCGCATGACGTCGGAGTGGGCCCCGCCAGAACTGCCTGAGACCGAGGGGGTCGAAGCCGAACTGCTCCAGCAGATCGCCGCGCTTCGTCGCCGCACCGACGAGCTACCCAACGACGACTTCGCAACCCGCTTCGCGCTGGAGAAGCAGCTCGACGAGCTCCGCCGACAACTCCACGACGCGACCGCCGACCAGCTCGACGAGGCACAGGACGAGTGGGCCGAGCGTGCGGGACGCAAGGGTGAACATGCCGAACTCAGCCGGGAGGAACTGGCCGCTCGAGCCCGGATCATGCCCGGCGAGTCGGGGCACTGACGAGGCCCTTTCGGCTCCCTTTCGCCCGCCGCACCGACACTCCAGCCATGGACGAGCTGACGGCCGACGAACTCTGGGACCTCGTGATCGAGAACGACCGTGCGATCGCGGCACTGGCGCCCACCGACTACGCCGCCCGTTTCCAGCTGTCGATGCGAGGCGACGAACTCCGCGGCCAACTGCGCCACCTGCAGGCGGACGCCATCGCCTCGTCGCTGTAGGCGCGCCGGCCCCGATTTCGGGGTCGGTCAAACTCTTGACTGAGTCCGGAATCGGCCCTAGGGTGCCGCCTGTGAACGACTCGGTCCCGGTGGACTACGCGGCGCACCTGCGAGAGCACGGCCTCCAGGTCACGGCGCAACGCATCGCCGTGATGGAGGCCATCGTCGGCCACCCGCACTCCTCCACCGAGGACATCACCGATGTCGTTCGCACCAAGCTGGGATCGGTCTCCCGACAGGCGGTGTACGACACGCTCGGGGTCTTCGTCGAGAAGCACCTCGCTCGTCGTATCCAGCCGAGCGGGTGGACGGCCCGGTACGAGGCTCGAGTCGGGGACAATCACCACCATCTCGTGTGCCGAGGGTGCGATCTGATGTATGACATCGATTGTGCCGTCGGTGAGACCCCGTGCCTCACCGCTGACGACGACCATGGCTTCGTGATCGACGAGGCCGAAGTCGTCTACTGGGGCTGGTGCCCCACCTGCCGGGCGTGAGTCCGGCCGGGGCCGCCCTGTCGTCCCCTCGCTCCTGAAAATCCCACACCGAAAGAGACCTGATGTCCGAAGCCAAGTGCCCGTTCCCCCACAGCGATGTGGGCTCGGCGGCCAACCAGAAGTGGTGGCCGAACCAGCTCAACCTCAACATCCTCAACGAGAACAACCCCAACAACGACCCGATGGGCGACGACTTCGACTACGCGGCCGAGTTCGCGTCGCTCGACTACGACGCCCTCAAGGCCGATCTCGCGGCCCTGATGACCGACAGCCAGGACTGGTGGCCCGCTGACTACGGCCACTACGGCCCGCTCTTCGTCCGCATGACCTGGCACGCCGCCGGCACCTACCGCACCCACGACGGTCGCGGTGGTGGCGGCACCGGCCAGCAGCGCTTCGCCCCGCTCAACAGCTGGCCCGACAACGGCAACCTCGACAAGGCCCGCCAGCTCCTCGAGCCCATCAAGAAGAAGTACGGCCGCAAGATCAGCTGGGCCGACCTGCTGATCCTCACCGGCAACGTCGCCATGGAGACCATGGGCTTCGAGACCTTCGGCTTCGCCGGCGGTCGCGAGGACGTGTGGGCACCCGAAGAGGTCTACTGGGGTCCCGAGGACGTCTGGCTCGAGGACGAGCGCTACAGCGGTGATCGCGAGCTCATGGAGCCGCTCGGTGCCGTGCAGATGGGTCTCATCTACGTGAACCCCGAGGGTCCCAACGCCAACCCCGACCCGGTCGCTTCGGGTCGTGACGTGCGTGAGACCTTCCGTCGCATGGCGATGAACGACGAGGAGACCGTCGCCTTGGTCGCCGGTGGCCACGCCTTCGGCAAGATGCACGGCGCCGGCCCCGAGGACGACGTTCACGCCGAGCCCGAGGGTGCGCCCATGGAGCAGCAGCTCCTCGGTTGGAAGAACGACTTCGAGTCCGGTGTCGGCGTGCACGCCACCACCTCGGGCTTCGAGGGTGCGTGGAACTCCACCCCGACCACCTGGGACAACAACTACCTCGAGACCCTGATGGACAACGACTGGGAGCTCACCGAGTCCCCGGCCGGTCACAAGCAGTGGCACGCTCCGGCGCTCGCGGGCACCGTCCCGGACGCCGGTGGCCGCGAGGGTGTCATGCACACCCCGCAGATGACCACCGCCGACATGTCCATGAAGATGGACCCGATCTACAACGAGATCAGCCAGCGCTTCCGTGACGATCAGTCGCAGCTCGACGACGCGTTCGCTCGTGCGTGGTTCAAGCTGACCCACCGTGACATGGGCCCGAAGGTCCGCTACCTCGGCCCCGAGGTCCCCGAAGAGGAGCTCATCTGGCAGGACCCGATCCCGGCCGGCACCGAGCTCAGCGCCGACCAGATCGCCGCCGCCAAGGCCGCGATCCTCGACGCCGGCGTCAGCGTCACCGACCTCGTGTTCGTCGCCTGGGCCTCGGCCTCGACCTACCGTCAGTCCGACCACCGTGGTGGCGCCAACGGCGGCCGCATCCGTCTGTCGCAGATGAGCAACTGGGAAGCCAACAAGCCCGAGACCCTTCGTCAGGTCCTCTCGGCGCTCGAGGGCGTCCAGTCGAGCCTCGGCTTCGACGTCTCGATGGCCGACCTGATCGTCCTCGGTGGCACCGCCGCCGTGGAGTCCGCTGCCGCTGCCGGTGGCGTCCAGATCGGGGTCGACGTGTCGACCGGTCGTGGTGACGCCTCCGAGGAGCAGACCGAAGAGGAGAGCTTCGCGTGGCTCGAGCCTCGTTGGGACGGCTTCCGCAACTACCTCGGCAAGGGCAACGCCGACGTCGCCGAGCACCTGCTCGTCGACAAGGCCCACCTGCTCGGCCTGACCGCTCCGGAGATGGCCGTGCTCGTCGCCGGCCTCCGTGTCCTCGGTGTCAGCACCGATGGCCACGGTGTGCTCACCGACCGTGTCGGCACCCTCAGCAACGACTTCTTCGTCAACCTGATGGACATCGGCACCGAGTGGGCCGATTCGCCGACCAGCGAGGGCATCTTCAACGGCACCGACCGGGCGACCGGTGAGGCCAAGTGGACCGCCACCCGTAACGACCTCGTGTTCGGTTCGAACTCGATCCTGCGGGCGCTGGCCGACGTCTACGCCGCCGACGATGCGGGCGACAAGTTCGTCGCCGACTTCGCCAAGGCGTGGGTCAAGGTCATGGACGCCGATCGTTTCGATCTGGTCTGAGCCTGACCTGCAGCTTGCCTGCAGCGAGTGAACAGCGCCCCGTCGGTTGGCTTCGGCCACCGACGGGGCGTTCGCCGTTTTGATCTGCGCGGTCGATCAGAGCAGCGGGCGGGGGTCGTAGTAGAGCGTGACCTGTTCGATCCGGCCGTCGCGGACACGCAGGGCGTGGACCTCGTCCGTTGCCTCGGCGACGCCGGCGAACCGGAAGGCCAGTTCGAGGCAGCCGCCGTCGTCGGCCCGGCTGACCCGCCGAAGTTCGACCGTCTCGATCGAGGTGACGATGCGCTCGAGAAAGGCGATGACCGCCGAGCGGCCCTCGATCGGGGCAGGGAGCAGCGGGCCGTGGAACGACACATCCTCGGCCCAGTCGACAGCGGCGACCGTGCCATGACGAAAGCCGTCGACGTAGGAGATCAGGGGATCCGGGGAGGCCACGATGCGGTGACGCTAGCCGGTGGAGACCGACGCATCGTCGGGTCTAGCGTCACGACATGACCGATCTGGCCGCCGATCTCGATCAACGCCTCGCTGACGCCCACGCTCGCTTCGTCGACCGGCGACCACGCAGTCGGGCGGCCCATGTGGAGGCGCTGATCCACCTGCCGGGCGGCAACACCCGGTCGGTGTTGCACTTCGATCCGTTCCCCTACCGGGTGGCCTCGGCCGACGGTGCAGTGCAAACCGATGTCGACGGGTTCACCTATGTCGATTTCTGCGGCAACTACACGGCAGGGCTGTTCGGGCAATCCGAGGCGGTCGTGCGCGACGCCGTCGTGGCCGCGATGGACGATGGCTGGGCGATCGGTGCGGTACGCGAGCAGGAGGCCCGGCTCGCGGCTCTGCTGTGTGCGCGGTTCCCCTCGCTCGACCAGGTTCGGTTCACCAACTCGGGCACCGAATCGAACCTGATGGCGATCGGCACCGCACTGCATCACACAGGGCGGGCCGGTGTGCTCGTGTTCGACAAGGGCTACCACGGCGGGGTGTTGTCGTTCGGTGGTGCCGGGGTGGCCGGCAGTCCGCTCAACGCTCCCTATGCGTTCACCGTCGCCGACTGGAACGACGCTGAGGCCGCAGTGGCCGCCATCGAGACCGAGGCCTTCGGTTGTGTGCTGGTGGAGCCGGTGCAAGGGTCGGGCGGCTGCCGGGTACCGAGCGACGATTTCCTGTCGGCGCTGCGCGAGGCCTGCAGCCGCACCAGCACCGTGTTGATCTTCGACGAGGTCATGACCTCACGCCTCTCCCCCGCCGGTGCCCAGGGTCGCATGGGCGTGACACCCGACATGACCACGCTCGGCAAGTACTTCGGTGGCGGGATGAGCTTCGGGGCCTTCGGTGGCTCGCGGGAGATCATGGCGCACTACGACGGATACGCGGGCGGCGTGCTCACCCAGGCGGGCACGTTCAACAACAACGCCGCGTCGATGGCTGCCGCGATCACCGTGATCGAGCAGCTGCTCACCCCCGAGGCGCTCGCCGATGTCAACGAGCGGGGTGATCGGCTGCGGGCTCGGCTCGACGACGTGTTCGCTGTGCACGCCACGCCGATGACCGTCACCGGCATGGGTTCGATGCTGTGCCTCCACGCCGACGACCCGCGTCATCTCGAGCTCCTGTTCTTCGATCTCGTCGAACAGGGCCTCTTCGTGGCACCCAGAGGCTTCATGGCGCTCTCGATGTCGATCACCGACGTGCACGTGGATCAGCTCGTCACCGCCATCGAGCGGTGGGCCCGTGCGAGCGGGCGGGCCGCAAGGATGAACACGCCGAGGACGTCGAGGGCAACAAGGCTCGGGCCCCGATGATGCCGAGTCAGGGCGCCGACGGGCACTGAGCGGCGCTCGCGGCAGCCGCCCGGGGCCTGCCCCTGAGGTCGAACTGGCCGCGGTCGTCGAGGCGCTTGCATCCCCGGTCGCGGCCGCCCACTACGGTGCGGTCTCGTGTTCGACCTCACCGATCGCACTGCGCTCGTCACCGGCGCCGGCCGGGGCGTGGGCCGCGGCATCGCCCGCGTGCTGATCGACGCGGGCGCCCACGTCTACGTCAACGATCTCGAACCCGACCGGGCGATGAACGCGGCGGCCGAGCTCGGTGAGCGGGCGATCGCCCTCCCCTTCGACGTCACCGACTTCGATGGGGTCACCACGTCGCTCGGTGCGGTCGCCCCGGTCGACGTGCTCGTCAACAACGCCGGCATCCCACCATCGATGCGTCCTCGCGCGTTTCGGGAGACGACACCGGACGACTGGGCCCCGTTCCTCGACGTCAACATCACCGGCGTCTTGAACTGCACGCGTGCGGTGATCGACGGCATGTGCGAGCGCGGCCATGGCCGCGTCATCACGATCTCGTCGGGCTCCGGCACCCACGGCCAGAGCATCGGCGTGTCGCTCTACGGGGCTGGCAAGGGCGGCGCGATCTCGTTCATGCGCCATCTGGCGCTCGAGACCGCCGGTGACGGTGTCACCGCCAACACGCTCGCCATCGGCCTGATGGAACGCGAGGACGGGCCGCGTGAGGTCACCGAGAAGATGGCCCGCATGATCCCGGTGGGCCGCACCGGCACCCCGGCCGACATCGGCTACGCCGTGACGTTCCTCGCCTCCGACGAGGCGGCGTGGATCACCGGCCAGACCATCGCCGTCAACGGTGGCTCGACCACCAGCTGACCCACCCACCGACGAGGACCACACCAATGGATCGCCAAAAGCTCGACACCCTGCACGACCTGACCGGTCGGGTCGCCATCATCACCGGCGGCACCCGCGGCATCGGCAAGGCGATCGCCGAGGGGTTCGGTGCGGCCGGGGCCACGATCGCCGTGGCCAGCCGCAAGGCCGAGGCGTGCGAGGCGATGGTCGCCCACCTCGAGTCGATGGGGATCGAGGCGATCGGCGTACCGACCCACATGGGCGATCTGGACTCGATCGCCAACCTGGTCGACGAGACCGTCGCCGCATTCGGCCGTATCGACATCATCGTCAACGGCGCAGCCAACGCCCTGGCGTTGCCGCTGGGGCACCTCACCGAAGAGGGATGGGCGAAGTCGCTCGACACCAACCTCCGCGGCCCGGCCTTCCTGGTCGAGCGCGCACTCCCCCACCTCGAGGCCTCGGGCAACGCTGCCGTGCTCAACATCATCTCGGCGGCCGCGTTCCTCTTCAATCCGCATGGCGCCATGTACTCCGCCGGCAAGGCCGGCCTGATGGGACTCACCCGCTCGATGGCCGCCGCGTTCGCCTCGAAGGGCATCCGGGTCAACGCTCTTGCGCCGGGCACGGTGATGACCGACATGGTGATGAACAACCCGCCCGAGGCGGTCGAGTCGATGCAGGGCGCGGCGTTCATGCGGCGCGGTGCCGATCCCGACGAGATGGTCGGCCCTGCGCTGCTGCTGTGCTCCGACGCCGGCAGCTTCATCACCGGTCAGGCGCTGATCGCCGACGGCGGACTCACCCCGCACTGATCCGATGTCGTCACGCCGCCCCAACATCGTCTTCGTCCTCACCGACGACCACGCCGCCCACGCGATCAGCGCCTACGGGTCGGTGATCAACGAAACCCCCCGGATCGACGAGATCGGTGAGCACGGGGTCCGCCTCGACAACTGCTTCGTCACCAACTCGCTGTGCACCCCCTCGCGGGCCGCGATCCTCACCGGCACGTACAGCCACGTCAACGGCGTGTACTCGCTGTTCACGCCCTTCGAGGCGAGCCAACCGACGTTCATCTCCCAACTCCAGGCGGCCGGCTACCGCACGGCGATGGTCGGCAAGTGGCACATGGGTCACGGCGCCGGTCACGACCCCGAAGGCTTCGACTTCTGGGAGGTGCTGCCGGGCCAGGGTGACTACTGGGATCCGATGTTCATCAACGCCGACGGGCGTCGACGCATCGAGGGCTACGCCACCGACATCATCACCGACCTCGCCATCGACTGGGCCGACTCGCTCGACGGCGGCCAGCCGTGGGCGATGCTCGTGTGGCACAAGGCACCGCATCGCTCGTGGGAGCCGAAGCCCGAGCACCAGGCGCGCTACGAGGATCCGATCCCGGTGCCGTCGACCTTCTGGGACGACTACTCGACCCGCACCGCCTCGATCCGTCGGGTCGCCATGCGCGTCGCCGACGATCTCAATACCGACGACCTCAAGGAAGACCCACCGCCCGGGCTCTCCTACGCGGAGGAGGCGCTGTGGAAGTACCAGCGCTACCTGCGCGACTACCTGGCGTGTGTGCACTCGGTCGACGAGAACGTCGGCCGCCTCATCGACTGGCTGCGTGACCGGGGCGACTTCGACGACACGATGCTCATCTACTCATCCGATCAGGGCTTCTTCCTCGGCGACCACGGCTGGTTCGACAAGCGGCTGATGTTCGAGGAGTCGCTGCGGATGCCGTTCCTGGTGTCGTACCCGGCGGCGATCGAAGGTAGCCAGGTCTTCGACGGCATCGTGTCGAACGTCGACATGGCCCAGACGATCCTCGACGCCGCCGGCGTCGGCCACGTCGAGCGCATGCAGGGCCGGTCGTTCTTCCCCGAACTCACCGGCGGCTCGGGCGGTGATCCGGTCGAGGGCGTGTACTACCGCTATTGGGAGAACGACGACTTCATCCACAAGGCGCCCGCTCACTACGGCTACCGCACCGAGCGCTACAAACTGATCCACTACTACAACGACGGCTTCGGCCTGCCCTTCACGGGCCCGTTCACCTTCCCGCCGGAGTGGGAGCTCTACGACCTCCACGCCGATCCCGACGAACTCCGCAACGTGGTCGACGATCCCGCGTACGCCGACATCCGCTCCGAACTCACCGCGGCGATGTGGCGCGAACAGGCCCGGCTCGGCGACGCACCCCACCCGGCCCAGCCGGTCCCGCCTGGCTGCGAGGACGTCGAGATCGCCGAGTTCCGTCGCCCGCCGACGTACCCCTGGCTGAACATGGGCGGCATGGACGGATGAGGGAACTCTTCGGCCGCGACGCCGACGGCGAGAGCTACCGACGGGTCGAACGCCTGCTCGAAGGGCCGATGCTCATCTTGAGCCTGCTCTTCATCCCGGTGATCGTCGGCCCGTTCGTGGCCGACCTCTCGCCTCGTTCGCAGGATCAGCTGCTTGCGACCGGAGTCGTCCTCTGGGTCGGCTTCGCGATCGAGTTCCTGTGGCTGCTGTACCTCGCGCCGTCTCGCCGCGAGATGGTGCGGACCCACAAGCTCGATCTCCTCGTGCTGCTACTCCCGGTGCTGCGACCGCTGCAGATCCTGCGCCTCGCGCCGGCGGCGTCAGCGGTGCGCCGGACGTTCCGCTCGGTCACCGAGGTCGTCGGCCGTCCTGGCATCCCCCAGTACTTCCTCGCCACGCTGACGGCGATCGGCGTCGGCGCCTGGTTCGGTCTGCTCTTCGAGCGCGGGCAAGAGGGCGCCAGCCTCGATGACTTCGGCACGGCGCTGTGGTGGTCGTTCGTGACCGTCACGACCGTCGGCTACGGCGACCACTTCCCGGTCACCGGTGCAGGTCAGGTCGTCGCCGTCGTGTTGATGATCGTCGGAATCGGCGGGATCTCACTCATCACCGCATCGGTCGCCGCCGTCTTCATCGACGACGAGGTCGAGGAAGAGACCGACGAGATCGCGGCGCGCCTCGACCGGATCGAAGCGCTGCTGCGCGAACGGACCGAGTGATCAGTCGCCCAGTGCCTGCTTGGTCTGGGCGGTGACCTTGCGGATCAGCGGCTCGAAGTGCTCAAGGGGATACGTCTCGGCGTCGGGGTCGAAGGCCTGCTGATCCCAGTCGTCGGTGAACTCCGCACACAGCGCCCACCACGACTCGTTCTCGTCGTACTTCGTGTAGCGCAGATCGGTCGGCGCACCGAAGTGGCCGTAGTAGTGCTTTCCCTGGAAGTCCTGGTGGTTGAGGATCGCCTTGTAGACGTCCTCGCGCACGTACGGCTTGATCATCTCTGCGGAGATGGCGCCATGGTTCGGCACCGAGATCGCCTTGCCGACATCGTGCATGAGCGCACCGAAGACCATCTCCTCGTCGGCGACGATGGCCGAGAAGGCCGGCGCCGACGA
>JBCBYI010000047.1:0-20816 GCA_039815945.1 Actinomycetota bacterium | reverse complement strand
GACGCCGAGCTCCATCGAGTCGGCTTCAGCGTGGAGCTTCATCTGGGCGAGCACCTGGTTGGTGAACGAGAAGCTCATCACAAAGCTCGGGTGGCCAGTGGCGTTGCCGAGGTTCAGGAGACGACCTTCGCTGAGCACGATGACCGAGTGGCCGTCGGGGAAGACGAACTCGTCGACCTGGGGCTTGATGTTCACCCGCTGGACGTCGGACATCTTGAACAGGCCGGCCATGTCGATCTCATTGTCGAAGTGGCCGATGTTGCCGACGATGGCCTGGTGCTTCATGCGGGCCATGTGATCGGCGAGGATGATGTCCTTGTTGCCGGTGGTCGTGATGAAGATGTCGGCGGTGTCGACGACGGCCTCGAGGGTGTTGACCTCGAAGCCCGACATCGAGGCCTGCAGCGCACAGATCGGGTCGACCTCGGTGACGATGACCCGGGCGCCCTGGCCGGCGAGCGACTCCGCACAGCCCTTGCCCACATCGCCGTAGCCACAGACGACGGCGACCTTGCCACCGATCATGACGTCGGTCGCACGGTTGATGCCGTCGATGAGGCTGTGGCGGCAGCCGTAGAGATTGTCGAACTTCGACTTGGTGACCGAGTCGTTGACGTTGATCGCCGGGAACAGCAGCTCGCCGGCTTCCATCATCTGGTAGAGGCGGTGCACACCCGTGGTGGTCTCCTCGGAGACGCCACGAATGCCGGGGGCGATCTTGGAGAAGAACTCGGAGTCGTCGGCGAGGATCGTGCGGCAGCGCTCGAGGAACACGCCCCACTCCTCGGGGTCGTCCTCGTCGGCCTCGGGGACCGAGCCGGCCTTCTCGAACTCGAGCCCCTTGTGCACGAGCATGGTGGCGTCGCCGCCGTCGTCGAGGATCAGGTTGGGGCCGCCGCCGTCAGGCCAGCGGAAGAGCTGCTCGGTGGCCCACCAGTACTCCTCGAGCGTCTCGCCCTTCCAGGCGAAGACCGGGGTACCGGCCGGCGCGTCCATCGTGCCGTTGGGGCCGACCGCGACGGCCGCCGCGGCGTGGTCCTGGGTGGAGAAGATGTTGCACGACACCCAGCGGACGTCGGCGCCGAGCACGACGAGAGTCTCGATGAGCACGGCGGTCTGCACGGTCATGTGCAGCGAGCCCGCGATGCGGGCGCCAGCGAGCGGCTGTTCATCGGCGTACTTGCCGCGCAGGGCCATGAGGCCGGGCATCTCGTGCTCGGCGAGGGTGATCTCCTTGCGACCGAACCCGGCGAGTTCGATGTCGGCGACCTTGTAGTCGGTAGTGGACAGCGCCACGGTGTGCTCCTTGTCATGCTCGGGCGTGCGCCCGAGGTGCGTCTCTGTCAGGAGCGGGCCGGGGTCAGCTGACACCATCTCGGAGCAGCCCGCGGCTGCTGAGTGTACGAGCTAGAGATTGACCCCGGCTCGATAGACGGTGCCCCGGCCTGAAAGCTCGACGGGACCGTCGGCGGCGGGCAGCCACGCGGCAGCGCCCCGATCGAGGGTGTGAGGGCCGGCCTCGACCGTGCCCTCGGTGCACAGCAGGATCGCCGGGCCCTCGACGACCCGATCGTCGTCGACGTCGACACGGCTCAGGGAGAACTCTGGGACGGGGATGGCGTAGGTCGCGACGCCGTCGACCGGAGCCGGACGCTGCACCTCGGGTTCGATCGGCTGGGCGTCGACCACGTCGAGAAGCGTCGGGATGTCGATGTGTTTGGGCGTGAGCCCGCCTCGCAGCACGTTGTCGGAGTTGGCCATGATCTCGACACCCGTACCGTCGAGGTAGGCATGGAGGTTGCCGGCGCCGAGGAACAGCGCCTCGCCCGGCTTCAGGTGCACGAGGTTGAGCAGCAGTGCGGTGACCACGCCGGCATCGCCCGGGTAACGCGCACCGAGGGCGGCCGCCATCGCCCGCACGTCGGCGTGCTCGGCGGGGCCGTCGGCACCGCACGCGGCAACGACGGGATCGACGAGCGCCTTCGCGTTGTCGGCCGACAGGGTGAGCAGGTGTTCGAGCAGGGCGTTGAGCCCGTCGGCGTCGGGCGATGCGGCGATCCGTTCGCGGATGGGGTCGAGGGCGTCGGTGTCGATCGTGGCGAGAACAGCAAGGGTCGCGTGAGGGTCGCGGAAGCCGCACAGTGCGTCGAAGTCGGTGAGCGCACAGATGAGTTCGGGCTTGTGGAGGCGGTCGCGGAAGCTCCGGTCGGGTGCGTCGACGGCGATACCGGCCGCGTCCTCGCGTGCGTAGCCCGCCTCCGCCTGCGGAATCGACGGGTGGGCCTGCAGCGAGAGCGGTGCCGCTGCGGCCAAGATCTTCAGCAGGAACGGCAGCGACCCGAAACGATCGGCCACCGACGCACCGAGCGCGGCGACGGGGTCGGCGGCGACGACGGCGTCGAGGGGGGTGCGATCGCATCCGACGAGCGACGGCGCCGACGGATGCGCCCCGAGCCACAGCTCGGCCCATGGCGTGCCGTCCTCGGGTCGACCGAGGATCGACGGGATGCTCGACGTCGAGCCCCAGTCGTAGTTCCGGATCTCACCATCGAGCAGCTGCATGTCGTCTCCGCCGGTCAGTCGTTCGGGTCCCGTTCCCGCAGGGCAGCGGCCACGGCATCGGCCACGAGCACCAGGTCGAGGAGCTGGGCCAGCGGCCCTTCTCCTTCGGCATGGATCTCGACGACGTGATCGAAACGCTCGCGGGCGAGCGCGACCCCGCCGTCGAGCCCGTCGGGCTCGGCGTCGTGACGCAACAGCACAAGCACGGCGCCGTAGCGGGTGGTGTCGGCGAGGCGGGCCCCGGCGTCGACGTCGACCTGCCCGGTCGGGAGCCGACGACGAACCGCGGCGATGCCGCCGACCTGGTCGAGTTCTTGCACCCACCGACGGGCGGCGTGCTTGCCGATCGAACCGGCTGCGGTGATCAGGGCGAGCCGACCCGGCAGCAGGTCGGCGAGGAGCCGGACCCGCGGCGAGTCGAAGAGCGACTCGAGCCGGTCGGCGATCTGGGTGGCGGCATCGGTGACGGTGCGGGTCATGCCCGACACGAATCCGAGGCGCTCGAGCAACACCAGGACGGGCACGATGGCGACGCCGAGGCCGGCGGCCGGCCCTGCGTCGGGATCGATGGGGACGACGGGCACGCCCCAGTCGGCGGCCGCGGCGCCGAGGGCGCCACCGGACGTGACGACCACGATCGACCGGGCGGCGTCCATGGCCGTCTCGGCTGCGGCGACGGCACCGGCGTCGTCGCCCGACGGCGACACGACGATCGCGAGCGTGCGGTCGCCGACCCAGGCCGGACACCGGGCACCGGTGGCCACGATCGGCACGGTGCCGCGCAACTCCGAGATCGTCTCGATGACGTCGCCGGCGACACGGGCGGCGCCGGTGCCGAGGATCACGACCGACTCGATGCCCTCGGCATCGGGAAGGCGGTCGAGATCGGCAGCCGCCACCGCGATGTCGCGGAGCTGATCGGGCAGATGCCGGACCGACCCTCGGAGGTCGTCGGTGGCCATGGGTTCAGTCGCCGAAGGTCGGCGTGATCCCGTCGGCGTCGGCCTTGGCGGTGAGGCGGGCGTGCTCGTCGTCAGCGACCTCGATCGCCTCGTCCGGCAACATGACGGGGATGCCCTCGTGCACCCGGTAGCCCTTCTGGAGGCGCGGGTTGTAGAGCAGATCCTCGTCGGCGAAGTAGAGCAGACCCTGCTTGTCGATGGGACAGGCGAGGATCTCCAGGAGCCGGGCGTCGAGCGTCATGGACACCAGTAAACCGTGTGGCGGGAGCGCTGGTGCGGTTCAGCCCGCGAAGTGAGCACGCACCTCGTCGACCCGGCGGGCGACCTCGTCGTCGTCGGCGGCCTCGAGGTTGAGCCGAAGCAGCGGCTCGGTGTTGCTCGGGCGGAGGTTGAACCACCAGTCGCCCATGTCGACGGTGAGCCCGTCCATGCGATCCTGTTCGCTGGCCGAGTAGGCGCCGGCAACCCGATCGATCACCGCGGCGGCGTCTTCGACGGTGGTGTTGATCTCACCCGAGGCGGCGTAGCGGTCGAGCGACGAGACCAGGTCGGCGAGGCCGCCGTCGTGGTTGCTGAGCGCCTCGAGGATGACGAGCGCCGCGATCAGACCGCTGTCGGCGCGGTAGTTGTCGGCGAAGTAGTAGTGGCCGGAGTGCTCGCCACCGAACAGGGCACCGGTCTCGGCCATGACCTGCTTGATGAACGAATGACCGACGCGGGTGCGCACCGCGGTGCCACCGCCTTCCCCGATCACCTCGGGCACGGTCTTCGAGCAGATCAGGTTGTAGAGGATGGTGGCGCCGGGGTTCTTGGCGAGGATCGAGCGGGCGACCATGGCCGTGGTGAGGGAGCCCGAGATGGCGCGGGCGGTCTCGTCGACGAGGAACACCCGGTCGGCGTCGCCGTCGAAGGCGAGACCGATGTCGGCGTTGGTGGCCAGCACCCGCTCCATGAGGTCCTTTTGGTTCTCGGGCTGGATCGGGTCGGCCGGATGGTTCGGGAAGGTGCCGTCGAGTTCGGGGTACATGTGATCCAGCTGCAACGGCAGGCCGTCGAAGACGGCGGGGACGACGAGGCCACCCATGCCGTTGGCGGTGTCGGCCACGACCTTGAGCGGCTTCAGGGCCGACACGTCGACGAACGACCGCACGTGGTCGACATAGCCCGGGAGCATGTTCTGCTCGCTGCGGCTACCGGTGCTGCCCGACGGGTCGGGGCCGGCCATCGCCATCTCCTTGATGGCGCCGAGACCGGTGTCGCCGGCGATCGGGGCGGCGCCGCCGAGGCACATCTTGATGCCGTTGTAACCGGCCGGATTGTGCGAGGCGGTGAAGACGGCGCCGGGCATGTTCAGCACGCCGGACGCGTAGTACATCATGTCGGTGGCGCAGAGCCCGACGTCGATCACGTCGACGCCGTGTTCGAGCGCACCGTCGCCGAAGGCCTGGGAGAACTCCTCGCCCTCGGGCCGCATGTCGTGGCCGATGACCATCGAGGTCTCGCCCTGGCCGGCGATGAAGCGGGCGAACGCCCCGCCGATGGCCTTGGCGCCGTCGGCGGTGAACTGATCGGGCACCGTCCCGCGGACGTCGTAGGCCTTGAAGATGGCGTCGTAGTCGGTCACTGGCGTATCGGTCATTGGTCTGGTTCCGCCTCGGGGGTCGTTTGCGGGTCGAGCACGTCGGAGACATCCGACGCCTCCATCATCGGCCGTCCGGCCGCGTTCGGGAGGGCATTCACGCCGAGTGACGGATAGTGGGCCCTCTGGCTGAGCCGTCGGATCCGCAGGATGTCGCGTACGACGCGGACGCCGTCGCGGACCGCGCTCACGGTCGAGGTGTCGGAGTTGACCACTTCGACCGGCAACTCGACCATCGACAGGCCGTACCGCTCCACCAGGTGGAGGACCTCGATGTCGAACGCGAACCCGTCGACCGTGCCGGCGCTCATGACGATGCGGCCCACGTCGGCACGGAAGGCCTTGCAGCCGCACTGGGTGTCGCGGTAGTTCCCGAGCAGCATCAGGTTGGTCGCCATGTTGACGACCCGGCTCCCGAAGGAGCGCACCGCCGAGGTGCCGACGAGGGTGTCGGTGTCGGCGTGGTGCCGGTTGCCGATGGCGACGTCGTAGCCGCTCTCGATCGCCTCGACGAACGACACGAGCTGGTGGGGTGCGTAGGCGAGGTCGGCGTCGGTGAAGGCGACCGTGCGCCCTCGAGCGGCGAGGACCCCGGCCCGCACGGCCGCACCCTTGCCGCGGTTCTGCGATTGGACGACGACCTGGTCTGCGCCGGCCGACCGAGCGACCTCGGCGGTGTCGTCGGGCGAGCCATCGTCGACCACGACGATCTCGAGATCGTCGACGAACATGTCGAGTTCGGCGCGGATGCGGGCGACCGTGTCGGCGATACGGGCCTGCTCGCGGTATGCGGGCACCACGACACTCACCCGTACCTCGCCCTCCGGAGCCCGACGATGCACGGGCGTCGACTGATCCCGCCGCACGACGCGAAACAGCACGAGTCGGTGCGACAACCCCCGGATGATCGCCGACACCGCCACCGCGAGCAGCTTGGCCGGGAGGGCCGCGATCGACGACAACCCGAGGAACACGGCCAGGTCGACCACACCCGCGATCACGACGACGACGGCGAAGACCGGAGGCTGCCGGATCCAACGATCGAGCTGATCGCCCCGCAGCGTGTAGCGGGCGTGGAGCACACGGCTTACGACCGCGGCGAGGGCGAGCGCCGCCAGACCGGCCGGCAGGCGGGCCAGACCGAGCCCGACCAGGCCGACCGCGACGCCGACGTCGACGGCCGTCGCAACGAGTCCGGCGAGGGCGAACCGGCGGGCGTCGGGGCGCTCGGGCCCGTCGCCGGCGACGAACCGCACCGCCATCAGTGGGCCCCGTCGGGGTCCTCGGCCACGGGATCCGGCGCAGGGTTCGTCGCGGCGAAGCGCACGAAGGTGCGGGCCGGCTCGACCACCGTCGACCGGTAGCGGGCGAGCTCGACCAGCGACGGGAGGGAGCCGAACACGACGGCGAGCAGACCGGCGGCGCCCGGCATCCAGACGAGGAGTGCGAGCAGGGGCTCTTCAGTGGTCGGCCGGACGGCGATGTGGGCGATGAGGGTGGCGCCGACAAGTCCGAGTCCGCCTGCGAGGCCGCTGACGGCGCGGCGGGTGTGATCGCCGGCTTCCTCGACGAGGCGCCGGATCGATTCGGGTCGGGCCCGTCCCTCCTGGACCTCGCTCGCGACGAGATCGCGGCTCGGAAGCAGGTCGAGGGGCGACGAGCCGAGGTCCCAGAGCCGGGCGCCGGTCGATGGCGGCAGGCGGCGCAGGGCGACCAGCCCGGCGAGACCCAGCAGGGTCATGACGAGGCCGATCACCTCGACCCCCGAGCGGCCATAGGTCAACTCGACCGAGGTGTCGGTCGGCACGACGACCATCAGGTTCGGCGACACCCGGTACGGGCCCTCACCGCCGCTGACCTCCCAGTTCGGGAAGTAGCTCGTGCGGACGAGAACCGGCTTGCCGATCTCATCGACCTCGAACGAGATCGAGAGCTCGTCGGTGACCACGTCGGTGACGACCGCCGGCTCGATCGACTCCGACGGCAACACCGTCGGCAGGCCAGCGGCGAGCGCCTGCATCTCCGCGACCCGGCCCGATTCGTTCTCCACCGCCTGGGCGAGCGCGGGGATGGCCTCCTCGATGACGGTCATCGACGTGCTCGGCCACTCGTCGGGGCCCGTCTCGGCCACCAGCGGGACGTTCTCGGCCTGCCACCAGCCGACGGTCGGCACCAGCCACGCCTCTCCCCCGCCCTGCACCCCGTCGACGACGACGGGCATCTGGTCGAGGCCGACGACGAGGTCGGATTCGGCGACGAGGAACATCACCCACGGGCCCGCCGTGGCGATCTCGGTGAGGCGCGGATCGGCCTGGGCCTGCATGACCGCCTGGTCGGTGAACGCCATGTAGTAGCGCACGCCGAGATCCTGCAGATGGCCGACCCCCTGGTTGATGCTGAGGTTCGAGTACGGGAGGTCGCGCTGAGCCCGCGACGGCGAGGTCGAGAGTTCGGACTGCAGGAGGAAGTGGTACGGCGTCGTGGCCGACGCCTCGAAGTACAGGCCCTCCATCGAACCGATGCAGCCGTCGGTCCAGTGGGGCAACAGCATCGGCGCCATCGGGGTGCCGTAGGAGCCGAGCCGTTCGCTCTGGTACTCCCACAGGGCGCGGCCGCAGCCGAACTCCTGCCCCACCTCTTCCATGGTGGCGACCATGAACGAGTACTCCGGGTAGGCGCCGGTGCGTTCGTACCCGTTGAAGTTGTGGGCGGCCCACAGGGGGCCGAGATGGCGTTCGGTGGTCTGGAACACACCGAGCCACGAGTAGCGACCCTGGTCGTCGACCGACCCGAACGGGAGCGAGCGCAGGGTGAGCCCGAAGGCGATGAACACGACGAGGCTGGCGAGCGCGGCCGGTGCGAACGCGGCGGCGAACGCGTTGCGGGCCGAGCCGAAGGACCGGGCGCCAGCGGCGAGGAGTCGTCCGATCTCGGCCACCGCGATGCCGGCCATGAAGTTGATCGAGAGGTAGTAGTACGGCAACAGCCGCACGTTCCAGAGCCGCCCTTCGGGCAACAGCAGGAACAGGGCGGCGAAGGCCATCGCGACCATGGTCATCGCCATGCCGAACCGGACGCGGCGGATGCCGCAGATCACCGCACCGACGACCGCCAGCACGATCAGCAACTGCAGGGGCGGATCGTTGGTGAGGAACGCCTGATCGCCGAACGAGCCGCTGCGGTCCCAGAGGGCGGCGACGTAGCGGCGCTCCTTGCCCCACCCCATGTCGTTGAGCAGCGAGCGGTTCCAGAAGAACGGCAGGACCCAGAACGCCGAGAGCAGCGCAGCGATCGGACCCATGACCGCGAGCCACATCGTCGTGCGGACGCCGGGCCGGACCAACCAGAGCGCGAGCAGACAGACGAGCGCGAAGAACGCCGCGAACAGATGGGTGAGGCCCGCGAGCGCCAGCAGCGCCGCCGCGGCCCCACGATGACGACCGGTCTCCATGCCCCGCGCCGCGACGCCGAAGAACACGACGGCGAAGGTGAGGCCGAGCGAGTTGGCGAACTCGCCCGCCATCGTCGACAACAGATTGCCGCCGTAGATGTTGAAGCTGCGGTCGAACAAGAACGGGATGGTCGCGACCGCCATCAGGGCGGGGCCGGGGAACGCCAGGCCACCGAGCTTTCCCATCGACCAGGCGGCGATCGGCAAGGTGACCATGCCGGCGACGACGATCAGCTTCATCGCCGCGCCGTAACTCACCGGCACGATCAACACGAAGCCCAGCGCGGCGACCCCGTAGACCGCGGCGGCGCGGGTGGGCGTGGTGCCGATGCGGTCGCGGACGAGCACGGCGACGAGGCCGAGCACGCCCGACGCGATGATCGGCACCCAGAACGGCCCGCCGAGCCCGACGTTGACCATCACGATCAGCAGCGACGGCACCACCATGTAGAAGGTGAACGCGGGGAAGCCGGCGTACCAGTCGGGTGACCAACCGGTGAGGCGGAACTCCGGCAACAAGACATCGCGCAGATAGGCAGGCGACCAGACGTGCGCCCCCATGTCGCCGCCGGTCGGGGTCGTGTCGTCCAACCACAGATCGGGCTGCACGTTCCACGCGACGAAGATGGTCGACAGGGCGACCAGGACGAGGGTGGCGACCTGCTCGGGCCCGACCCACGGAGCCCAGGGATCTGGTTGGGGTTCGAGGCCGACCGTCTCGAGGTCGTCGGGTTCCGGCGCGGCGCGGTCGGCGGGGCCGTCGAGGTCGGGCGCGAGTGGCGGGTGGTCCGTCATGGCGTCGCCCATGGTGCCACCTGGGCGAGGCTTGTCCGCGGCGCTCCCGACAATCGGCGGCGAGGGGTGCGCGTCAGGGGCGGAAGCGGGCGCGGGGCGCCTCGGGCTGGCCGAGTTCGTGGATCACGCCGTCGAGGGTGGTCAGGCGGCCGTCGCGCAGCCACCAGCGCCGATCGCACTTGCTGCAGCTGCACATCGTGCGCTCGCCGGCGCCCACGTTGATGGTGATCGTCACCAGGGGGGCGTCACAGGAAGGGCAGGCGGTCGCGACCAGGTTCGTCATCTCGGGGCTCGCTCTCATCACACGGCGGATGTCACTCCGTCGGACCCGTGACCACGGGTTGTGAGCGAATGAGGGCAGAAATCTCACGCAGAGCGGGAATCTGTGGACGAAGGGCCGGCTCGAGGTGCTCAGACCGCCAGGAGGAGCACCACCGTCGTGAGGTTGAAGCCCACGTGGGCCCAGATCGCGGTGCCGAGCCGGCCGGTGCGGAGATAGACCGCGACCGCCACCAGTCCGAAGACGAACAGGCCCGGGAACTGGATCAGCTGGAAGTGCGATGCCGCGAAGATGAGTGACGACACGACCGCGGCGATCACGACACCGCTGCCGACATGACCGCGTTCCATGTCGCGGATCCCGCCGAACAGCAGGCCGCGATAGACGATCTCCTCGGTGAGGGGCGCCATCACGACCGTGATCACGAGCAGGCCGGCGAGGTCGAGTGGGCTGTCGACCGAGGCGACCAGACTGCGCGCCGGACCGGACACGTCCTGCTCGCCGAAGACGAAGAAGAACACCTCGTAGAGCGGAATGAGCGCGAACTGGGTGGCGACGCCGACCGCGAGCCCGATCGGCACGTCGACGGCCTTCATGGCCCAGCCGAGGTCACGGCGCCAGTCGAGACCGGCCCGCCGCGCGAGCAGCGGGGCGCCCACCAGCCCCAGCCACAGCGGTGCGTTCACGACGGCGAGCCACGCGGCGGGCATGCGGTCGTCGTCGAGGTCGGCGGCCTGGCCGACCTGGCGGACGGCACGTCCGAGTTCGCTGCCGATCGTGGCGGGCACCGAGAGCTCCCACCCGGTGGCCGAGACGACGATCCCGGCGGCGACGCTCGCGGCGAGGATCCCGGCCAGGAACCCGACGATCGCGAGAACGACCCGCTGTGTCGGCGCCATGGCGCCTAGCTGGCGTACTTCAAGGTCGCCGCGACCTGGGACCGGCGCCGATCGCGGAGCTCCCAGCCCTTCGGGGGCTGGGTCCGGTCGGCGTGGCGGCGGCACAGGTCGTGGTTGGCCGGACTGTCGACGCGATGGAGGTCGTCGAGCCAAACCTGTCGCTGGGCGTAGGCGTACGACAGCGTGGTGTCGGCGGGCTGACCACAACCGGGACGGGCACAACGACGACTCATGGCGCCGAACGTATCGCCCTCACACCGAGCTTGCGCGGACCGAAGGAATACGACCGCCCGTGCTGCCGTTGCACCGGGACACCCGTCTACCCTTGATCCATGGCGCCGAACCCTCCTCCTCCCCCACCTCCGCCTCCCGTCAGCGACGACGAGCGCTCGCCCAACGGCCAGCGCCCCAACGCTCAGGGACTCTCGCGCTATGCCGTGTGGATCGCACTCGGCTCGCTCATCGTCGTGCTCGCCGCGACGATGTTCATCCCCAGCGAGAGCCGTGAAGCCGTCGACTACGCCGATTTCATCGAGCGCGTCGAGGAGGGCGCGGTCGTCGAAGCGGAGTACGACAACACCGACGGCGGCATCACCTTCACCGACACGTCCGGCACCGAGTTCTCGACCGTCGGTCCGCTCCCGCTGCCCGACGACGACAACGCGCTGATCCGCACCCAGACCGACGAGTGGAAGTTCGTCACGCCGACGCCCAACTTCTTCACGTCGCTCATCCCGCTGTTGATCCCGGTCACCTTGTTGATCCTGTTCTTCGTGTGGATGCAGCGCCGGGCCCAGGGCCAGATGGGCAACGTCATGTCGATCGGCCGCAGCAAGGCCAAGACCTACTCCACCGAACGCCCCGGCACGATGTTCGACGACGTCGCCGGCTACGAGGGCGTCAAGCAGGAGATCACCGAGGTCGTCGACTTCTTGAAGCACCCCGAGCGCTTCACCGAGATCGGCGCCCGCGTGCCCAAGGGCATGCTGCTCGTCGGTCCGCCCGGCACCGGCAAGACCCTGCTCGCCAAGGCCGTCGCCGGCGAGGCCGGCGTGCCGTTCCTCTCCGTCACCGGTTCGGACTTCATGGAGATGTTCGTCGGCGTCGGCGCCAGCCGCGTCCGCGACCTCTTCGAGTCGGCCCGCAAGATGGGCAAGGCGATCATCTTCATCGACGAGATCGACTCGATCGGCCGCAAGCGTGGCGCGGGCCTCGGTGGCGGCCACGACGAGCGTGAACAGACCCTCAATCAGATGCTGGCCGAGATGGACGGCTTCGAGGGCTCCGAGGGCATCGTGATGATGGCGGCCACCAACCGTCCCGACATCCTCGACCCGGCGCTGCTGCGGGCCGGCCGCTTCGACCGGCAGGTCGTCGTGCCGCTGCCCGAGCTCGAAGACCGCGTCAAGATCCTCGGCGTGCACCTGAAGGGCAAGCACACCAGCGACGACGTCGACGTCAACGTGATCGCCCGCGGCACCCCCGGCATGGCCGGCGCTGATCTCGCCAACCTGGTCAACGAAGCGGCCCTGTTCGCAGTGCGGCGCGGCAGCGACGAGATCGCCGCGGTCGACTTCGACTCCGCTCGCGACCGAGCGCTGCTCGGCATCGAGCGGGGCTCGATGGTGCGCAGCCGTGAGGAACTCGAGCGCACCGCCTACCACGAAGCCGGCCATGCGCTGTGCGCGGCGATCCTCCCGGAGAACGATCCCGTCCACAAGGTCACGATCATCCCGACCGGCATGGCGCTCGGTGTCACCATGACCCTGCCCACCCAGGACCGTCACTCGATGGACAAGGACGAAGCCGAAGCCCGCATGGTCATGGCCATGGGCGGCCGGGTCGCCGAGGCCCTCGTGTTCGACGAGTATTCCTCCGGCGCCTCCAACGACCTCCAGCAGGCCACCGCCACCGCTCGCCGCATGGTCACCGAGTGGGGCATGAGTGAAGCGGTCGGTCCGATGTCGCTGTCGGATCAGGGTCCGGTCTTCCTCGGCGAGGACATGATGCAGTCGAAGAGCTTTTCGGGGGCCACCCAGAAGCTGGTCGACGACGAGATCCGTCGGATCCTCGTCGAGGCCGAGAGCGACTGTCGTGATCTGCTGGTCGAGTACCGTCACGGCCTCGATCTCGTCGCCCGGGCCCTGCTCGAGCACGAGACGATCACCGGCGACGAGGTCGTTCGACTGATCGACATCTCCCGTCAGCCCGGCACCGACGCGTCGGCCAACGGCTCCGAGCGCGACACCGCCGAACCGGCCGAGGTCGGCACCGGCGACGACGCCTGACGATGGAGGCGATCCTCCTCGTGCTCGGCGGGGCGGTGATCGCCGGCTCGGTCGCGGCCCTGCTCGGACGCAAGCCGGGTCCGCCGGCGTCGAACACCCACCACGTCCCCAACCTCCTCGACCGCAACGACTTCGAGCGGCCCGACGCGCCCTGGCTCGTCGTGGTGTTCACGTCGTCGAGCTGCGACACCTGCGCCGGGGTGTGGGAGCGGGCCGAGTTGCTCACGAGCGACCAGGTCGCGACCCAACGCATCGACTTCCAGGACGACAAGGCGATGCACGAGCGCTACAACATCGACGGCGTCCCGACCCTCGTGGTGGCCGACGCCGATGGCGCCGTGAAGCGAGGCTTCCTCGGACCGGTCACCGCCACCGACCTGTGGGCAGCCGTCGCCGACGAGCGCGAACCCGGCTCGGTGCCGCCGGGCTGTCACACCGGCGAGCTCGACGATCAGTCGAGCTGATCGAGCGGCACGGCTCCGTCCGCGATGACGCCGGCGAGCATCTGCCTCGACGTGAAGCCCGCGTTGGCGCGCCCCACCACCACCGGAGCGGTGGCGCGGACCCGCAGCAGGTCGCGTTCGGCGATGTCGGGCGCGTCCAACACCTGACGACGCCCCGGTCCGAGCTCGATCGAGGTGAGGAAGGTCTCACCGTCGGCGCTCACCCGCCAGAGTTCGACGTTGGCGATGCCGTCGCTGGAGGGGTTGACCACGCTCAACTCCGAGACGTTGCCGTCGCGGGCGACGATCCACTCGGTGGCAGCAGCGTCGAGCGCGCCCATCGCCGCGGTGCCGGCGACGAGATCGCTGCCGAGTTCGGCCCGGCGTTCGACCGCCACCGCGACGGGTTGGCCGGTGAGCGAGCGGGCGACCACCGAGAACGAAGGCAGGGCGGCCAGTCGTGACTCGGCGGCGACGTCGACCACCACTGTGCGGCCGGCCCGCACCGTGAGCTCGATCGGGTCGAGGGTCGCGCCGCCGTCGGTCACGATCTCGAGATCGACCTCGGCCGACTCGGCGGAGGGATTCGAGACATGCAGCCGGTCGAAGAGCCCGAGGCGGGTCTCGACGACCGGGACGACGCTCACGACGGCGCCGTCCTGCACGAGCGGGGTGACCGCCAGGCCTCGCACCGTCGTGCCGTTGCGAACCTGGAGCCGGTTGGCGACGAGCCGACCGACGGTGACGTCGATCGTGGTGTGCACGCGGGAGGCGACGGTGACCTCCTCGGTCACGTCGATGGCCACGATGCGCCGGGCCGGCACCACGATGGCGCTGATGCTGTCCGGGCCGACGTCGGCGTCGAAGCGGACGTCGGCGATGGCGTCGTCCTGGAACGGATTCATCAAAAGCAGTGTCATCGACTCGCCCTCGGCGAGCAGCCGGGTGGCGCCATCGGCGGCGTAGAGCGCAGATCCGGTGGCGGTCGCACACGGCGCCCGGTCGGTGCCGCTCAACCCGTCGAAGGTCTGTTCCACCACCACGTCGGCATCGTTGCTCTCGACGATCGCGCCGAGCCAGGTCGCCTCCGGGGCGAGCTGGGGCAGATTGACCGGCACGCGCGACGCCGCGGGAACGACGACCTCGGTGCGTTGGCCGTCGGCGGTGTCGTCGCGCACGACCTGGACGTCGACCACTGCGTCGTCACCGCCGGCGTTGACCAACTCGAGGCCGACCGTCGCCGCGCCGACCGCGCCGGAGCCGCCGGCGCAGAACCAGGTGCCGGTGCGGGCATCGGGGGTCGTGACGATGACGGGCGGGGCGAGTTCGTCGATCGTGCGGTCGCGCTCGTCGGCGAGCACCCCGACGGCGATCAGGCCGCCGATGATGACCAACGCCAGGAGCCGCAGCGCCCGCATCAGCGACGACCTCCGACCAACCGACGAACCGAGAGACTCACCGTGCCGAGCAGGGCGAGCAACTGGACCACGACGACGAGTTGACGCCAGCGGGGCGTCGTGTACGACAGCACCGCGTCTCCCCCGCCGGCGGCGGGAACGAACGTGGTCGCCCAGTCGAACGATCGACGGCGCGCTGCCTCTGAACCATCGATCTCGAGCCGCCAGCCGCGGTCGACGCTCTGGGCGACGAACAGTTCGACGCCGTCGGGGACCGGGCCTTCGATGCGATCGTCGGAGCCGCCGAGCACGCCGATCGTTCCCGTGATCGGGGCGACCTGGAGATCGAACAGCGTCGTGCGGCCGTCGTCGAAGGAGCTCACCGCCGCGGCGCGGACCGAGGTCCACTCGGTGTTCTCGTAGATGCGCAGCGCACTGTTCACGCCGGCGAGGCGACGCAGGTCGAGTTGAGTGTCGAGCGTCTCGGCCAGCGCGTCGGGCAGCGGGCGAGCGTCGTCGACGTCGCTGAACGGCGCCGGGGCGAGCCGCTCGACCGCGACGACGTAGCGCACGCCGAGACCGCCGAGCAGGCGCCCGGCGCGCGAGGTCTCACCGGCGAGGATCGCGTCGAGCACCGCCTCCATCTGGTCGTGGGCGCCGCGATCGGCGGGGATCGAGCGCTCGGTGATGTCGGGCAGCCCGTCGATGGTCGCCACCCAGGCCATGTCGGCGACGAACGGCGACCCCTGGGCGGGCAGGTGGTCGGGATGGCCGATCCACACGACCCGGTACGACCCGTCGAGCGTCGGGTCGGCCAGCGGAAGCACGTTCTCGTAGCCGCCGCGACCGAGGCCCCACCGACCGTCGGTGATGGCGCCGATCGACGGCAGCACCGCGATCGCCGCGGCGCCGATGGCGAGGGGCAACAGCAGCTGCCGCCACCCGAACCCGGCCCGACGCAGGTCGTGCTCGAGTGCGGAGACGCAGACGCCGCACAGCGCCGCCACTGCGATGGCGGCCGGGGCGACGAGCACGCCGGGTTCAGGGAGGCCGAAGGGCACCACGCCGTGGACGGCGGTGAGGGCCACCCCCCAGGCGGTCAGTGCGACGAACCAGAGGCGTACCGCCAGATCGAACCGCCAGGCGCGCCCGATCAACAGCGGAACCGCCATCGGGACGGCGAAGGCCCAGGTGAGCGGGGCGGCCGACTCGGGACCGATCGCGAATCGCAGCAGGTCGGTCAACGGCTCGGTCGAGGCGTCGCCCGTCCGCCCGTCGGCGAACGGATGCCAGGGCAGTCCGTTGGCGAGCAGTTCGATCGACAGCGGCAAGGTGAGGAGCGCGCCGACGAGCGCGGCGCCTGCCGACGCCGCCACCAGCCGCACCACCCCGGTGGGGTTGACGGCCACGAGGGCGCCGGCCACGAGGCCGGCCGCGACGAGCACGGTGACGACGGCGACGACCGGGTCGAACACGCCGGCGAGGCCGACCGCGACCCCGGCGGCGACCGCGGCCGGGACCAGGCCCCGGACCGGTCCCGCGGTCGTGCGGAACGGCGCGCTGGCCTGGGCCTCGAGCAGCGCCCGCAGCACCCACGGGGCCACGGCGTAGACACCGAGCGTGGTCCACGATGCGCCGGCGATCGCCGCCCAGGGCAGCGGGAGGGCCGCGTAGGCGACGAGCGTGGCGATCTGGGCCCGACGACTGCCGCTGACCGACAGCACCCGCCAGGCCCCGATCAGGCCGACGACGACAGGACCCAGCACCCACAGCGTGCGCACGAGCCCCATCGATCCGCCGAGGAGGACCCCGAGGACTCCGAGAAGTCCGAACCCGGTCGGGGTCGAGCCGACCGAGCCGAGGTCGCGAGCACGCCAACTCGACCACCACGTGTCGATCAGTGCGCCGCCGGAGTCGGGGAAGGCCACGAAGTCGCCCACCGCGGGGACACCGTCGCTGATCAACGCCCGCGAGCCGAACACGATCAGCCCGAGCACGAGGGCCCAGGCGAGCACCGAGAACCGAGTGGTCCCGGTGCGCATGGCGGTGACGAGTTCTTCGCCGAAGGCGCGGTCGCCTCGTCCGATCTGGCCCCGCACGAAGGCGTTGATGCGAACCGACCCCGACGCCTGGGCGGCACGGACGTCGCCCGGAGAGATCGTGATCTTGGGTCGCAGCCCGGCCCGGCGGCGTCGGATCTCGCCGAGCCGCGAGAGGTTCCAGGTCCAGGCCGACACGATGTCGCGCACCTGACCGAACCGGCCCGTGAAGGCGGCGATGGTGATCTCGGCGAGCGACAGCAGCGCGAGCAGCGGGATCGTGCCGAGCAGCCGCAGGCGACCACCCGTGACCAGCACGGTGCGCAGCTGATGGCGAGCGCGGGTGCGGCGGATGTCGTCGACTCCCGTCCGACCGATCAGATCGCTTCTGTGGCGGACCCGGGCGTCGGGGACGACGAGCACCCGCGCGCCGGCCAGCTGCGCTCGCCAGCACAGATCGATGTCTTCGCCGCGGCGGGTGATCCCGGGATCGAAGCCGCCGATTGCGGCGAACAGGCCGGTGCGGACGAGCACACAGGCCGAGGGCACTGCGAAGACGTCGCGGACCCGGTCGTACTGCTCCTGGTCGCGCTCGGCCGGCTCGATGACGTCGGCGGCGACGGCGAACTGGTCGACCGAGAGTCCGACGTGTTGCAGGATCTCGGGCCGCTCCCAGTCGACCAGCTTCGGCCCGGCGACGCCGGCGTTGGACCGCAACGCCTCGGTGACGAGGACTCGGACGGCGTCGGGCGCCAGCGCGACGTCGTCGTGACAGACGAGCAGGAAGGCCGACTCGACATCGGTCTCGAGCACGGTGTTGGCCGCCGCGGCGAACCCGTCGGTGTCGGAGGCGTCGATCAGTGTGGCGTCGGGCGCGACCGCGCGGACCCGCTCGCCGAGGTCGCCCTCGCCCGTGCCGTCGACGACCACGAGCTCGAGCCGCGGGTAGTCCTGGGTGACGATGCTGTCGAGGGTCTCCTCGAACCACGCCCCCGGATCGTGGGCCACCACCACGGCGGTGACCGAAGGCGTCGCCGCACGCGGTTCGCTCGGCGCGTCGGGGCGCGCGTCGGAGGCTGGGATGTCGGCCACGGTCTGCGGAGGCTACCGCCCGACTCCCCGGCCGACGTGGCACTCCGGACCCGGCGGCGCCGACGTCGGATCGTCGTCGAGGGTGGTTGCCCACCCGCGGGGCCGAACCTAGAGTCCGCTGTGATGACGGCCCCCTTCTGCTGCTTCGGTACCTGATCGTGCGGGCCCTCGTCACCGGCGCCAACGGGTTCGTCGGCACCCACCTCGTATCCTGCCTGCGAGACCAGGGCGACGAGATCGTGGAGAGCACGACCGACATCACCGACCGCGACGCCCTCATCGAGGCGTTCGCCGACGCCGCCCCCGAGGTGGTGTACCACCTGGCCGCGCAGGCCGACGTCGGTGGATCGTGGACCACGCCCGTCGAGACGCTGCGGGTCAACGTCGAGGGCACGCTCAACGTGCTCGACGCCGCCCGGCTCGCCGGTGCCGATCGGGTGGCCGCGGTGACGAGTGCCGACATCTACGGGCCGGTCCAGGAGGCCGACCTCCCGCTCACCGAGGCCCAGCCGCTGCGCCCGGTCAGCCCCTACGCCGCCTCCAAGGCCGCGGCCGACATGGTCTGTGTGCAGGCCGGCCTCGGGCACGGGCTCGATGTCGTCCGGATCCGGGCGTTCAACCATCTCGGACCCGGTCAAAGCGACAAGTTCGTCGCCTCCGCGATCGCCAGCCGCATCGCCAAGGCCGAGCAGACGGGCGAGACCGCCATCCGGGTCGGCAACCTCGAAGCCCGCCGCGACTTCACCGACGTGCGCGACGTCGTGCGGGCCTACCGGGCGCTGATGGTCGACGGTCGGCCCGGCGAGGCGTACCACGTGTGCTCGGGGGTCGACCGATCAGTTCGTGAACTCGCCGGTATCCTCGTCACCCACTCATCGGCCGACATCACCCTCGAGACCGATCCGGAACTCATGCGTCCGGTCGACCTCAAGGTGTTGCTGGGCGACAACACCAAGATCAGCACCGACACGGGCTGGTCACCCAGCATCCCGATCGAGCAGACACTCGAGGATCTCCTCGAGTTCTGGCGCGGAGAGGACCTTTCGTGACCAAGCGAGCACTCATCACCGGCATCACCGGCCAGGACGGTTCGTACCTGGCGGAGCTGCTCCTGGAGAAGGACTACGAGGTCCTCGGCATGGTGCGGCGCTCGAGCACCGTCAACTTCGAGCGGATCGCCCACATCCAGGACAAGATCACGTTCGTCCCCGGCGACCTGCTCGACGAGATCTCGATGATCCACATCCTGCGGCAGTACCGCCCGCAGGAGGTGTACAACCTCGCCGCCCAGTCGTTCGTCCAGACCTCCTTCGGGCAGCCGGTCCTCACCGGCGAGACCACCGCCCTCGGCGTCACCCGCCTGCTCGACGCCATCCGCCTCGTCGACCCGGAGATCCGCTTCTACCAGGCGAGCTCGTCGGAGATGTTCGGCAAGGTTCACGAAGTCCCTCAAAAGGAGACCACCCCGTTCCACCCGCGCTCGCCGTACGGCGTCGCCAAGGTCTACGGCCACTGGATCACCCTCAACTACCGCGAGAGCTACGACCTCCACGCCACCAGCGGGATCCTCTTCAACCACGAGAGCCCCCGCCGCGGCCTCGAGTTCGTCACCCGCAAGATCAGCCACACCGTCGCCCAGATCAAGCTCGGCCTGGTCGACGAGCTGCGGCTCGGCAACCTCGACGCCCAGCGCGACTGGGGCTTCGCCGGCGACTATGTCGAAGCGATGTGGCTGATGCTCCAGCAGGAGACGCCCGAGGACTTCGTGATCTGCACCGGCGAGACCCATTCGGTCCGTGAGTTCTGTGAGGTCGCCTTCGGTCATGCCGGTCTCGACTGGGAGCAGTACGTCGTCATCGACGAGGCCTTCTTCCGGCCTGCCGAAGTCGACCTCCTCGTCGGCGACGCCACCAAGGCCGAGGAGATGCTCGGCTGGAAGCCCGAGACCTCCTTCGAGAGCCTCGTCACGATGATGGTCGACGCCGACATCGACCTGCTCTCCGGGAAGCTCAAGGGCATCTCGTGAGCCACGTCGTCCTGGCCGGCGGGGTCGGGGCGGCCCGCTATCTCACCGGCGCGCTCGAGGCCTTCGATCCCGCGACCGTCACCGGCGTCGTCAACGTCGCCGACGACGTCGTGTTGCACGGACTCCACGTCAGTCCCGATCTCGACACGTGCACCTACACCCTCGCCGGGGCCATCGATCCCGAGCGGGGATGGGGCCTCGTCGACGAGACCTGGCAGGCGATGGCCGAGCTCGGCCGCTACGGCGGCGCGAACTGGTTCAGCCTCGGTGACCGGGATCTCGGCACCCACCTCTACCGCACCGCCCGCATGCACGAGGGCGCGACGCTCACCGAGGTCACCGCCGAGATCACCGCATCGTGGGAGCTCGCCTGTCGGCTCCTGCCCGTCACCGACGACCGGGTCGAGACCCGGGTCGGGCTCACCGATGGCCGCGAGGTCGGATTCCAGGAGTACTTCGTCGGGATGCAGCACAGCGTCGAGGTCACCGGGGTGCGTTTCGCCGGCGCCGACGAGGCCCGCCTCTCCCCCGTCGTCGCCGAGGCGATCATCGAGGCCGACGCCCTCGTCATCGCCCCGTCGAACCCGATCGTCTCGATCGGTCCGCTGCTCGCCGTTCCCGGGCTGCAGCCGCTCGTCGAGGCCCGGCGGAGCCACAACGTGGCCGTCTCGCCGATCATCGGCGGCGCCGCCCTGAAAGGGCCGGCCGACCGCATGCTCCGTGAGCTGGGCGAGGAGTCCTCGGTCGTCGGCGTCGCCCGGCGCTACCGCGATCTCGCCGCCACCCTCGTGATCGACGAGGTCGACCGCGAGCTCGCCCCCGCCGTCGAGGACGCAGGTATGCGTGCGGTCGTGATGCCGACCATCATGAAGCAACCGGGCGTCGCCGCTGCGCTCGCCCAGGCCTGCCACGACGCCGCGACGGGAGCCTGATCATGGCCGAT
>JBCBYI010000046.1:0-21133 GCA_039815945.1 Actinomycetota bacterium | reverse complement strand
CGAGCACGACGAGCTCGACGTCGAGCAAGGTGATGACCGACGCCATGGCCGCGGCGAGGGCGGAGGCGGCCTGGTCGACGAGCCGGCGCGCGAGCGGATCATCCATCTCGATCGCGGTCGCCCACGCCTTGGACTTGAGCCGCCCATCGGTTCGCAGCGCCAACATCGCGTCGTGGTCGGGGGTGCCGGCGGCGACGACACGCCGCTCGAGCGCGTTGCGACCGGCGTAGTCCTCGAGCTCACCTCGCCCCAGACCCTCGGCCTGGTCGGCGAGATCGCGGAAGGCCACGTAGATGTGGCCGATCTCGCCGGCGAGCCCGCGAGGCCCCTGGCGAAGTCGACCGTCGAGGATCAGGCCGGCGCCGACACCGGTACCTGCGAACACACCGAGGAGATCGTCGACCCCCTTGCCGGCCCCGAGCCGATGCTCGGCCAGGGTGCCGACGTTGACGTCGTTGCCGACGACGACCGGGCGACCGCCCAGGCGTTCGCTCATCAGGTCGGCAACGGCGACGTCGTGATCCCACCCGGGCAGGTTGGGCGCCGCCGGCAGCACCCCGGTGCCCGGCACGACCGGTCCGGGTGCGCCGATACCGATCGCGGTGGCGGTGCCGTCGGGGTCGACCGCATCGGCCACCTTGGCCATGGTCGCCAAGACGTCGTCGGGCGTACCCACGCGAGGCGTCGCCCGCTTGGACTTCTCGACCACCTTCCCGTCCTCGACCAGGACCGCCAGCGTCTTGGTTCCCCCGAGATCGATCCCGATCGTGCGCAACGGCCCCCCTCTCGGGTTCAGGACTCGGGTTCGTCCTCGGGATACCCGAGGTCCCATTCGACGACGATGTTCTCGCGCTCTCCGTCACGGTTCACGCGCTCACGGTTGCGCCGGAACTGTGGATCGTGGGGCGGGAGCAGCAAGAGGCGGGCGTTGACCCGATCGCGGAACGAATCCATGACCTCGCGCTCACCGAACACCGGTCGGATCTCCCAGTGGGGGGCCGCCGGACCCAGGTACACGATGGTGGCCTGGCCGATCGGCGGCTCGTCGTTCTCGACTGCGGTGTCGCTCATGGTCGCAGAGTGTAGTGCGGTTTTTTCGCTGCGATACGGGCCGAATCAGGCCTCAGGTCAACCCGGCGATGCGGCCGATGAGGCCTTTACGGGAACTTTCCACGGGTTCTGGGCGTACTAGTGACACGCACAAAGCGGGCGGTTGGACGGCGGTCCGACCAAGGAGATCCGAATGGACACCAACTGGATGGCACGAGGGAACTGCGCCACCCAACACCCCGACACCTTCTTCCCCTCGGACGGCGTGGGCGTGGAGGTCGCCAAACGCGTCTGTGAAGGCTGTCCCGTGCAGGAACGTTGCCTCGAGTACGCGCTGCGCAACCGAATCGATCACGGCGTCTGGGGTGGCTGCAGCGAGCGCCAGCGCCGCCGCATCCTCCGCGCCCGCAAGCTGGCGGCCGCCGCGTAGTTCTCGATCGTCGGCCGTACCCGTTCCCTCCGGCGGGTGCGGCGTCCCGTTCCCCCCGGCGGGCCCGGCGATCAGATCCCGAAACCGAACGGCTCCACGATGGCTTCGGCCACATCGTGGAGTCGTTCGCGTACGCCCGAGCTCCGGCTCGGCAGATCGGCCATCGCGTCGGTCATGACCTCGTCCATGGTGTCGTCGACATCGCTGACGATGGTCCAGACGTAGCCGTCGCCATCGAGCACGGTCACGTGCAGGTCGCCGATGTCCTTGCCCCACATGGGCAGGCCGTCCATGACGCCGGTGTCGCCGCCGTCCATCTCGTCGACGAGTTCGTCGACGTCGAGATCGCCGTCCTGGCGGAACACCGAGACGACCGAGCCCGACGATGACTCGTAGATGGCGTGGACGAGGTCGTCGTCGACCTCCGCGCCCATCATCGACATGGTGTCGTCCATGGCCGGCATCGACGCCATCATGTCGTCGTCCATGTCGCCAGTGTCGGTCGGCATGTCGGCCGCGGCGGCGTCGTGACGAGCGATGAGCTCACCGACCGCCGGAAGTGTGGTCTCGCCGCCGAGGCCGCCGACCACGCTGACGATGATCGCGAAGCTGGCCGCGACCGCGGCGAAGGTCGGGACGCGGCGCCGCCGGTCGGCCAGCGCCACGACCGGTGCGACGACGGGCTCGGCCTCGGGCACCACGATGATGTCATCGCCCGAGTCGGCCTCGACCTCGGCGACGATGCGCTCGAATGAGCCGGGCCGCATGACGACCATGGCCTCGGCGCGGATGAGGTCGCGCACCGAACGCAACGCGTCGAACTCCGCGCGGAGCTCGGGGTCGGCGGCGAGTGCCGCCTCGATCTCGGGACGCTCCTCGGCGGGCAACTCGCCGTCGAGGTAGCCGCTGAAACGGTCGTCGAGGTTCACGACAGCACCTCCCGCAGGCGGGTGCGGCCTCGGTGCACCCGGCTGCGCACCGTGCCGACGGGAACGCCGATCTGGTCGGCGATCTCGTGGTAGGTCAACCCGGCGACGTCGCAGAGGATGACGACCGTGCGGAACTCGTCGGGGAGTCCGTTCAGCGCATCTTGGAGATGATCAGGCAGCGACTCCATCGCCAGCGCCTCGTCGGCGCCGGGCGCACCGGCGATCACCCGATCGGGGTCGTCGGGGAGCGCGGTCTGAGGACGCCGCTTGCGTCGTCGGGTTTCATCGAGGAAGACGTTCGTCACGATCCGGGCCAGCCATCCGTGCAGGGAACCAGGTACATAGCTCTCGAGTCCGCGCTTCACGCGTACGAGTGCATCCTGGACAACGTCCTCGGCATCGGAATGGTTCCCGGCGAGCCGAAAGGCCACCGAGTACATGAAATCGACGTGATCGCGCGCGATGTCGTCCCACGTGGGGACGCCGTCGGGCGCTGGACCGGGGTGACCGGCGGCCACCGGCCGGATCAGGCGTTCTTGTCGTCGTCGTCCGACTCCTCGGACAGGCCTTCCTTGAATTCCTTCTGCGCCTGGCCGAGCGAGCGGGCCAGCTTCGGGAGGCGAGCGCCACCGAAGACGAGAAGGACGATCACGAGGATGACCAGCAGTTCAGGCGTACCGAGGTTCATGGACGCGAGCGTACCCCGACAATCGTGAAGACGGTATGAGGGGTGGTCACGAGGGTGGCCGAATTGCCAGCCTCAGGCCGTGACGTTGCCGGCCTGGGCGGCGGCTGCGGCCCGGGCGAGCGCCCGCTGACGACGGATGCGGCGGCGCTCGCGCTCACTCATCCCGCCCCATATCCCGAACTTCTCACCGTTCTGCAGCGCGTACTCCAGGCAGTCCTCGCGGACCACGCAGCCCCGGCAGACCTCTTTGGCCTCACGGGTGGATGCGCCACGTTCGGGGAAGAACAGGTCGGGGTCGACCCCCAGGCAGTTCGCGAGGTCCTGCCAGGACTTCTCTTCGGCTTCTGTTTCGTCGTAAATCGCCATGAGATCCTCCGGCATGACAACGATCTGGTCCGATCTGGACCCCCCGCCAGCTGCCACGGCTGTAATTACAGCACTGTAACCCTACGGTTGTAAAGCCCGAACGCGGCCTGTGGCCACTGGAATTCTGCGGAAAACCGGAGGTCGTCAGTCGGCCGTCGGCGTCCCGGCGAGGAGCATCGCGACGTCGTCGGGCGGCACCGGACGGGCGAGGTGGAACCCCTGCCCCCGCGCACACCCGAGGCGCACCAGTTCGGCGATCTGTGTCGGGTCCTCGATACCCTCCGCGACCACGTCGAGACGCAGCGTGCGGGCCAGGCCGATGATCGAACGCACGATCGCGGTGTCGTCGGGATCGACCCCGACCCCGTCGACGAAGGTGCGGTCGATCTTCAAGATGTCGACCGGGAACCGCTTGAGGTACGCGAGCGAACTGAAACCGGTACCGAAGTCGTCGATGGCGACCAGCACGCCGAGGTCGCGGAACTCCTGCAGGATCCGGGCCGACTCCTGCACGTCGTCCATGATCGCGGTCTCGGTCAGCTCGAGACAGAGCCGCTCCGGCGCGAGGTTCGCGGCGGCGAGGGCCTGCTTGACCTCGCCTACCACCGCAGTACGCAGCTGGCGGGCCGAGAGATTGACCCGCACGATGATGTCGTGGCCGGCCTTGACCCAGGCCGCCACCTGCATCGTGGCCTGGCCGAGCACCCACCGGCCAACGTCGACGACGAGGCCGGTCTCCTCCGCGAGGGAGATGAAGGTGCCGGCGGCGAGCAGACCGCGTTCGGGGTGGCGCCAGCGGACCAGCGCCTCGGCCCCGACGATCTCGCCGGTGTCGAGCATGAACTCGGGCTGGTAGTGGACTTCGAGCTGCCCGTTCTCGATGGCACGGCGCAGATCGGTCTCGGTGCGGATCCGCTCGACGACGGCGTCGCGCATCGAGCGGTCGAAGCGCACCCACCGATCGCGGCCCTGGCTCTTGGCCTGGTACATCGCCGCGTCGGCGTGCCGCATCAACTCGTCGACACCGTCGCCGTCGGCGGGCACGGCGATGCCGATGCTGGCCGAGGGGAAGACCTCTTCGTCGCCGACGCGCACGGGTTCGCTGAGCAGACCGAGCAGCCGGTCGGCGACGACCGATGCCGACGCGACGTCGGCCGGCGATCGCAGGAGGATGGCGAACTCGTCGCCCCCGAGACGGCAGACGAGGTCGCCCGGGCGCAGCGATAGCCGGATGCGATCCGCACACGTGATCAGCAACTGATCGCCGGCGGGATGGCCGAGCGAGTCGTTGACCAACTTGAAGCGATCGAGGTCGAGGATGATGACGGCGAACTCCTGGCCGACGGAGAGCTCGGCCGACACGTCGGCCACGAAGGACCGGCGGTTGGGAAGCCCGGTGAGTTCGTCGTGGGTCGCCTGGTACTCGAGGAGCTGGCGGCTCCGGCGACTCTCGGTGATGTCTTCGCTGTACATGAAGAACACTGGACCACTCCGGCCCGGGATCTCGACCGGCGTGGTGCGCACGCGGGCCCAGACGATGCCGCCGTCGGCTCGTCGGTAGGCGAGTTCTCGGACCGCCTGCTCGCCGAGGGCCAGGTTGGCGAGTTCTTGTTCGGTGGCGTGGACGTGCTCAGGGCTCACGACGAGGTCGAGCGCCGAGTCGATCAACTCCTCTTCGCTGCGCCCGGTGAGACCGAGGTAGGCCTGGTTGCACGACAACAGCCGGCTGGTGTGGTCGCGCAGACAAATTGCGACGGGTGCGGAACTGAACGCCGAGGCGAACGCCCGCTCCGCGGCCATCCGCGCCTCGTGCTGCACGACAGTCGACAAGACCGTCGACATCGTCGCCCGCACGTGGTCGGGGACCGGCCGGTCGCCGGGGAGGGAGTAGAGCAGTCGGGACTCGTCGGTGTCGGCGAGCACGTGGATGCGGCGGGGCTGATCGTCGGGGAGGATGCGGCGGGCCACCTCGGCCACGGGATGCTCGTCGTCGATCGAGAACTCGGCGTGCCCGGCGGCCATGAGCTCACCGAAGTGCTCGCCCGGCTCCAGGTCGATGACATGGTGTCGGTCGGCGATTCGCAGCTCCGGCGTGGCCCCGTACTGCATGCGCAGCTCGGCGGTGTTGCCGTCGGGCCGGATACCGGCTCGCCACAGCGACGCATGGTCGATCCCGAAGCGGGAGGCGATCCACCCGAACGCCTCGGCGGCACCGCCGTGATCGGTCGACGGGGTGGTCGCGAGCGAGGTCGCGAACTGGCGGAGGAGATCCTCCGACGCGAGCTTGCGCCCGATCTCGCCGTCGGCGTCGAGGCGCCGCCACAACTGGCGAACGAGGTGGGCCATCGCCTCGAGGAGGTCGCGCAGGATCTCGATGTCGGCGACGACGTGCAGGGGTCGGTTGTCGGTGGTGCCGAGCCCGCCGCGGAGCACGCCGTTCTCGACGATCGGAGCGAACGTGAGCGTGCCCTCGGGCAGTGCCGGACCGACGTCGAGTCGGCTGGGCTCGGTGACGAGGATGTCGCCGCCACCAGCTTCGATGGCCGCCATCACCGGTGACTGGGCGTCGATGCGGTCGAAGGCCGGCGAGGGCGGGTGATCCTCGTCGCGAGTCCAGTGGTTGCTGCGGTCGATCCAGCCGCCACCGTCGCCCTGCCACAACGAGACCGAACGGAGTCCGAACAGCTCGCCGACCGACTGCAGAGCGAGCTGGATGCCCTCGGACACGTCCTCGATCGAGCGCTCGACGAAGTCGGCGGCGATCTCGCCGATCAGACGATCGGTGCGGCTGCTGAGTTCGGTCGAGCGTTCGAGCAACAGCCGGGAGCGCAACTGGGCGAGGAGGGCCGCCATCGACTGGAGTGCGACCTCGGCGTCCTCGACGAACGGCTCGCCAAAACGGCTGGTCGCCGAGATGATGACGATGTCGCGGCCCTTCACGATCGGCGCGACGAGCATCGAGGTCTGGTCGAGGCCGTCGGGCAGGCCGATCAGGTCGGCGAACCGCCAGCGCATCCCGTGATCAGGATCGAGGATCCGGGCGACGACCGGATCGTCGCGGTGCATCGGCGCATACACCGATTGGCGCGAATCCTCGGTGCGAAAGGACTCGCAGTTGCAGACGATGTCGAGGGTGTCGGGGTCGAGTTCGAAGACCGCAACGGAGTCGCACCCGAGGTGGTGGCGGAGCTTGTCGAGCGCAGCGTCGACGACGTCGACGACGGTGTCGCGCTTCGCGTCGACGAACGCCGAAGCCGACTCGTTGAGGATGCGCTCGAGTCGCTGCTGGCGATCGAACCGGCGAGCGACGAGCATCTGTGAGCGGATCTGCCCGACCGTGTCGGCGATGGTACGCACCGTCTCCAGTTCGTCGGTAGTCCACACGCGAGCGGATGGGTCGACGAAGACGAGCACGCCCAGCGGCGTGCCGGCCGCCGCATAGGTCGTCGCAACGACCGTCGACGATCCGGGGTCGCGGTGTTCGCCGCCGTAGTGCTCGCCGGCCTCGTCGAGACGCATCGAGACGCTGCCCCGCCCTTCACCGACCGCAGCGAGCGGATACGGCACCTCGAGCCCGATCTGCCCGGTGCCGCCATCGGGCCGGTGCGAGTAGCGCAGGATCGCCATCTCGTCCTCGAGGCGCCACACCTGGGCTTCGGCGAGCTCGAAGAACTCGGCACACTCTCGGAGGATCTCGGGGATGATCTCCGCCACGTTCTGGGGGCGCACCTCGACCGCACGGCCAGAGATGCGCTGGGTGAGCTGGGTCAACTCGAGGCGGTGGGCGACCTCGCGTTCGACGTCGAAGCGGGCCATACCCTGCTGGAGGACGAGGCCGATGGTGCGCGCAGCCGAGATGGTGGCGTCGTCCCAGTGGCGCGTGGCCGCACCCATCATCACGAGGATCCCGTCGGCGGTACCGGCCTCGCCGAGGGGGACGACGAGCATCGAGTCGCCCGGCTCGGCGAAGTCGCCCTCGATCGGATCGAGGTGACGATGCTTGAGGACGCCGTAGCCGCGCGCTCGGAAGGTGTCGACGGCGAACGCCTGAGCGGGGGCGACCCCGGTTGCTTCAATCAGCGAGCCGTCGGCCCAGCGGCCTCGGCGGCGCACGAAGTTCTCTCCGGCATCGTCGAGGATCCACACCGACGAGCCTCCCAGCTCGTAGCGGCCGTTGAGACCGTTGAGGACCTCGTCGAGGAGTTCGAATTCGGCGTCGTGCGTGGTCTGTCCGACCCGACTCGCGACCCAGCGCATGAACTGTTCGGTGCGGGTGCGCGCCTCGAGATCGTCGAACGACCGGCGGCGCTTGAGGATCTTCTCGGCACTGCGGGCGACCGACGCGGCGATCTCGCGCCCGATCGGACCGGGGTCGATGAACGCGAGCACGCCGATCGCGCCGTCGGCACCCATGACCGGCACGACGAGCACCGGGAGCTCGGGATCGAAGGGTGATGGTTCGGACTGGTTGCTGTCGCCGACCGCGATCACGGCCTCGCCGACCGCCGCGAGCGCATCGAGTCGTCGGTGATCGAAGGAGGCGGTGACGCCCCGCTCGACATGGCGGGTCTCGCCCGTCTCGGACGACTCGACCAGGCGGAGAAGTTCGCCCTCGGCGAGCCAGACCGTGGCCGACCCGAGATCGAACTCGTCCTTCACGATCCGCAGGATCCGGTGGAGGACTTCAGCGTCGTCGAGCACCGCTTCGGCGGCGATGCGGCTGAGGACGTCCTGCTTGCGGACCTGCCACTCGAGCGAACGCAGGGTCTCGACCCGGCGGCGCGCCGCCGAGACGGCCGCAGCGAAGAGGCCGAGGATGCTGGTCTGCTCGACGGTGAACCCATCGGGATCCCCGGCGAGGATCGCCAGGTGGTGGGCGAAGGAGTCGGGTAGCGCAGGCATCGCCATGCCCGGGCGACCCGACGGCGCCATCACCGAGTAGGGACCGGTCGCACCGAGGCCCGATTCGAGCATCGTGATCATCGCGACCATCTCGTCGAACGTCGTGGCGTCGGGGTCGTACCACGTCACCCCGGCGTCGGGGTCAACGTTGCACTCCCCCATCGCCGCGATCCCGAACAGGTCCGACATCTCGGCGAAGACCTCGGCGAGCTGCGCCTCGAAAGTGTCGAGCGCCGCGGTCTCGAGCCGAGCTGCCATCGCCCCCACCTGCGTGGCCACGCGGCTGGGCCACGAGGAAGTCGGCGGAGACGGCGGCATCACGGGTTCCTCGTCGGCACCGCCGTCTCGCTTCTGAGCCGCCCGCCCCGACACGCCCGTCCCCCGATCCGCCCGCTCAGCGCCCTCGAACGAGGCTCCGCTTGTGGTCGACGAAGTCCATCAGGACGTAGTCGCCGAGATTCTCGTTGGTGGTGAAGAACGCCCGCCCACCGTTCATCTTCGAGATCTGCTCCACGAAGTTCTGCAGATAGTGGGTGACGTCGAGCACGAAGGTGTTGATCCGGATGTCCTCACGGGTGCACTTGGCCACCTCGGCGAGGGTGAGATCGACCGTCTGCTGCGACGGCGGATAGTTGAAGTAGGGCTGGCCCGACGGGGTGATGTGAGCCGTCGGTTCGCCGTCGGTGATCATGATGATCTGCTTGGTGCCGGTCTGCTTCGACAGCATCTTGCGAGCGATCTGGAACGAGTGCTGCATGTTGGTGCCGTACACATAGTCCCAGCTGAGTTCGGGCAGGGTGGCGGCGTTGAACTCGCGGGCGACCTCGCTGAACGACACCATGCCGAGGAAGTCGCGCGGGTACTGGCTCGAGATCAACGAGTGCAACGCCATCGTGACCTTCTTGGCCGGCAAGAAGTTGTCGCGCATCGCCATCGACATCGAGACGTCGAGCATCAACACCGTGGATGACCGCACGAGCTGTTCGGTGCGCTCGATCTCGAAGTCGTCGGGATGCAGGCGAACCGGCGTGCCGCCGCCGGTGCGGGCGACGGCGTTGCGGAGGGTCTTCTCGATGTGGAGGTTGAAGCGGTCGCCGTACTCGTAGGGCTTCGTGTCGAAGTCTCGCTCGTGGCCGGCGCCGGTCTGTTCGAGTTGATGCTTGCCGAGCGTGTCGGCCGACATGCGCTTGAAGAGTTCCTCGAGCGCACCGTTGCCGATCTTGCGGATCGCCCGGGGCGTGAGCTCGTACTTGCCTTCCTTGTTCTCGATGAGTCCCTGCTCCTCGAGCATGCGGGCGAGTTCGGCCATGCGCTCGAGCGACTCCGCCGAGTCGTCACCGAGGAGCTCGCGGGCCCGATCGATGTCGACCTCGGCCAGCGCGCCGGGGTTGGTGGCGCCACGCAGGAGGTTGTCGAGCTGATCGATGTCGCCGAGCTCGCCCATCATGTCCATCGCCGAAGGCATGTCGAGCGGGTCGAAGCCGTCGAAGTCGTAGGACTGCCCCCACCCCATCTGGGGGAACTGCTCGCGGAGGTTGTCGGCGAGCTGCTGCATCTGGAAGTTGAGGTCCATGTCCTCCATCAGCTGGTTGCTCAGCTCCTGGAGTTGCTGACGCTGCTCGGGGGTCATCGAGTTGAGCATCTGCTGGGCCTGGGCCATGCGCTGGGCCATGACCTCGAGCAGTTCGTCGAGGGTCTGGGGGTTCTCGGGGAAGAAGTCGCCGTAGCGCTCCATGAAGCCGTCGAAGTCCGGCTCCTCACCGTTGGCCCGCTGCTCGAGCATCTGGTTGAGCTCGGCCATCATGTCCTTGAGGCGCTGCATGTCCTCGGGCGACATGTCGTTGACGCCCTCGGCGATCTGGTCGAGCTGCTGTTGCATCAGCTGCTCGCGCAGCTGCTCCATGAGCTGCTCGAACTGCTCGCGGGCCTCCTGGCTCTCGAAGTCGTAGTTCTGCAGCCCCTTCACCTGACCGGCGAGGTCGGGCGGGAGCATGTCGAGCTCCATGTTCTTCATCGCCGCAGTGTCGTTCTGCAGCTGCTGCTGGCGTTCGTCACCGCCATCGGCGTCGCCGTCGCCCGGCTGGACCAGAGTGTCGAGTGCCTTGCGTTCGGTCTCGACCACGTCGCGCAACGACTCGGCGATGTCGTCGTAGACCCCACCGAGATCGTGGTTGTCGAGGATCTCGCGGCGGCGCTCCCGGAGGCGCTGCATCATGTCGCGGATGCCCTCCATGTCGCGCCCGTCGCGATCCATCAGGCCGTTCTGCATCATCTGACGCAGCGCCGAGTTGACGTCGCCGTGGTACAACAACTCGTCGGCCATCTCGCCGAAGAGATGGTCGGCGTCGAGGTCGAAGCCGGTCTGAGAGCCATCCCAGCGCGAGTAGGTGAAGTGCGCAGGCTCGCGCCGGCGGCGGTGACGACGACGAGAGAAGACCATGGGCGGAATGTAGTGCCAGACCCACGCTGCGTACAGGCGGGCGGTCGTCCGCGTTCCTCCTCACCGTACGTGGCTGTTAGCGTCGACGAACCATGAGTCCGACCGATGCCGCTGCAGCCGAAGCGCCGACCCGCCGACCGGCGAACCGGCGCGAGCTGATCCTCGAGGCTGCGGTCGAGCTCTTCCACCGACGCGGCTACCCGGCCACGAGTGTCGACGACATCGGCAAGGCAGTCGACGTCTCCGGCCCCGCCATCTACCGCCATTTCTCCTCCAAGGAGGATCTGCTCGTCGAGGCGATCACCCTCGCCGCCGACGAGGTCCACGCCGTCAATCGGCGAGCCCGAGCCGAGACCGCCGACCCTCGCGAACTCCTCACCGGCTACATCCGGGCCTACACGCACGTGGCGCTCGAGCGCTCGGCGCTGATTGCGGTGTGGAACAGCGAGGCCCGCCATCTCAGCCGCGAGCGGCGGTCGCCGATGCGCAAACGCCTGCGCAGCTGGGCCGACGAATGGGTCGAGCCGCTGCGCGATGCCCGTCCCGAACTCGACGACGACGACGCCCTGCTGCTCGTCAACGGGGCGATCGGCCTGATCACGAGCGTGGCCACCGGACCCGACCGGCGCGATGATCCGCATCTGGCCGAGAAGATCACCACGATGGCGCTCGCCACCCTCGACGCAACCCTTCGCTGACCCTCCGGGAGGTCGCCCGTGCCCATCAACCCCGACGCCGTCGGCACCGTCGGCCCCGAGAACGAGATCTCCTGGTCCAGCAAGGATTCCCTGCTCTACGCGCTCGGCGTGGGCGCCGGGCAGTCGGATCCGACCGGCTTCGAACTCGAGTTCACCACCGAGAACACGCGCAACACCCCCCAGCGGGCCTTCCCGACCCAGGTGGTCGTGCTCGGCGGCGGCGGAGGTCTCGACTTCGGCGACGTCGACCTGGCCGCCCTGCTCCACGGTGAGCAACACATCACCTTGCACCAGACCCTCCCGGCCGAAGGCACGGCGGTGGGCCAGGGTCGGGTGGCGGCGATGTACGACAAGGGCAAGGCCGCCCTCGTCGTGCTCGAGACCGACGTCCGCGACACCGACGGTGAGCCGATGTGGACCACCCGCACCGGCTTGTTCATCTCGGGCGAAGGGGCCTGGGGCGGCGACCGCGGCCCGTCGGCCACGTGGGCACTCCCCGACCGCGACGCCGACCTCGTGCGCGGCTTCGACACCCGCACCGACCAGGCGCTGGTCTACCGCCTCAACGGCGACCGCAACCCGCTGCACTCCGACCCGTCGTTCTCGGCGCTGGCCGGTTTCGAGACGCCGATCCTGCACGGCCTCTGCACCTACGGCGTGAGCGGCCGTGCCCTGCTCCACGCGCTGTGCGACGGCGATCCCGACGGCTTCGGCTCGATGGGTGGTCGCTTCACGTCGCCCGTGATCCCGGGCGAACGCCTCGACGTCCATCTGTGGGACGAGGGTGACCAGGTACTCTTCCAGACCCGGGTCGGCGATCGTGTCGTCTTCGACAGCGGCGTCTTCACCCGCCGCTGATCCGACGATGTTCCTGAAGGGGGTCACCGCCTCGGCGGTCTCGGCCGAGGGGGTCGTCCCAGCCGCCGACTGGTCGACGTGGGAGCGCGACGGCCGTGCGCCGCGGTCGAGCGACGGCGCAGGCCTGCTCACCGACTTCCGCGACGATCTCCAGCAGTTCGCTGCGCTCGGGTGCAACGCCTGGCGCATCACGATCGAGTGGGCCCGGATCGAGCCCGAGCCGGGCAAGGTCGACAACGACGCGCTCGACGTCTACCGAGACGTGCTGGCCTTCGCCCGTGACGCCGGGCTGCAGAACTGGATCACGCTCCAGTCGACCACCCTGCCCGGCTGGTATCTCGACGACGAGGGCGGCCACCGCGACGAGGGCGCCCGAGGCCGGTTCTGGCTTCGCCATGTCGACCGCGTGGCCGAGGCGTTCGACGAGTTCGCCACCGGCTTCATCCCGATCGACGACCCGATCGGCTGGGCCGTTCGCGGCTACGGGCTCGGCAGTCGCCCACCCGGGCGCAAGGACCGGGTCGTGCTGCGCGAGGCGGTCGAGGGTGCGGTGCACGCCACCCACGACGCGATCCGACTCCTGTCGTCGGGGCGTCAACAGGTGATGACGGCATGGCGAGCCGATCCGGTCTACCCACTCGCCGAGGAGGACGGGCGGGTATCGCTCGAGGCGACCAAGGCCGCTCGGGGTTGGGAGCACCTCTTCTGGTCATGGTTGCGGGTCCACGCCAACGGTGTGCTCGAACTCGACGACCGAGCGCCGGTCGTCGTGCCGCTGTTCGTCAACGCCGTCGACCACGTCGGCATCGTCCACGACCACCCGATCGGCATCGGGCCCGACGGTGGCTTCGCCGCCTGGCCCCGGGGTGCCCGAGCGAGTGGCAGCGGACTCGCCCCCGAGCCCGACGAACTCGCCGAAGCGGTCCACCGCGCCGCCCAGGCCCTCCCCGATCATTCGATCGTCGTCGCCGGTCACGGCGTCAACACCGACGACGAGGCCTGGCGCGAACACCTGCTGGCCCGCTCGCTCGACCACGTCCGCGAGGCGCACCACGACATCGGGGTCGCGGGCTACTTCCACGACAGCGCCATCGACGGCTACGACTGGAAGCTCGGCTTCGCTCGACCCCGCGGTCTGCTGAGCCGCGGCCGGGCCCGCAAGGCCGCCGCCGACACGTTCGCCGACTGGTCGCTATAGCCAAAACCAGTGGGAGCGCCGCCGAGGCGACGCTCCCACCGAGGAGACTCAGCGGCTTGACGGCGCCCGAGCTCCGGGCGTGCTCCGGCGCAAGACCCGAGCGAGCCCACTCACAAACAGCCGGCACCCACCAACTCCGGTCTTCCCTCACTCCAGTAGTGGCATACCGAGCGGCTAGAGATGACGAAGGCAGCCAACCAGGCTGATTCGAGTCGTCAGCACCTGCCGAAGCACGCAGCCACCGAGGCGCTCACTCGTGCAGACCTGAAATCCCGACCAGCCACAGACGTGGCGAGTGGACCCGCGGCCAACCTTGAAGGAGCTGTACTTCTCGCGAGCGAACGAGCACTTCAGCCAAACCTGAATCGTCTCGCCCTTCTGGGCCGTGAAGCTGTACACCATGCTCGAGACGCGCTCCGAACTTGGCACGTTCTTGCCATGCCAGCCTGACGAGCTTCCCAAGAACCAGATGCTCTCAACCTTCTGAAAACCGGAGCAGTGGACCTGGCCCGACATCGTCTTCGAGGAGGACGCATCAGCAACGCCCTGGTTCGCCGGAACGAGCAAGAGAACGCTTGCGAATACAGCGACGACCACGAAGGCCTTCACAACCGACGGACGGAGCTGTTCGGGCGATTTGGAGGGCGATGCGAGCTTGGTTCGCAGGCCCTGCGCTTCGTCGCGGGCGCTCGTTGTCTCGGAATCGCGCCGATGTTGTACAATCATTTTCACTTCCAATGCTAGTTAGTCGTTTGGAAGCGATGGAGGCCTCGGAGCTGCAACTCCGGGGTCTTCGCATTTTTGACCCAGCCCCTCATCGCTGGTCAGACCAGCCGAAGCTGGCCTTGCGCTGCTTGCCTTTGCCCGGACGGCGCAGCGACGTCCGGTCCCCCGACGGTATCAGCCGGTTGAAGCCACCTCAAGACTGATGGCCCGTTCTGGAAAACAAATCTGCGAACTGGCCTGTTAATTTAACTGAGTAAACTTGACTGGTGATTTGAGACTGTTACCTTTGACGGCATGGACCCGCAAGTTAGGCGCTCGCGCGGGGCTCGCGTTCGCGAAGTAGCGGTGACCGACCCCGAGACAGGTCGACGCTTGGTGGACAGTGCTCTTGTCGAGTTTGCCGTGACGGCCCGCGTCGACGGCCTCATCGATCTCATCCGGTCCTCAGGTGACGACGCCGCAGGGCGCTACGCAAAGCGCGCCAACTTCGCGGAACGCCTCGAGATGACTGCGTCAAACTTTTCGCAGGCGTTGCCAAAGGCAGGCGAAGCACGGACCTCATCAGGGATCTTCGTCGAACGCCTGCAGCGACTACTCACGATCGAGGAGACCCGTTGGGGGCTTGAGGCTGGGGATCTCGTCAACTTTCGCGACAACGTGCTCCGACAGCACGGCAGCGAGGGCATTCGTGTGCCAGCGGACTACTTCAAAGCCCTGACGCCGCACGGTGCACGCCCTCGTGCCGTTGAAGAACTCCTGATCTGGGTGGCTTCGCTTGCAGCGATTCGCGCCGAGGCACTCGAGCCTGATGACGCTGAGACGCTTCACCAGTTTGCAGACACGGAGGCAGACGGTTCCGCTGGACGAGTCGCCAGGGTCCTCGACGATCTCGTGACGACGATTGGGACGGTGGACGGGGAAAGAACAGCTGCCGTATCGCTCGCAAGCGAGCTCAAGGAATGGGCGCTACCAGCGGTAAGAGCCCACCTTCTCACCTCGCCGGTTGGCTGGCGAGCCGCGGCCGTACTGACCCGGATGTTGACAATGAACGCCGGCGGGAAGCACCGTGCAGTCCTGTTGCGCGAGCGAGTCGGGGAAGTCATGGAGGAGGCCGCCCACGCCGCACCCCCGACCGTTGACCCCGCCCGCTGCTTCCTCGAGGAGGCAATGCGTCGCAGCCCAGCCGGACGCCGAGTGGGTTCCAGCCATCCTGATGGCTTCCGATGGGGCTGGGTGCCGTCGAAGCTGAACACGATTGCCAGCGACCAGACGGCGCCGATCCGCCAGCGCGGTTTCGCAGCACTGGTGCTCGCCGAGCGCGATGAGTCACTCGTCGTCGCGGCCGACCTCGCCGGCACGTTCCGTGGTGAGGTCGACCCGACCGGCGGCCTTGAGCACTGCGCCCACATCCTCGAACGCCTCGCAGAGGGAGTGCCCGGTCCCATCGGATCCGGACACTGGTCCGGCTCGGCAAGCCACGATTTCCTCTCGCCTCTATTGGACTCAACTGCCAGCAACGACCAGGTCGGTCGGCTAGCGACCGGCGTAGCAGCAACCCTTGCCCCGCTCCCACGAAGCGTTGCCTCCGCGACCCCGCTCCTGATCGAGCACGCACTTCTGAATATCGACGTCAGCACCCGACGTCGCGTTTGCGAGGCCGTGATTGCCGCGGGCCTCACCACGCCAGTCTCCGCAAGGATCGCATCGATTCTCGAAGAGCCAACCTGCCCGGCGATGATCCAAGACATCGGCTGCGTGGTACTCGGCTACCTCGGCGATCCGTTCGCAATCGAGCTGCTCGTCCGTCTTGCGAGGAGCAAGTCGCAGGACACCCAGGTTCGCAATGCCGCGCTTGCTGCGCTCGGTGACATGCGTTCGGACCCTGATCAACTCGCCGAGGCTCATCTCGTGCGGGCACTCCACGGCAAGGGGACCCGAGCCACGAAAGCCGTCGCCGCCTACGGCTTGATCAACCAAGCACGACGAAGCTCCGAGAGACTCGCCGAGCTCCACGATCACTTCGATCGTCTCGACGAGTCGGCAACCGACACGCTAGGGCGCCTGACGGCATGGGCGCGGGAGTGCTCGTCACAACGTCGGCTGGCGGTGCCTTCCGCTGCCACCGAGGCGTGGGCGAACTAGCGCCGAGGGGATCAGCCCCGGCTGCGGAACTGGGCGCGACCGCCGACGGCGTCCTTGTTGAGGCGCTTGGCGAGGTGGAGCCCTTCGAGCACCATCTCACAGGCGCTGGCGATCATGGCCGGCGAGGCCGACGCCTCTTCATCGCCGAGCAGGGCGTCGACCGGCGCCTTGAGCGCCGGCACCCGATCGACCAGCGCGACGTACGCCTCGTCGGTGACGTCCTCGCCGGTGTCGACGACGAGTTCGCCGTCGAAGGCGTCGACCACCGCTCGATGGGTGTCGGGCGGGACCCGATCCTTGAACACCTGGAGGATGCCAGCCTTCACGAGGCCGTTGAGGATCTCGGCGTCACGTCCCTCGTCGAGGGTCTCGATCTCGACCTTGCCGCTCGTCGACGCGGGCAGCGCTTCGAGATCGACGATGCGGGGCACCGCAGCGCTCGCACCGGAACGCAACGCCCGCCGCACCGAGTTGGCGATCATGATCTCGAAGTTGGCGATCGACAGCCGGACCGAAACGCCCGACCGCTGCGAGATGTTCTGGCTGCGCCGGGCGGCGTGGGTGACCGACGCGACGATCTCGGTCATGAACGACGGCACGGTGAGGTCGAAGCCCTCGCTCACCGAGATGTCGGCCTCCTGCTCGACGATCGCGACCTCGGTCTCGACGTCGAGCGGATAGTGGGTGCGGATCTGGCTGCCGAAGCGATCCTTGAGCGGGGTGATGAGCCGACCGCGGTTGGTGTAGTCCTCGGGGTTGGCCGACGCGACGAGGATGACGTCGAGCGGCAGCCGGACCTTGTGACCACGGATCTGGACGTCGCGCTCCTCGAGCACGTTGAGCAGACCGACCTGGATGCGCTCGGAGAGGTCGGGTAGCTCGTTCATCGCGAAGATCCCGCGGTTGGTGCGGGGCACGAGGCCGTAGTGGAGGGTGAGCTCGTCGGAGAGGTAGCGGCCCTCGGCGACCTTGATCGGGTCGACCTCGCCGATGAGGTCGGCGATCGACGTGTCTGGGGTGGCGAGCTTCTCGCCGAAACGATCGTCGCGGTGCACCCACGTGATCGGCGTGTCGTCGCCGTGCTCGGCGATGAGCTCGCGGGCGTGGCGCGAGATCGGGTTGTAGGGATCGTCGTTGATCTCCGAGCCGGCGACGATCGGCATCCACTCGTCGAGCAGGTCGGTGAGCCCGCGGATCATGCGGGTCTTCGCCTGGCCGCGCTCACCTAGGAAGATGATGTCGTGGCCGGCAAGCAACGCGTTCTCGAGCTGGGGGGTGACGGTGCTCTCGTAGCCGAGCACCTCGGGGAACAACGGCTCGTCCGCCCGGATCTTGGCGATGGCGTTGCGCCGCAACTCCTGGCGCAGCGGCACCGACTCCCAACCGCTGGCCTTCAGGGCTCCGAGTGTCTGAGGGTTCGACATGGCCGGACCATACACGGATGCCCATCACTGACCCAGACGGGCGACCGCTAGCGTTCAGGAATGGATCTGTCCGGCTCCTGGCGCGCCGCCCCCGCTCGTGAAGAGCTCCGCCGGACCTTCCACGAACCCCCCCTCGACGACCGCGATTGGGCCGAGGTGACGGTGCCGGGCCACTGGGCCCACACCCCCGGGCTCGCCAACGAACGGGCGGTGCTGCACCGCCATCACTTCTCGATGCCACCCGTCGCCGACGACCGGCGGCGGTGGATCACCCTGCACGGGCTCGCCCAGCAGGGCGACGTGTGGCTCAACGGCGCCTACGTCGGCGACACCGACGGCTACTTCGTCCCGCATCAGTTCGAGATCACCTCGTTGATGCGCGACGGCGACGACCATCTCCTCGCCGTCGACGTCACCGTGCCGAGCTTCGGCGACCCCGACGAACGAACCAATCTGATGGGCGCGATCCTCGATCCCCAACTCTCGGGCGCGGCCGGCCGCAACCCGGGCGGTATCTGGCGTGAGGTCACCATCCACGAGACAGGCACGAGCGCGATCCAGCACTTCCGGGTGGTGTGTGTCGACGCCAGCCCGGCTCGGGCCCGACTCGCGATGCGTTGCGTGTTCGACCACCCCGACGGCGGTCCCGTCGTGTTGCGCACCCGCGTCGCCGGGGTCGACCACGAACTGCGACATCCCGCCGCGGTCGGCGAGAACCGCGTCGAGTGGACGATCGACATCCCCGAGCCCGACCTCTGGTGGCCCCACTCGCTCGGCGAGCAACCTCTCCACGAACTGTCGTGCGAACTGATCGTCGATGGACGGGTGCACGATCATCGATCGTGCCGAACCGCGTTCCGCACCGTCCGGCTGCGCGACTGGACCCTGCACGTCAACGGCGTGCGCCTGTTCACCAAGGGCATCGTGATGCTGCCGACGACGCCCCGGCCCGGCGACGCGACCCCCCGCCAGGTGGCGGCCGACGTCAAGGCTGCCCGCGACGCGGGGCTGGATCTGATCCGCGTCGTCGCCCATGTCGCCCATCCGGAGGCCTACCGGGCCGCCGACGAACTTGGCCTGCTCATCTGGCAGGAGATGCCGCTGCGCGGCGTGATGGCGAGAGGTGTCCGCGGGCAGGCCACCCGTCAGGCCAGAGAGATGGTCGACCTCCTCGGGCACCACCCGTCGGTGGCGGTCTGGTGCGTCCACGACGAACCCTTCCGCCGCCAGCAGGCCCCCGCCGCCACCCCGCCGGTCGTCGGGCAGCAGCGCCCGTCGTGGAACCGGGCCGTGCTCGACACCTCGGTGCGTCGGGTCATCCAACGCACCGACGGCTCTCGTCCGATCATCAACCACACCGCCGTCCCGCCCCACCTTCCCCAACTCGACGGCACCACCAGCCACCTGTGGTTCGGTTGGCACGACGGCGAGGCCGACGACCTCGCCGGCGCGATCGGTCGCCTGCCGCGCATGGGCCGCTTCGTCACCGCCTTCGGGGCGGCCAGTGTCGATCCCCGTCTGCCCGAACTCCAGGGCGCTCGCTGGCCGGCGCTCAACTGGGAGCCGATCGCTGCCGCGATCGGCGCCCGGCGCCGATCGCTGCACCATCTCGTCCCGCCGGAGCGGGTCGACGACGGGCCCACCTGGGCCGAGACCACCCGCCACGCCCAGGCCGAGGTGCTCAAGACGACCATCGAGACGCTGCGGAAGGTGAAGTACCGACCGACCGGCGGCTTCTGCGCCTTCTATCTGGCGGATCCGAGCCCCGCGGGCGGCTTCGGTGTCCTCGACAGCGACCGCCGGGCCAAGCCCGCCCTCCAGGCCGTGGTCGACGCCTGCCGTCCCGTGATCGTCGTCGGCGAGCCACTCCCGGCGATCCTCCCGGTCGGCGACGTGCACGCGATCGCGATCCACGTGGTGTCGGATCTTCACGTGCCGCTGCGCGACGGCGTGGTCACCGCGACCGTTCGCCACGCCGACGGCACGGTCGGGGTGCACCGCTGGGGCGGCGACGTCGAGGCCGACTCGGTGAGCGGGGTGGCGACCCTTTCGGTCCCCGGCCTGCAGCCCGGCGAACTCGCCGTCGAACTCGAGTTCACCGCCGACGCCGATGGCGACGCGATCGCCACGCACAGTCACCTGACCACAACTGTCGGCTGAAGTAGGCGCGTGCCCATGGCGGGCAAGTACCTTTTTGAACCGCAGGACGTTTCACGAAGGAACACGAATCGATGGCGCAGACCATGCCTGGCACCGACCATTCGGTGCCGCCCATTCGCCGGCGGGCACCGCAGCTCCCCTGGCCGCTGAACCTCTACCAGACGGCCGTCGGCAAGAAGTACGTGATGGCCATCACCGGCGTGGGTCTGCTCGGCTTCGTCGTGGTGCACATGATCGGCAACCTCCACATCTACGAGGGGCCGACCCAGGTGCATGAGTACGCCGAGGCGCTGCGTGATCTCGGTGGCCACCTCGTGCCGCGCACCTTCTTGTTGTGGGTGCTGCGCATCGGCCTGATCGGCATGTTCGCCGCCCACATCCACGCCGCCTTCTCGCTCAGCCGCATGAACACCAAGGCCAACAAGGCCTACGCCGGCAGCCGCGACTACCTCGCCGTGAACTTCGCCAGCCGCACTATGCGCTGGACCGGCCCGATCATCCTCCTCTACCTGCTCTTCCACCTGGCCGATCTCACCTGGGGTTGGTTCAGCGACGAGTGGGTGCGAGGCGACGTCTACGCCAACGTCTACAACTCGATGAGCTCGATCCCGATCGCGATCATCTACGTCGTCGCCAACGTGGCGTTGGCGACGCACATCTACCACGGTGCCTGGTCGATGTTCCAGACCCGCGGCATCAACAACCCCCGCGACAACAACGCCCGCCGGCGCGTCGCCCAGGGCCGCGCTGCCGTGATCTTGCTCGGCAACCTCAGCTTCCCGCTGGCCGTTCAGGTCGAGTTGATCGACCTCGAAGGCCACACCCCCGGCCAGTACAACCTCGAAGACGGAGAATGACCATGGTGACGCTCGACGCCAAGATCCCCGAAGGTCCCATCGAGGACAAGTGGGACAACCACAAGTTCAACGTGAAGCTTGTCAACCCGGCCAACAAGCGCAAGTTCGAGGTGATCGTCGTCGGCACCGGCCTCGCCGGTGCGTCGGCCGCCGCGTCACTGGCCGAGCTGGGCTACAAGGTGAAGGTCTTCACCTTCCACGACTCGCCCCGTCGCGCCCACTCGATCGCCGCTCAGGGCGGCATCAACGGCGCGAAGAACTACCG
>JBCBYI010000045.1:0-21661 GCA_039815945.1 Actinomycetota bacterium | reverse complement strand
TCCGGGCCGCGATCCGCTGGGGCTGGGCGCCGTCGATGACGGCCGCCCGTGCCGAGTTCGCGCCCAACGAACGGACGCTCGAGGTCGGTGGGGTGCCGTGTCTCGAAGTCACCGGCGCCGCCCAGACCGGCACGATCCTGTACTTCTTCGGCGGTGGTCATGTCGTCGGCTCACCCGAGGAGGACATCGTGATCGCCGCGCCGCTGGCGGTCGACGCCGGCGCCCGGGTGATCGCAGTGCGCTACCCACTGGCGCCCGAGCACCCGTATCCCGCCGCGGTCGACACTGCCGAGGCTGCCTACCGGGCGCTGCTCGACGAGATCGGCGACGCGCCGCTGGTCGTGGCGGGCGAGTCTGCCGGCGGCAACCTGGCGCTCGCGCTGGTGCAACGAGCGCGGGCTGCAGGGCTCCGCCTCCCCGACGCGCTCGCGCTGTTGTCGCCGTGGGGCGACATGGGCTTCCACGGCGACAGCCATCGGACGAATCGTGATCCCACCCTCGTCCTCGGCGACGGGGAACTCGAGACGATGGCCGATCTGTACCGCGGCGACACCCCCGTCGACGATCCCCTGGTGTCGCCGGTACACGCCGACTTCACCGGCTTTCCGCCGACGCTGATCACCACCGGAACCCGCGACCTGCTGCTGTCGGACTGTGTGCGGATCTCGGCCGGCATGCGAGCCGACGGCGTCGACGTTGCCCTCCGCGTGTGGGAAGGCATGTGGCATGTCTTCGAGTTCTACCGGGAGCTGCCCGAAGCCCGAGCGTCGATGGCCGAGATCTGTCAGTGGGTCGGCGCCCACCTCGGCTGACCCGGTGAACTCAGCTCTCGATGCCGCGCAGGATCTCCTGGAGCTGTCGCAGCCCCTCCGACAGCGACGTCGCCAGCTCGGCGAGTTCGGTCTCGGAGATGTCGATCCCGATCGGAACGTCGACGTTGATCGGCACCTCGGTGTTGACCGGAACCGTCTCGTCGATCGGGATGTCGACCACCACGTCGACCGGCACCACCACGTCGATGGGCACGGTGATGTCGAGCGGCACGTCGATGCCGAACGGGCCGTCGATCGTGATCGTGGTGTCGAACTCCTGATTGATCGGGATCTCGGTGTTGATCGGCACCTCCACGGTGCGGCGGATCACCACGTCGGTCGCGATCTCGACGGTCTCGTCGACCGCGACGTCGAAGGTCAGGGTCGACGCGGCGAACTCGTCGATGCCTTCGATCGCATCATCGAGCCCCTCGTCGACCGTAGGTTGCAGCTCGATGATCTGGTCGGCGAAGCCCTGGACCTGCGACGCGAAGAGCGCCGAGCCGGCCTCGACCCGGGCCAGGTCGTCCTGGGTCGTCGCAAGCGCGGTCTCCGATGCGTTGAGGTCGGCCTGGACTGCGGCGAACGCAGACTGGGTGTCCTCGAGGTCGGACGCGAGCCGGTTGATCCACACGAGCGCGCCGACGAGCGCTATCACGACGACGGCGAAGGCGGCACCCGCACCGATGAGCACGGGGCGACCGATCGGTGGCGTCGGTGCGCCGACGGGGCGGGGCTGATCGATGGTGGCGAGCACGGGAAGCTCCTCTCGCTGGGAGGCGGGTTCGGGGGAGGACAGGCCTGAAACGGACATGGAGGTGGGGCGTAGGCGCCAGGCGAAGACGAGGGCGAGCGCGGCGACGACGCCGGTGGCGAGGAAGGTCTCGCCGATCGCATCGGCAGTGAGCGTCTGCTGGGCGTCGATCACCGCCGCCTGAAAGGCGGGGTCGTCGAGCGGTGGCAGCTCGATGCTCGAGCGGAGCGCGTTGAAGCGGCTGAGGGCCCAGGCGGTGAGTCCGGCGAGTCCGACCGACAAGCCCATCAGCCGCACCACCATGACCGCGGCGGCGGCACTGCCGCGCTGATCCGGGTGGGCGGCGTCGACGACCGCAGAGGTCGTCGGGGCGACGGTGAGCCCGAGTCCGCAGCCGAGCAGGGCGAGCATCGCCGCGAGCCAGACTCGGCCCGTGTCGGGCGCCCACGTGAGTCCCATCCACAGGTACGCGACCGTGACGCCGGCGACGCCGAGCAGCACGGGCAACCGAACCGACGTGCGTTCGGTCATGCGACCACCGACGTAGGACGTGATCGCCATTCCGGCCGTGAGCGCCGACAGAAGGAACCCGGCGACGACCGCCGAACGCTCGAGATCGAGCTCGACGGCGTTCACGAAGATGGGCACGTCGACCATGGCGACGACGAGGGCGGCGCCGACGAGGAGATTCACCACGAGGGCGGTCGGAATCCCCCGACCTCGGAGCAGGCCGCGCTCCACCACGGGGTCGGGGTGCGTCCGCTGGTGGACCACGAACGCCCAGGAGAGGCCGGCGGCGACAAGGAACAACCAACGGAAGTCGATCGAACCGCCGGCATCGCCGCGCAGCTGATCGAGACCGGTCACGCTCTGCACCTCGGCATTGCCGAGGAGCGCGAGATCGAGCGAGACGAGGGCGCCGGTGAGCAGACCGGCACCGACCCAGTCGACTCGCCGACCGGGATCGGGGCGGTGATGTCCGGCGAGCGCCCACCACACCCAGGCGACGCCGACGAGGGTCAGCGGGATGTTGAGCCAGAACTGCATGCGCCAGTCGAAGAACCGCACGAGCATGGCGCCGTAGAGCGGACCCCAGACCCACCCGAGCGTCTCGATCGCAGCAAGGGCGCCGAGGGCGCGGGCCCGCTTGTGCTCGGGGTAGACGTCGCCGACGACTGCGAGCGCGACCGGCACCATGGCGCCACCGCCGAGGGCGGTGAGCACGCGGCCGACGAGGAACGGGCCGAGCGTGCTCGACATCGGGATGAGGATCGTGCCGACGAGGAACAGTGCGTAGGCGGCGACGAACACCTGCCGGCGGCCGTAGACGTCGCTGAGCCGGCCGGCGATCGGCATCGCTGCCACGAACGCGATCAGGTAGGCGTTGACGACCCACGCCGCTTCGTCGAGGCCGTCGGGCAGGACGAGGCCGAGGTCGTTGACGATCGGCCGGAGCATCGTCGTGACGACCGTGAGATCGTCGGCCGCGACGAAGACGGCGAAGGCGACGGCGAGCAGGATCGCCCGCGGGCTGCGCTCGACGCCGGAAGCCTCGTCGGCGGGCACGGTGGCCGGTGTGGTCGTCATGCCGAGACCCCCTCGGGAGCGGTGATGGTGAAGCCGACGCCGTAGTCGGTCAGGTCGATCCGCCAGGCGCTGACCCCGTACCGGGGATCGTCGACGGAGAACTCGACCCGCTCGACGAGCGCGGAGAACGGGTCGAGCCAGAGCACGACCTCGACGTCGTCGGCGCGCACCAGCCCGGCGGTGACTCGGCGCAGTTCGCGCTCGGGGGCCACGCCGCGCACGACGTAGGCGTCACCGTCGTCGACGAGCGTGCGGTCGGCGAGTCCGGCGAGCAGCGGCTGCCAGCCGCCGGTCGGATCGAAGAACCGGGACGGGTCGATGTCGTAGCTCGGCGGCAACGTTTCGAACTCGCCCGTGATGGGGTTCGACAGCCAGATCTCGGGGCCGAGCGCGACCGCGCCGAGTTCGGTGACCAGATTCTCGTCGACGGTGACGGTGACGATCGCATCGGCGTCGGCTGGTGCGCTGAAACGCCCGATCACCGCATCGAGTTCGATGCTCTCGACGGTGTCGATGTAGACCGGCTCGCCCGTGCGTTCCACCGCGAACCGCACGCTGGTGACCTCGGCCATCGCCGCCGCGGCCGTGTCGACGAGGATCTCGGCGTCGGCGGGCAGGCGGTCGCGGTCGACCTCGGCGACGGTGGGGGCCGGTACCGCCTCGGCCTCATCGCCGCCGGAGAACAGTCCGGCGAACGCGCCGAAGAGGCCGATGGCGACGACGAGGGCCGCCCCGATCCGGTGTATGGCGGGGCTCATGGCCTCCACGACGCCGCATCGACGCAAAAGGTCGCGAAGAACGTCTCAGATCTTGAGACGCGGCGCCGATCTCGAGTCGCAGGTCTCGCTCGGTCAGGCCTGACCGGTGGGGATGACCTCGTAGCCGGGGGCTTCGGGCTCGTCGTCGACGATCTCCTCCGGGAAGCCGGGCGCGAGGATGTCGAGGCCGGTGGCGTCCTCGAGCCGCTTGATGATGTTGGGCGACCACTCACGGGCGCCGTAGCGAGCCATGCCGTCCTGGAAGATCTCGATCATGAGCGGGTTCATCTCGAGCGGGACGTCGTGACGGTCGGCGATCGCCTGGAACAGCGAGATGTCCTTCACGACGAGATCCATCGTGAAGTTGATGTCGCGGCTGCCGTTCAAGATCACCTGGCTCTCGGTCTCGTGCACGAAGGAGTTGCCCGACGAGATGGCGATCGCCTCGTAGGTGGTGTTGAGATCCATGCCGGCGGCTTTGGCGGTGGCGAGCGCCTCGGCGCACGTGAGCAGATTGGCCGTGGCGAGATAGTTGGTCATGACCTTCAGCACCGAGGCCGAGCCGAGTTCGCCCGTGTGCAGCACTCGACGGCCGAGGGTGGTGAGCACCGGCAACATGCGTTCGAAGACGTCACGATCGCAGCCGGCGAAGATCGCGATGTTGCCGGTGGCGGCTCGGTGACAGCCGCCGCTGACCGGACAGTCGACCGGCGATGCTCCGGCCTCGCGCACCAGTGCGCCGAGCCGCGTGACCTCGGCTTCGTCGGTGGTCGACATCTCGGCCCAGATCTTGCCGGGGCCCAGGCCGGCGAGCAGCCCGTCCTCGGCCTCCAGCACCGCCGCCGATGCGGCCGGGGACGGCAGACAGGTGATGACGAGATCGCACTGCTCGGCCATCTCGCGCGGTGACTCGGCGAAGATCGCCCCGTCGTCGACGAACGACAGTGCGACCTCGCGATCGAGGTCACGGACCATGAGGTCGTAGCCGTTGCGAAGCAAGGAGCCGGCGAGCTTGCCGCCGACGTTGCCGAGACCGATGAACCCGACCTTCATTGGCCGTCCCCCCACGTGTGATGGTGCCCTGGTGGCCGCGGCATCGTAAGACCCGACGCGTCCCCTGTCGACCATCTGGCCAGGTGGCACCCACGTCGCACCGCGAGCGGCTTACATGGAGCCGGTGTCCGACGATCTCGAGGGGTTCCGGCGGGGTGATCCCGCCGCGGTGCAGGCGGTGTACCGCCAGTACTCGCGCCTCGTCTTCGGCGTCGCCTCGACGGTGACACGAGACCACGAGTTGGCCGCCGACGTCGTGCAAGAGACCTTCGTGAAGGCCTGGAAGTCGGCCGACGCGTTCGACACCAGCCGCGACCTCGCACCCTGGCTCACGACGATCGCCCGCCGCACCGCGATCGACGCGATCCGCCGAGAGAACCGCCCCACCCAGGGCGGCCACGAGCCCGAGGTCGACGGTGTCGTCGAACCGCTGTCGTTCGAACGGACGTGGGAAGTGCACGAGGTCCGCGAGGCGATCGACGAACTCGACCCCCGCGACGCGGAGATCGTGCGGCTGACCTATCACGGCGGCTTCACCCACCAACAGATCGCCGACCGGCTCGACCTCCCGCTGGGCACGGTCAAGTCCCGACTGAACCGGACGCAGAAACGTCTCGCGGCCGCCTTGGGATACCTGCGAGAAGAACGCAACCATTCCGGTTCCGGATCCGTACTTCCCGGTGAGGAGTCATGACCGACGATCCCCGTTTCGACGACGCGCTCGACGCCGATGTGTTGGCCGCCCTCGAGGCGCGCCTCACCAGCGACGCGCTCTGGGCCGAGCCTCCGCCCGAACTCGAAGCCCGCATCGTCGACGCCATCGCCGCCGAGACCGTCGCCGTCGAGCCCGTGGTGGCGCGCCAACCGCGGTGGCTGCGCGCCGTGGCGGCGGTCTTCATCGTCGCCGGTGCCGCCGGACTCGCGGTCACCCTCCTCGGAGGCGACGACGATCCCGCCGGCGAGGTGTTCGCGCTCGGGCCCACCGAACTCGCCGAGGGCGCCACCGGCGAGGTCGAACTCACCACGCTCGGCAACGGCCTGCGGATCATCCTCAGTGTCGCCGATCTCCCGCCGGCGCCGGAAGGCCAATTCTACGAGGCCTGGCTCAGCCGCGACGGTGGCGGCGTGTCGGCCGGCACCTTCCACATGCGCAATCGCACCGGCGAGATCGAACTGTGGGCCGGCGTGGTGCCCGACGGCTATCCCCGATTCGTCATCACCCTCGAAGACGAAGACGGCGATGCCTCGTCGTCGGGTCGAGTCGTCTTCCGCGCCGCGCTCCCCGGCTCCTAGGTCCCGTCTTCGGCCGCGCACTACGGTGCGCGCATGGAGTTCGAGACCATCACCTACGACGTGCGCAACCGCGTCGCACTGCTGCACTTCGACCGGCCCGAGGGCGCCAACGCCGTCAGCCCCACGTTCTCACGAGAACTGCGCCAGGCGATGCTCGAGATCCACTACGACGACGACGTGAAAGCGGTCGCCGTCACCGCCGAGGGCAAGGTCTTCTGTGCGGGCGGCGACCTCAAGCTCTTCCACGCCTGGGGCGACCAGATGGCCCGCCACGCCCACGACATGCTCGTCGACTTCCACGCAGCGATCCACATGATGAACCACACGCCGAAGCCCTTCGTCGCCGGCGTGCGAGGCGCCGCCGGCGGTGCAGGCATGAGCCTCATGAGTGCCTTCGACCTCGTGGTCTCGGGTGAGAGCGCCAAGTACACGATGGCCTACACCCGCGCCGGCGTGACCCCCGACGGCACGTCGTCGTACTTCGTCGCTCGCCACATCGGTCTGCGGCGCATGCTCGACCTCACGCTCACCAACCGGGTGCTCTCCGCGGCGGAGGCCGAGAACTGGGGGCTGGTCAACCGGATCGTCCCCGACGACGACGTCGACACCGCCACGGTCGAGCTCGCCACGACCCTCGCCGGCGGCGCCACCTCGGCGCTCGGCGAGGCCAAGCGGGTGATCTACAACGGCATCGACGCCACGCTCGAGACCGCCAGCGAGTTCGAGGCGGCGATGATCACCAAGGCGATGGCGAGCGCCGACGGTCTCGAAGGCGTCGCCGCCTTCGTCGAGAAGCGAGCCCCCGAGTTCGAGTGATCCGATGAGCCAGCCCGTCTCCATCCGCACCTCCGATCCCGACGGCCCCGTCGACTGGCCGGCCACCCTCGCCCGGCTCGACACACTGCTCCGGATCCGCACCACCCCGATCGGCATGAAGCTGTTCGAGACGGTCGAGGAGATGGAGGCGATCCATCGGATCCGCCGCCCGTCCGCCATCCACACCGCCGACCAGATCGTGTCGATGGCGTCGCGCCTGAACTGGACCGTCGGCATCACCGGCGCCGATCTCGTCGGCAGCCAGTGCCAGGCCGTGCTCGGCCTCGGAGCCCAGGACGACGAGTGGTACTCCGGTCGCCACATGGCGGGCGTCTGGTTCGAGACCGAGGACGACGCCGCCGCCCACCAGGCGGCGATGGACGTTGTGCCGATCGGCGCCTACGCGGCGATGGCGGTGTCGCCGCTCGCGACCGGGCGCCTCGACCCGCCCGACATCTGCCTCGTCTACGCGAACCCGGCGCAGATGATCCTGCTGATCAACGGGCTGCAGTGGGCGGGCTACAAGAAGCTCGACTGGGGCTGTGTGGGGGAATCGGCGTGCGCCGACAGCTGGGGCCGGGCCCTCGCCACGGGCGAGCCGAGCCTGTCGATCCCCTGCTACGCCGAGCGTCGCTACGGCGGGGTGCCCGACGACGAACTCCTGATGGCGCTGCGGCCCACCGACCTCGTCAAGGCGATCGCCGGCATGGAGGCGTTGAGCGGCAACGGACTCCGCTACCCGATCCCGCCCTACGGGATCCAGAGCGACGCTCGTGCTGGCCTCGGGGTCAGCTACGGCTGACTACTCGATCAGGGTGTTGCCCCAGATCTGCCAGGCCAGCAGGCTCTTGGCGATCAGGCTGAGCCAGATGTAGACCGACTCGCCGTGGGCGTAGTCGGCCCAGCGGCCCGTGCCGCGGTACTGCAGCCACTGGTTGACGGCGAAGCAGTTGAAGGCGAGGAAGATCGTCACGAGGATGCCGTAGACGAATCCCGGAGGGCCGTCGTCGGCGACGGCGACGCTGATCCACACCGAAGCGGTGACCGCCTTCCATGGTGCGATGCCGGCGATGCAGCCGAACCAGAACGGCGACCAGTACACCGGGCGACCCGGCTGATTGATGGTCTCCATCAACCAGCCGAACAAGATCATGGCGACGTTGGCACCGGCGATCGCGATCAGCGCGCCGGCGTCGTAGATGCCGACCACCGAGGCGATCAATACGATCATGAGCGTCGACGACGCCGAGTACTCGACCCAGCGGATGCGGTTGCGACCGGCCCGCAGCTCACTCGCGTAGAACGAGAACCCGATCGTGGCCACGTAGAGGTGGGCGACGGCGGACAGCAGCAAGAAGCCGGCCGTGCCGACCGCGAGCGGGTACGAGAACGCCTCGACGACCTCGCCCTCCGCGAGCGGCGTGCCGGGCGGTCCGTTGGTGGCGAACGAGGTGACCGGCAGCGAGAAGTCGTTGCTGACGAACAACATGAAGGCGCCCGAGGCCAGATGGATCAGCCCCATGACCAGGTTGAACCGTCGGAGGCGGTCGATGCGGTCGTCGGAGACGACGGGCGTGTCGGGGGGCGCGGTGATGCTGGCCATGCCCCCTCTACGGGCGGCGGCGCGCGACCGGATGCGTCACGCCCGGTAGGCGGGACCGGCGTGGCAGGATCACCCGATGAGCGACGCCCCCACCCGTCTCCGCCGTGAACCCCCGCCGCTGCGCCGTCTCTCCGTCCTGCGCACCGAGCCGCGCTCGATCCGGATGATGCGGGTCGTCGTGGGCGGCCCCGAGCTCGACGGGCTCGAACTCCCCGAACCCGCGGCGAGCGTGCGGCTGCTGGTGCCGTGGCCCGGCGAGGCGTTCGAACTGCCCACGTGGAACGGCAACGAGTTCCTCCTCGCCGACCAACGCCGCCCGGCCCTGCGCACCTTCACGCCCGTGGCCCTCGACGAAGACGAGCTCACGATCGACATCGTCCGCCATCCGGGCGGCGCGATCTCGGACTGGTCCGAGACCGCCGAACCGGGCGATCCCTGCGCGGTGTCGGGGCCCGGTCGGGGCGAGACGATCGACGAGTCGGCCGAGCGCTACGTCCTGCTCGGCGACGAGACCGCCATCCCGGCGATCGAACAGCTGCTCGGCGTGATCCCCGCCTCGATCGAGGTCGAGGTCCATCTCGAGGTCGAGCATCCCGACGCCCGACTTCGGCTTCCATCGCATCCGGCGGCGACGGTCACGTGGCACGACGCCATCGATGGCGATCGGCCCGGCGCCTCGCTGCGCGGGGCGGTCGCTGACGCGACCATCGATCCCGGTACCCGGGTCTGGGCGGCTGGCGAGGCCGCGGCGGTCCAGGCGATCCGCAAGCATCTGTTCGACGATCGAGACATGCCCCGGGCGCACACAACGATCCGCGGGTATTGGAAGGTGCCGCGGACCCCCGCCTAGGGTGCGCGCCATGAGCGACTCCCCCGAGCACCTCGACGTCGTCGTCGTCGGCGCCGGCATCTCCGGCATCTCCGCGGCGTACCACTTGCAGACCATGAGCCCGGACCGTGAGTTCGCCGTCCTCGAGGGGCGCCCGACCCTCGGCGGTACGTGGGATCTCTTCCGTTACCCCGGCGTTCGCTCCGACAGCGACATGTACACGCTCGGATTCAAGTTCAAGCCGTGGACCGACGCGAAGGCCATCGCCGACGGGCCCTCGATCCTCGCCTACCTCAACGAGACGGTCGACGAGTTCGGCATCCGCGACAAGATCCGGTTCGATCACCGCATCTCGAGCGCGAGCTGGTCGACCGCCGACCGTCGATGGACGCTCACGGTCGACCACGGCGACGAGACGTTCACGATGACGGCGAACTTCGTCTTCATGTGCACCGGCTACTACTCCTACCGAGGCGGGTTCAAGCCCGAGTTCGTCGGAGCCGACGACTTCGCCGGCGAGATCATCCACCCTCAGGAGTGGCCCGAGGATCTCGACTACGCGGGCAAGCACGTGGCGGTGATTGGCTCGGGTGCCACCGCGGTGACCCTCGTGCCCGCGATGACGGATCGCGCCGAGCACGTCACCATGGTCCAGCGCACGCCCACCTGGGTCGTGTCCGCGCCGTCAGAGGATCCGATCGCGAACGCGTTGCGCAAGGTCCTGCCCAATGGCCTCGCCTTCGAACTCACCCGGCAGAAGAACCGTCGGCTCGGCGAGTTCGTCTACCGCCAGACCCGCACCAACCCCGACCGCATCCGCCAGCGCCTGCTCAAGGAGCTCGCCAAGCACCTGCCCCAGGATCAGATCGACGCCCACTTCACACCGTCGTACAACCCGTGGGACCAGCGGGTGTGTCTCGTGCCCGACGCCGACCTGTTCGAGGCGATCGTCGCCGGCAAGGCCGACGTCGTCACCGACACGATCGAGCGATTCACCGAGACCGGCATCCAGCTCGATTCCGGCACCCACGTCGACGCCGACATCATCGTCACCGCCACCGGCCTCAACCTGGTGACCATCGGCGAGATGGATCTCGATATCGACGGCGAGAAGATCGACTTCTCCGAACTCTGGACCTACAAGGGCCTCGGGTACTCCGAGATCCCCAACCTGATCTCGGTGTTCGGCTTCATCAATGCGTCGTGGACCCTGCGGGCTGATCTCGTCGTCGAGTACGGCTGCCGCCTGCTCAACCACATGCGCGACACCGGCACCGACACCGCGACCCCACGGCTCCGCCCGAGCGACGCTGACATGCCGCGGCGGCCCTTCATCGCCGACTTCCCCGCCGGCTACATGCAACGGATGATGCCCATGCTGCCCAAGCAGGGCGACCGTGCGCCATGGCTCAACACCCAGTCGGTGAGCAAGGACATCAAGCTGATCGGCAAGGACCCCGTCGACGACGGGGTGATGATCTTCGACTAGCCGAGCACCCGCTCGAACATCTCGATGGTCGCGGCCCAACCGACGGTCGCCGCCTCCTCGTGGTAGTTCGGCGAGATCGGCCAGGTGTAGCCGTGATCGGCTCCATCGAAGATCCGCAGGGTGATGTTGTCGATCCCCTCGATCGCGTCGAAGTATCGCTGGTGCATCTCGATCGACTGCACCTGGTCGGCGGTACCGATGCCGATCCACAGGTCCCCGATCGAGCCGACGCTGAGATGCGGGGAGCTGTCGGTGTCGTCGGTGAGGAACGACGGATGCCACATCGCACCGGTCGGGAACCGTTCGGGCAGTTCCTCCATGGCCTTGTGCACGTAGCGGGCGCCGAGGCAGAAGCCCATCGTCGCCATCGGCTCGTCCCATCCGAGCGCCACCAGTGCCGCGTCACGATCCATCTGCACCTGACCGTCATCGAGGGTGCCGAGCATCTCCATGATCTTCATCCGGTTGGCCTGGTTGGTCTCGGCGTCGTCGACCGGATCGAAGCCGATCATGCGGCCGTGGCGATGCCACAGGTCCGGGATCGCGGCCTCGTAGCCGGCCTCGGCCAGCTTGGCCGCGAACTGGTGCAGCGACGGCCGGATGCCGGGCGCGTCCATGAAGATGAGCACCCGCTTCGCACTGCCGCCCTCGGGGGCGGCGTGCACGATGGCCATGGGGCCGTCGGCGGTGTCGGTGTCGATGATCTGCTCGGTGGTCGCCATGCCGGGACCGTAGTGGGTCGCGGCGATGCGGTCAGCCGGCGAGGTGTTCGGCGAAGAACGCCTCGATGCGCGCCGACGAGTGCGTGGCGTGGCCGCCACCCTCGACCCGGTCGAACTCGACGTCCACCCCGTCGGCCTCGAGGCGAGCCACGTACGCCTCGGCCTGGCTGACGTCGACGAAGGTGTCGGCGCTGCCGTGGACGACGAGCACCGGCGCGTCGCTCGGTGCGAGCCGGGCCGGACTCAGCGTTGCGACCTCCTCGGCGCAGTCGCCGAGGCAGCCGAGCAGGGTGCGGATGAGGGTCGCCGCCTCGTCGCTCGGCCGGCCCTCGAAGATCGAGCGATCCGCGTCGACCATCGGCTCGAAGTCGGTCGGCGCTCCCGAGACGACGAGGGCAGCGACCCCAACGTCGGCCTGGCCCACCATCGCAGCGAGATGACCGCCGGCCGAGAAGCCGTACACCCCGACCCGGTCGGCATCGATGGCGTAGGCGTCGGCCCGATCGAGGACGTGGGTGACCGCGGCGATCGCATCAGCGGTCGAGTCGGCGATCGTCGCGCCGTCGATCGCATAGCGGTGGTTGATCGCCACGACGGCATAGCCGTCGTCGGTCCAGTCCCAGACCGGCATGTCGGCAGCCTTGTCACCGAAGCGCCAGCCGCCGCCATGGATCCAGATGACCGTCGGGTACGGGCCGTCGCCGGTGGCCGGGGTGAACACGTCGTAGCGTTGGCGAGGATCGTCGCCGTAGGCGATGTCGGTGCGGGCGTCGGCATCGGTCCGGCGCGGCGTGTCGAAGTCGTCGTCATCACCACCGAGGATCACGGCCAGCGCCGAGATGGCGAGGAAGCCGACCACCACGACGACCGCGAGGATCAATCCGTTGCGCGGCGTCACCCGGCCTCCGAGAGGTCGAGCCCGGCGGCGGGACCGAGGAACTCGACCCGCACCATCGGCCCATGGGCGACGAGGGCGTCGAGCGAGCCGGTCTGACGGCGGTACCAGCCGGTGACATCGGCGCTGAAGACCCGGCGCCGCTCGTCGGGGTGGGTGACGACGGTGGCGCGGGCGTCGATCGACTCGACGAGGGACTCCTTGAGCACGAAACGGAACTCCGGGTGGGCCTTGAGGTTCGCCATCCAGTCGCGTGGCGCGTACTCGCGTTCTTGGTCGCCGGCGGCCGGGGTGCCGCAGATGTAGATCCGGCCGTCGACGATGACGTACCAAATCTCGGTGGTGCGCCACTCGCCGCTGCGGGCGCCGAGCGTGACGATGTCGATGGTGAGGTCGCGTGCCAGGGCGTCGCGAACGGCGTCGAGCCGCTCCGGGGTCATGGCGCGGATCGTAGCCCCCTCCCCGGGGTGTCTGGCAGCCGTCCGCCCGGGAGGCCTACACTGTAAGTCTGAGCGAGGAGCACCCCCGATGACCGACATGGCCGAAGAGACCCGTCAGATCTTCAACCCCGACGTGGTCACCCCCGAGATGGAGATGGCGGAGAAGGGCAAGGACGCGCCTGGCGCCCACGACGTGCCCGTCGAAGACCTCAATCCCCTCAACGCGCACCTGTTCCTCGAGGACCGCTGGCAAGAGCAGTTCGCCCGCTTGCGAGCTGAGGATCCGGTGCACTTCAACGAGCTCGAGACCGCCGGCCGCTACTGGTCGGTCACGAAGTACGACGACGTTCGTGCCGTCGACGGCGACTGGGAGACCTACTCCTCGGCCAGCGGCATCACCCTCGGCCTGTCGCTCGACAAGATGGAGGATGAGGCCCTCCCGCAGCAGCTCACCCCGTTCATCGCGATGGATCCGCCCACCCACACCGAGCAGCGCAAGACGGTGCGCGGCGTGTCGGCGCCGAGCAACCTGCGCAACATCGAACCAATGATCCGCGAGCGCACAGCGGCGCTCCTCGATTCGCTCCCCGAGGACGAGGCGTTCGACTGGGTCGACACCGTCTCGATCGAGCTCACCACGCTCATGCTGGCGACCCTGTTCGACTTCCCGATGGAGGATCGTCGCAAGCTCACCCGCTGGTCCGACATCGTGTTCGCCATCCCCGGCCCCGGCGGTGTCGTGGAGACCCAGCAGCAGAAGATCGACGAGCTCTTCGAGTGTGTCGACTACTTCACCAAGCTCTGGGACCAACGTCGAGGCGGAAGCGGCTTCGATCTCGTCACCATGCTCGCCAACGGCGAGCACACCAAGGACATGTCGGCGTTCGACCATCTCGGCAACCTGCTGTTGCTGATCGTCGGCGGCAACGACACCACCCGCAACACGATGACCGGCAGCGTCTACGGCCTCCACAAGTACCCGGAGAACTTCGAGAAGCTGAAGGCCGATCCGTCGCTCATCGAGAAGTTCGTTCCCGAGGTCATCCGCTGGCAGACCCCGCTCTCCTACATGCGCCGCACCGCCACCAAGGACACGGTGCTCAACGGCAAGGAGATCAAGAAGGACGACCAGATCCTCATGTGGTACATCTCGGCCAACCAGGACGAAGACGTCTTCGAGAACCCTGAAGTCCTCGACATCGAGCGTGAGAACGCCGATCGTCAGCTGTCGTTCGGGTACGGCATCCACTTCTGCATGGGCAGCCGTGTCGCCGAGCTCCAGCTGCGGGTCCTCTGGGAAGAGATGCTCGAACGCTTTGAGACGATCGAGGTGCTCGCCGAACCGGAGCGGGTCTTCTCGTCGTTCGTGCACGGCTACTCGAAGATGCCCGTGAAGGTCACTCGCCGCTGAGCGAGTCCACCACCACCGATCCCCCATCGATCCACGAGCTCGATTCGGCGCGCTCGTGGGTCGTCGTCGCCTCGGCGTTCATGGCGATGTTCACCGTGTTCGGGGTGGCCTACAGCTTCGGTGAGTTCTTCGGCCCGATGGCCGACGAGTTCGGCACCGATCGATCCGAGACGGCGCTGTTCTTCGCGATCACGACGTTCGCGTACTTCATGATCGGCATCGTCTCGGGCCGGGTGGCCGACCGGATCGGCCCTCGACCGGTGGTCGTCTTCGGCGGCACGGCGATGACGATCGGCCTCCTGTTGACCGCCGAGGTCGACTCCCTCCAGGCCGGCTACCTGACCTACGGCCTCGGCGTCGGCCTCGGCGTCGCCTGTTGCTATGTCCCGATGGTCGCCGCCGTCGGCGGCTGGTTCGAGCAGCGCCGCACCCTCGCGCTCGGCCTCGCCGTCGCTGGCATCGGCACCGGCACCCTCGTGCTCGTCCCGGTCGTCGAGCAGGTGATCGACGACCAGGGCTGGCGAGACGCGTACCGACTGCTCGCGCTCGTCACCGCGGTGTTGCTGGCGATCGCTGCTGTCGGCGCCCACCGGCCGCCATCCGCCACCGGCGCCGCGCCCGTGCCGATCCGGGAGGCGATCCGAGGGCGCCGCGACTTCTGGATCCTCTACGTCTCGTCGGTGTTCATCTCGATCACGCTCTTCACCCCGTTCGTCTTCCTGGCCGACTACATCGACAGCACCGGCGGCACCGGCTCGGCGGCCGTGCTGCTCGGCCTGATCGGCATGGCGTCGATCGTCGGCCGCCTCGGCTTCGGCGCGATCGCGGCCCGGATCGGCATCATCGGGCTCTACCGGATGTCGTTCCTCGTGCTCGCGTCGAGTCTGCTGATCTGGATCGTCGCCGACACGAGCTACACCCTGCTCGTCGTCTTCGCGATCGTGCTCGGGGTCGCCTACGGCGGCTTCATCGCGCTCTCCCCTGCCGTCGTCGCCGACCGCTTCGGCGTGGTCGGCATGGGCGGGGTCCTGGGGGCGCTCTACACGGCGGCCGGCGTCGGCGGCCTGATCGGCCCCCCGACGATCGGCGCGATCATCGATGCGTCGGGCCACACGGCCGCCCAGGTGACGGCACTGATCAGCGGGCTGCTCGGCACTGCGCTGCTGTTCACGATGCGCCCCCACGCACCGGGTGCCTGACCGTCCCCCATTTGGGGGATGGCGCATCCCGCGCCCCTGGGGCATTATTGAAACAAATGTTTCACAAAGGATTCCCGTCATGAGCACTCCCACCCGCACCGCCCTCGTGACCGGCGCGAACTCCGGCCTCGGCTTCGAAGCCGCCCGACAGCTCGCCGAGCTCGGCTACGACTCGATCGTGCTGGCGGCGCGAAACCAGGCCAAGGCCGACGACGCCCAGGCTCGACTCGTCGAGCTCACCGGCCGCGACCCGTTCTCGACCCTCGCCGTCGACGTCGCCGAGACCGAGTCGTCGAACCGCGCCGCCGCCGAGCTCGTCGAGCGGGGCGACCGCTTCGATTCCGTCCTGCTCAACGCCGGCATGGTGCCCGCCCGCCTCGACCGGACCAGTGACGGCATCGAGATGGCGTTCGCAGCGTCGCTCGTCGGCCACCACATCATCACCGAAGCGCTGATCGAAGCTGAGCTCGTCAATGACGGTGCCGTGGTCGTCCTGGTTGGTTCCGAGGCCGCCAACGACGATCTCCCCAAGGCGATGGGCATGAGCGTCTACGACTTCGTCAAGGGTGAGGCCTCGGCGTTCGGTGCGACACCCGCCGAGGCCATGACCAATTTCGCCCGGGCCGAGGGTGGCCCGGAGTACGACGGCAACCGCCAGTACAGCTCGACCAAGGCCTTCTCGGCCTGGTGGTCCGGCGCGATGGCTCGCCGCCACCCCGGTGCCATCGACTTCGTGACCGTCTCACCGGGGGCCAACATGAGCACCAACGCCGCGCGCCACACGACCGGCCCGTTCAAGATCATGATCGCCGTCATGCGCAAGGTCGGGCGGTTCGTCGGCATGGACATGCCCGTCGAGCAGGGCGCCGGTCGCTACATCGACGTCTTGACCGGCAATGGCGGCCCGTACGAGAACGGTGCGACCTACACGTCGCGGCCGAAGAAGATGACCGGCCCGCTCGCCAAGTCGACCCCGGCCCATCTCACCGACACCGAGCGCCAGGACACCGCGCTCGCGGTGATCGATGAGCTGACCGGCGTCGAGGTCTCCAGCGCCTGACGCGAGGGGCTTGCGCCGGCCTGCGGGACCCTCGACCTCGGTTCAATACAACTTCAATACAAGGTATGCTGGGAAGGTGTCGGGGGCCGCTCCCGACGACCGCAGCACCCAGAAGCGAGGCCGACGTCATGAGCTTGTACGACGACTACCTGACCGAGATCGAGGACCGAAAGGCCCACGGCCTGCACCCCAAGCCGATCGACGGTGCCGACCTCCTCACCGAGGTCGTCGCCCACATGTCCGACGCCGACAGCGCGCATCGGGCCGACTGCCTCGACTTCTTCATCACCAACGTCTTGCCCGGCACGACGAGCGCCGCCGGTCTCAAGGCCCAGGTGCTCAAGGACGTCGTCACCGGCGCCCGCACGATCGAGGGTCTCACCGCCGAGTCGGCGTTCGAGCAGCTGTCGCACATGAAGGGCGGCCCGTCGATCGAGGTGCTGCTCGACCTCCTCCTCGGCGATGACGACTCGGTCGCCCGCCAGGCGGCCGACGTGCTCAAGACCCAGGTCTTCCTCTACGAGGCCGACATGGCCCGACTGGCCGAGGCCCACCAGGCCGGCAACGCACTCGTCACCGAGTTGCTGCAGAGCTACGCCAACGCCGAGTTCTTCACCGAGCTGCCCGACATCGACGACGAGATCGAGGTCGTCACCTTCGTCGCTGGCATCGGCGACATCTCCACCGACCTCCTCTCCCCGGGTGCCGACGCCCACTCCCGCTCCGACCGTGAGCTTCACGGCCAGAGCATGTTCGAACATGACAAGGAACAGCAGCAGGCCCTGCTCGACCTCCAGGCCGCCCACCCCGACAAGCGGGTCCTGCTCGTCGCTGAGAAGGGCACGATGGGCGTGGGCTCGTCGCGCATGTCGGGTGTCAACAACGTCGCCCTGTGGATCGGCAAGCAGGCCAGCGAGTACGTGCCGTTCATCAACTACGCCCCGATCGTCGGTGGCACCAACGGCATCTCCCCGATCTTCCTCACCACCGTCGGGGTGACCGGCGGTATCGGTCTCGACCTGAAGAACTGGGTCACCCAGTTCGACGCCGACGGCGAACTCATCGTCGACGACGAGGGCGAGGCGGTGCTCGAGCAGACCTACTCGATCGACACCGGCACCGTCTTCACGATCAACACCGCCACCAAGACGCTGCACACCGTCGACGGCGCCGAGGTCATGGACATCTCGTCGGCGTTCACGCCCCAGAAGGTCGAGTTCATGAGGGCGGGCGGCTCCTACGCCATCGTTTTCGGCAAGAAGCTCCAGACCTTCGCCGCCAACACGCTCGGCATCGACACCCCGGCGGTGTTCGCCCCGTCCGAGGAGGTCTCCCACGAGGGGCAGGGCCTCACCGCCGTCGAGAAGATCTTCAACCGCAACGCGGTCGGCACCTCGGGCGCCACGCTCCACGCCGGCTCGGACGTCCGCGTCAGGGTCAACATCGTCGGCTCGCAGGACACCACCGGCCTGATGACCTCCCAGGAGCTCGAGATGATGGCGTCGACCGTCATCTCGCCCATCGTCGACGCCGGCTACCAGTCGGGCTGCCACACCGCCTCGGTGTGGGACACGAGGGCGCAGGAGAACATCCCGCGGCTCATGAAGTTCATGAACGACTTCGGGTTGATCACCGCTCGCGACCCCGAGCACGAGTACGCCCCGATGACCGACGTGATCCACAAGGTCCTCAACGACATCACTGTCGACGACTGGGCGATCATCATCGGCGGCGACTCCCACACCCGCATGTCGAAGGGCGTCGCCTTCGGCGCCGACTCCGGCACGGTCGCCCTCGCGCTCGCCACCGGCGAGGCGTCGATGCCGATCCCCGAATCGGTCAAGGTCACCTTCAAGGGCGACATGCGGTCGCACATGGACTTCCGCGACGTCGTGCACGCCACCCAGGCGCAGATGCTCGAGGAGTTCGACGGCGAGAACGTGTTCCAAGGCCGCGTGATCGAGGTCCACATCGGCACCCTCGCCTCCGATCAGGCGTTCACCTTCACCGACTGGACCGCCGAGATGAAGGCCAAGGCGTCGATCAACATCTCCGACGGTGCGACCCTCGTCGAATCGCTCGTGATCGCCCGCGATCGCATCCAGGTGATGATCGACAAGGGCATGGACAACGCCAACGCCGTGCTCCAGGGCCTCGTCGACCGGGCCAACGCCCGCATCGCCGAGATCGAGAGCGGCGAGCGGCCGCCGCTCGCACCCGACGCCGATGCGAAGTACTACGCCGAGTTCACCGTCGACCTCGACCAGATCGACGAGCCGATGATCGCCGATCCCGACGTCAACAACGACGACCCGTCGAAGCGCTACACCCACGACACCATCCGTGAGCTGTCGCACTACGAGGGCACCAAGAAGGTCGACCTCGGCTTCGTCGGCTCGTGCATGGTGCACAAGGGCGACATGAAGATCCTCGCCCAGATGCTGCGCAACCTCGAGGCCCAGCACGGCGAAGTCGAGTTCCAGGCGCCGCTGGTGGTTGCGCCCCCGACGTACAACATCGTCGACGAGCTCAAGGCCGAGGGCGACTGGGAGCTGCTCAGCCGCTACGCCGGCTTCGAGTTCGACGACACCGATCCGAAGAACGTCGCTCGCACCGGCTACGAGAACATCCTCTACCTGGAGCGTCCGGGCTGCAATCTCTGCATGGGCAACCAGGAGAAGGCCGAGCCGGGCGACACCGTGATGGCCACCTCGACCCGCCTCTTCCAGGGCCGGGTCGTGCGTGACTCCGACGAGAAGAAGGGCGAGTCGCTGCTCGCCTCGACACCCGTCGTCGTGTTGTCGTCGGTGCTGGGCCGCACGCCCACCATCGAGGAGTACAAGGCCGCCGTCGACGGCATCGACCTCACCCGCTTCGAGCCACCGACCGAAGAGCTGACCGCCACCCCGGTCTCGATCGGGCGCTGAGCCCCCGGCACCCCGGGGATGACCGATGCCTGGCCTGACCCGCAACGACGAGGGCTTCGACCGCTTCATGATAGGCCGCGGTATCAAGTCGGGCTTCACCAGTCGGCGCCCCTACAGCGCCCTGATGGACGAGTTGGGACCTGACGAGCAGATCCTCGACGCGGCGAAGGGCAAGGTCGGGAACGGGCTCGGCTACCTCGTGGTCACCGACCGCCGGGTGATCGTGGTCGGACAAGCGGTTGCGGCGCTCGGCGCGGAGACCTCGGTCGCTGCGTACCCCCACGACGCCGTGACCGCCGTCGACCTGCTCGAGGGAAAGTTTCAGTCGACGCTCACGATGACGACCCCCACGGGTGCCGTCACGATCGACAACATGACCGCGGGAGCGCAGAGGATCGCCTCGTCCCTGCGCACCGTCGCCGGCACCGCGTCGGCGGACGCGCCCGATCCCGACGCCGAGCGTCGGTGCCCGTACTGCGCGGAGATGATCAAGGTGGCGGCGATCAAGTGCCGCTTCTGCGGGGAGTTCCTCTAGCCCGCCGGGGATGCCAGACTCCCCCCATGTCGCTGACCCAATACCGCATCGATCGCGACGGCGCCGACCGTCTCCTCTTCCTCATGCACGGCTACACGGCCGAACAGCATCATCTGGCGTCGTACGTGCCGCTGGTCGATCCCGATGAACGCTTCACGGCGATCGCGCCCCGCGGCCCGATCGACATGCCCGACGGCGACGGCGCCGGTTGGTGGACGATCGACGTCCAGACCTTCGAGCATGACTGGAGCCAATTCACCCCCTCGCTCGAGCAGCTCGAGGGCTTCATCGCCGAGGAGGCCGACAAGGCCGGCGTGCCCCTCGAACGATGTGTGGTCGGCGGCTTCAGCCAGGGCGGCTTCCTCTCCCTCGCCCTCGCCGGCAAGCCGGGGGCGCCCCGCTACGCCGGCGTCTGGGCGATCTGCTGCGGCCTGCCCGACGCGTCCGGCATCGAGTTCGATCTCGCCGACGGCGGCGGCCGTCCCGCACTCTTCCAGTGGGGCACGAAGGATCCGGTCATCGGCTCCGACGCCCCGGCCGAGGTCATCTCGACGCTCCAGTCCGGCGGGTGGAACCTCGATCACCATGCCTACGAGATGGCCCACAGCCAGACCATCGAGATGATGATCGATGCCCGCGCCTGGCTCGCGAGCGTGCTCTGAACGTCGGCGCTCGTGCGACGGCGCCGCGTCTCCTCCCTGCTCGGGCCCACGACCAGCGCGCCCGATCAGGCGTAGGCTCCGCCCATGGCCCGCCCCCCGGTCACGCCGGCTTTCGTGGAGGACGTGATCGATCGATGCCGGCGGGCGCTCGCCGACACCGCCAGCGAATCCGAGGCGACATCGGTCATCGTCGATCTCACCGCCGTGCTCGATCATCTCGTGGCGGCTGAGCAGCAGGATCTCGGCGAGTGGATCCGCGATCTGCCGCCACACCGACTGGGCGATTTCCTGGCCGACATGGAGGTCACCGCCCGACAGGCCGACGCAGACTCCGACATCGGGTCGTTCATCTCCGCCCTCGCCGATTGGCAGACGACGGCGGAGGCCGCCCGGAACAGGTGGATGCCCGAAGAACCCGGCGACTGACTCGTCAGCGCTGCCCGGCGTCGACTGGCGGCGGCGCGGCCGCAGTGTCGGCCCGATCCCGGTTGCGCCAGTAGGCCCAGAACAGCACCGACGTCAGACCGAACAGCAGGAACAGCGACAGGGTCGTCGCCCAGTCGACGGTGCTGGAATCGCCCTCGCGCTGTCCACCGATGTGGACGAACAGGAACACGATCGGGGCGTAGATCGCCGCCCATCGCCGACGCGACACCGTCCACACCGTGAAGCCGGCCATGAACGTGATCGGGATCATGCGGAACAACGCCGCCTGGATCCCGACGCCGAACGTCGCCGCCAGGGTCGCTTCCAGCCACAGCGAACCGACACCGGGATCGGCGGCGGTGTCGATGCCGTCGGCGACGGGCCCGAGGG
>JBCBYI010000044.1:0-22077 GCA_039815945.1 Actinomycetota bacterium | reverse complement strand
ACGAGGCCGAGATCGTCGCTGAACTCCAGTCAGATGCCCGGCAGACCAACCGGGCGCTGGCGTCGGCGGTCGGTCTGGCCGCCAGCACCGCCCTCGACCGCACCCGCGATCTCGAACGGCGCGGCGTCATCACCGGCTACCACGCCGAGGCCGACCTCAAGGCCCTCGGCCGCGACCTCCAGGCGTTCGTCTCGGTGCGGATCAATCCCAAGACGCCCGACGTGGTCGAGGCGATCACCGACCATCTCTGGGCGCTGCCCGAGGTGATCAGCATCTTCGTCGTGAGCGGGGCCGACGACATGCTCGTGCAGCTCGCCGTGCGCGACACCGACCATCTCCGCGACGTCGTGCTCGCCGAGGTCGCCAGCCTCGACGGTGTGGTCGACGAGACGACCTCGCTGATCTTCGAGCATCGCCGCAAGACGGTCGTCCCACCGCTCTGAGCACCCGCTAGCGTCGCCGACCACATGCCCGTCTACCGGCGCCATCGCCTCGTCCACGTGCACATCCCGAAGACCGCCGGGACCGCCGTCGAGGCGTTGTTCCGCGAGCTCGACGGTCCGACCGACAACGGCCACGAGTGGATCGGGGAAGGGCACCACGGCGGGCGGTGGTTCGAGTACCAGCACCTGACCGCTGCGGAGCTCGAGACGTTCACCGGCGGCGAGCTCGGCGGCCACGATCGCTTCGCGATCGTGCGGGACCCGTATCAGCGCCTGATCTCGGACTTTCGGTGGCGCCGGATGATCGCCCGTCACTACCCGGACTCGTTCGTCCCCGCCTTCGACACCTTCGAAGCCTTTCTCGACGCCATCCCGGCCGGCATCGACGCGGGGTGGGACGACCACATCGCCGGTGCCGATCGATCGACGGCGAACCTCCTGATCCACACCCGGCCGCAGCACCACTTCCTCCGGACGGGCGACGGTGCGCTCGACTCGTCGATCGAACGGATCGCGTACGAGGAGCTTCCCGCCGCGTTCACCGACTATCTCGAGGCCAAGGGGATCCCCAACGACCACGTGGGTCGCCCCCCGGTGCACGCCCTCGAGACCCACCTCACGCCGGCGACCCTGCAGGTGATCAACGAGCGGTACCGCCGAGACTTCGAGGTGCTCGGATACCCGATGATCGACGAGCTGCCCGGACGGGCGCCGCGAACTGCGGTGTTGGTCATCGCCGCGGTCGATCGACCGATCTATCGGCACTACATCGAGTCGTACTGGCGAGCACTGATCGAGCACACGAACGACGCGTTCCCCGACATCGACGTCTATCTCGTCGTCGAGCACGGAACCCGCGACGGGTTGCTCGACGGGTTGGCCGACAACGTGATCGAGGATCCGGACCCCGCCGTCGACGCGCGGCTGGCGCCTCGACATCGCCGGCCCGGCGTGCCCGGGATCCTGAGCAAGACCGTGCACGCGCTCGACACCCTCCAGGGCCGCTACGACGTCTTCTTCCGCACGAACCTGAGCAGCATGCTCAACCTGACCCGATTCCGCCGCTTCCTCGCCGAGCGCGGTTCGATCGGGTACGCCGGGGCGTGGGTGTGGGACGACGCACTGCGGTCCGACCTCGTCGTCAACGACTGGGTCGGCCCTGGCCGTGTCGTCGAGGATCTCACCGAGCTCGATGATCTCCCGGGCAACACCTTCATCTCCGGATCGGGTTTCTTCCTCGGTGCCGAGGAGGCGGCCCGGCTCGTGGCCGAGCGCCGCAACCTCCGATGGGGTCTCGCCGACGACGTCGCCGTCGGCCTCGTCTTCGACCGACACGAGAAGCTCCCGGGCTTCTCGCTCCGATTGACCCGTGATCACTCGATCGAGGAGATGCTCGACGAGTTGCGCTCGACGAATGCCGCCCACATCCGACTCGAGCACCTGCCGGTCGAGACGGCGGTCGAGCTGTGGCGCGAGCTCGAACGCGAACCGCTCTGGCGCTGACCGCTCAGGCCGTGCTCGCCTGCACCTGGGCGTAGACCCACTCGTAGGTCCGTTCGAGCCCGTCGCGCAGCGAGATCGAGGGGCTCCACCCGAGCTCGGACTCGATGAGCGTGTTGTCGCTGTTGCGACCCCGGACACCCTGGGGAGCGGTGAGGTCGTGCCGGCGTTCGAGCTCGACGCCGGCGATCGACGACACGATCTCGACCAGATCGTTGATCGTCACCATCTCGTCGCTGCCGATGTTCAACGGGGTCCCGACGGCGCTGTCGGCGAGTCGACGGGTGCCCTCCACGCCGTCGTCGATGAACGTGAAGCTGCGGGTCTGTCGGCCGTCGCCCCAGATCTCGATCTCGTGGCGGCCCGAGACCGCCGCCTCGGCGACCTTGCGACAGATCGCCGCCGGGGCCTTCTCCCGGCCGCCGCGCCAGGTGCCGTTGGGGCCGTAGACGTTGTGGTAGCGGCCGACCCGGATCGGGGTGCCGAAGTCGTCGCGGTGGTTGAGACAGAGGCGCTCGGCGAAGAGCTTCTGCCAGCCGTAGCCGTCCTCGGGGTCCGCGGGATAGGTGTCGCCCTCGCGGAGGGCGAGCACCTCGGACTCGTCTTGGAGTTGGGCCGGGTAGACGCATGCCGTCGAGGCGTAGAAGTACGCCTCGAGGTCGTGGTCCCGCAGTGCGTCGAGGAGATGGGTGTCGATCAGCACATTGATCATGCACGCCCACTTGTTGCCCTCGATGAAGCCCATGCCCCCCATGTCGCTGGCGAGGTTGTACACCGCGCCGACGCCGACCACCGCCTGCTCGCACGCCTCCCGGTGCCGCAGGTCGGCGATCACGTTCTCGGCGGCATCGTGGCGCTGGTACCAGCGTTCGAGTGGCTTGACGTCGACGGCTCGCACCCGCCGGCCCTCGGCAAGGAGTCGGGCGACCAGGTGGCCCCCGATGAACCCGCCCGCTCCGGTGACCAGGACGATCCGTTCGGTCTGCATGGCATGACGTTACCGAGCCGCTCAGAGGGCCCGGGCCACGACCGGGCCGATCGCGCCATTCCGTCGCGTCGGAACGATCAGGTAACGGTCGGCGCCGAGCGCGACGGCTCCGAGGTCACGAAGGGTCACGGTGGATCGCGAGCCGTCGAGCACGGCCGGGTCGCGGAGATCGCAACGGTGCACTTCGTCACCGTTCGTGTCGAGGAAGACCACCACGAACGTGTCGTAGTCGTCGCGTGGTGTGATCGACGACGCCGGGACCTCGATCGTGAGTGGCCCGTCGGTCGGTCGCGGCGAAAGGCGAACACCGGCATGACGCTCGAACGCCGACAGCGGACGCTCGGCTCCGAGCCCGTACCGACCGAGAACCCGTTGATCGCCCTGGAACAGCACCCGGAGTCGTTCGACCGCGCGTCGTTGGCGGTCGCCGTGGTGCTCGTCGTCCTCCCAGTGCTTGGGCTGGTCGTGGTCGTAGCGATGCCAGATGAGGTTCTCGTTCGGGGCGAACAGGTCGTAGCCGTGGGTGAACGCACGCGCGGCGAGGCTGATCTCCTCGCCAGCGAAGTACAGCTTGGGGTCGTAGGGCACGTCCCGGCAGAACCGACCCCGGGTGAAGATCTGCCCGGCCGCGAGCGTGGGCGACGGCACGGGTCGTGACCGGTCGTGCATCACCTGCGTCTTCTGGAAGGTGGTGAGGTCGTCGCGGACTTCGTCGATGTAGAGCGACTGCACGCCGACGTCGAGGTCGTGGTCGACCCGACCGTCGGCGTCGGTGGTGAAGCCCGGCGGATACGAGGTCAGCAGCGGGCGGTCGGCATCGATCGACTCGAGCATCTCGACGTAGCGGACGTCCCAGCGAGCCGCGAACCGGGTGTGGGCGTCGATCTGCAGCAGGTACGGCTCGTCGTCGTAGGCCTCGAACGTGCGGTGGCGGGCCCAACACGCACCCTCGGACTGCGCGTGGGGCACCGCATCGATCCAGAACCGCGGGTCCTCGGCCCAGGGTGCCAACACGTCGGCCGTGTCGTCGTCGAACTGATGGCAGATCGCGAACCGCACGTGCTCGGGATAGGCGGCCTGGGTCAGCGCGCTGCGAACGGTCTCGGCGACGTCGCGATCGCGATACGACGCGATGGCCACGAGGATGCGCCGATCGGCGAAGGGGTCCTCGAAGACCGGGACGGTGACCGGGGCCGGGGGTGCGGCCGATCGGCGCGGGCGCGGCACGCGTCCGATGTCGAGCAGCAAGTCGTTGCGGCCGGGCTCGAGATCGTCGAACCGCTGGACCTCGTGCCAGTCGACGCCGTCGTCGGTGCGCAGCAGCGTGACGGCGGGTGCCCAGTGCTCGGCGCCCTGGACCAGCACGATCCGATCGAGCGTGATGCCGTCGTCGTGCGAGGCCGTCAGATGGAAGACGCCGTCGTAGTCCGGGCGGCCGCCCCACGTGCCGCCGACCCGCAGCCGGTCGATGGCGAAGGCGGGTCCTGCGTCGCCCGAACCCGCGAGGTCGACGGCGCGACGGCGACCGGCCCCGTGGAACTCGAGGCGGCCGACGTCCCACGCGAAGCCGCTGGTCGTGTCGTCGGCCACGAGTCGCCACGCGGCCGCCTGCGCCGACTCGGCGGGCCGGTGCAGCACCACCTCGGTGTCGGCATCGACGGACAGCGGCTCGGTGAGCACGGTGCGCCAATCGTCGCCGGCGTCGCTCCGCTGGAGCAGCACGTGATGCGAGCGATGGTCGGCGCCGGCGTGGGTGAGGGTGACGAGCGACGGGATCGCCGGGCGGTCGAGTTCGATCGCGAGCCACAGTTCCGGACGGCAGCCGGGCTGGTGGCGGGCCCGCCCACCCCAGAAGCGGGCCGAGTCGTCGAAGGCGTTGGCCGGTTCGAAGCCGGGGCCAGCGAACCCCGACGCCGTCCGTTCGACGATCGCGACCTCGGGGTCGTCGAAGCCGATGTGCACGTGTTCGACGTCCCACATCTCGTCGCTGCCGGCACACCAGCTGAGCAGTCGCCAATGCCGGGCGGGGGTCGGTTCGGCGAGTTCGGGGGCGGTGACGCCCGCCGCGTCGAGGATCAGATCGCCATAGGCCTCGGCCACCGAGCCCGGATCGTGATGATCGAAGACGTAGGGCTGGATCGCGACCGTCTCGATCGGGTTCAGGCCGTGCCAGTCGACCTTGTCGAAGCGGCCGGACTGGTGCGGTTCGGTCTTGCCGGCGATGTGGAGGATCGGTGAGTGGTCGTCGAGATCGGCGGCGCCGAAGAGAAACGCCAGATCCGGATGGACGACGGTCTCCCGGCCGGCACCCCACAGGTTCCAGAGGTAGGCCCACATGCCGGCGGTCCAGACCTGCAGATACTCACGCGACGGCTTCTGGAGGCCGTGTTCGACGACATAGGACTCGAACAAATCGTGCAGCGCGAGTGAATCCGCGTAGATCTTCGCCCACACCTCGGGTCCGACACCGGTGAGGAGGTACTGCGCGCCCCCGGCGCGGCCTCGGTGCTCGGCGACGACCGCGGGATCGATCCCGACCACGGCGGCCATGCGACCGATGAGGTCGTCCTCGGGGATCGACGGGTCCTCCTCGTGGATCCGTTCTCCGGCGCCGTGGAGGTAGTCGTACCCGATGTAGCGGTCGGCGTCGCTGAGCAGGCACGCGTCGGGATGGTCGGCGAGCATCGCGTCGAAATCCGGCAACCAGCGCAAGGCGACGTCGGAGTCGTGGAAGAGCGTCGGCTCGTCGACCCGGGCCGGCTCCGCTCGCAGCCACCGCTCGATCAGATGCGGTTGGATCGATGGCGAGTACCGGTGGTCGCGCGGATCTCGTCGGTCGACGACGACGTCGACGTCCACCGCCGGAAAGCGTTGCTGCAACGCGACGAGCTCCGGGGTCGGCCGGGCCCCCTCCGCGACTGCGAAGAGCGCCGTGAGTCGATCCGGCGACACGCCGAGGTCGATGAAGTTGTGGAGGTAGACGTGGCACTGCCACACGAACCACGGCGTGTCGGGTTGCGCCGACACGAAGCGAGGCGAGCGAGGCGTCATCTCCGGAATGTAGCGACCGCGATCGGCGCCCACCGCAGCGACTCGTCGAGGCTTCCTCGCCCTCGCCCACGCTGCTAACGTTCCGGTCGCTGCACGACAACCGGAGGATCACGGCAATGGCTGCAACTCGACGCGAAGGTCTGATCGTCCAGGAGGTCCACGACGAAGTGCTCGTGTTCCACCCCGAACGCAACGAAGCGAGCGCCCTAAACCAGAGTGCCGCAATCGTGTTCGAGCTGTGCGACGGCGAGCACGACGTCGACGAGATGCGGGCCGCCCTCGACGACGCGGGCTTCGGTCCGGCCTCGGTCGATGCCGTCTGGCTGGCGCTCGACGAACTCGCCGCCGCCGATCTCATCGATCTCACGATCCCGCCCGTCGAGCACATGGGCCGTCGCGAGCTGTTGAAGAACCTGGGTGTCGGCGCCGCGGCCGCGGCCATCGCGCTCCCGGTCGTCGAGACGATCGGTGCGCCGTCCGCCTCCGCGCAGGGCTCGCGTCCGAGCACCACCGTCGCGCCGACCACCGCGGCCACGACGATCGTGCCGACCACCGCGGCCACGACGATCGTGCCCACGACCCTGGCGCCGACCTCGGCACCGACCACGGCGCCCACTGCGGCCCCGACGACCGTCCCGACGCCCTTCCCGACCGTGACCCCGACCACGGCGCCCACCACGGCGCCGACGCCGTCACCGACGTTCGTCGTGCTCTGATCGATCTGGGCTGCGCCGACGCCATGCGGCGACCGCCGACGGTCATCCGATCGATCGCCGGCGCGACGATCGGCTTCGACATCTCCGATGAACACCTCGCCGCCGTGGAGGCCGCGTTCTCGTTCGTCGCGCCCACGCCCGAAGTCGTGGCACCGAGCGACGCGACCCCGGCGATCGTCTATCGCCACGAGTGGTTCCGCGACGCCATGCGATTCTTGCGCGACGACCCGCTGCGAACCGAGGAGCCCACGCCGGTCGGCACGACACTCGACCTGCTCGTCGACGACCTGCAGCTGAGCATCGCTCTCCATGCCCGCGACACCGTCTTCGTCCACGCCGGCGCGGTCGTGTGGAACGGACGGGCGATCGTGCTGCCGGGCCGTTCCCGCGCCGGCAAGTCCACCCTCGTCGACGCGCTGGTGCGGGCGGGCGCGACCTATCTCTCCGACGAGTACGCCCGGCTCACACCCGACGGCCAGGTCGCCCCGTTCGCCCGCCCCCTGCACCTGCGAACCGTTGACGGTCGACGGTTGGTCGAGCCGACGTCGATCGGTGTTGTGGCGGCGGAGCCGGCCGAGCCGGGGCTCGTCGTCTTGACCCGGTACGAGGCCGACGCTCGATTCGCCCCCGAGGTGGTGGCACCGGCCCGCGCCGCGCTCGCGGTCTTCGACAACACCGTCGTCGCCGAGGTCGCCCCCGAAGCGGCGACCGAGGCCGCAGCTCGACTCGTCGGCCGCGCCGTCTGCGTGCGCTCCCCGCGCGGCGATGTCGCCGACACGGTGCGGGCGATCCTCGATCTCGCCGAGACCATCGAGGTGCCGGTGTGACCGTCGAGCCGGTGCCGTTCCTCGTCATCGAGAACTTCCTCGGGGCGGACGAGCACGCCCAGCTGCTCCGTTTCGTGGTCGGCGAGGCCGAGTTTGCGCCGGCGCAGGTCACCGAACCCGGGGCGGCGGAAGGCGGCGCCGATGTCACACAGCGGCGATCGGCGGTCGCCGACGCCGATGCGTCCGTGTTCGACCTCTTCGAAGACAAGCTGCTCGCCCTGTTGCCCCACGCCCGAAGAGAGGTCGGCGTCGGGCGTTTCACCCTCGGGCGGGTCGAACGACAGATCACCGCCCACACCGACGGCGACTTCTTCACGGTGCACACCGATGTCGGCGATGTCGCCGGCCCGGGCGGCAGCCGACGGGTCAGCTACGTGTATTACTTCAACGAGTCGCCACGCTCCTATGAGGGCGGTCAACTGCGCTTCTACGATCGCTTGATCGGTGACGACGGCGCAGTCGGTACCGCCGAAAGCTTCCAGACCGTCGAGCCGCTCGACAATTCGATCGTGTTTTTCCCCAGCGACGCGATGCACGAGGTCGAGCCGGTCCGGGTTGTCGGCGACGCCGACGAGCCGGGCACCACCCGGTATACGGTCAACGGCTGGTTCCACGATGCCGACCATGTCCGCCCCGAGCCCGATCTCGACCCGCCCACCCGCATGGCGCTCACCCAGCGCTACACGCCGAGCTTCACCGAGACCGGCTTCGAGAAGGTCGCCACCCCCTCGGCGGTGCATCGCGCCCTCCGGGCGCTGTACGACGAACGCGTCGTTTGCGGCGAGCTGGAAACACCCGACAAACTGCACCTGCCGACCGGTACGCCCGACTTCGCGTCGATCGACGACGTCGGTGGCATGTTCCAGTTCGCGCTGCAGTCGACGCACGAGGATTGGTGCGGGGTCGAGCTCGAACCCACCGCTGCCTGCGGGCTCCGCGTGTATCGCCGCGGCCAGACGCTGATCCCCCACACCGATCGGGTCTGGACCCACGTGATCTCGTCGATCGTGCACATCGCCCACGACACCGACGAGCCGTGGCCGCTCTCGATCGTCGACCTCGACGGTGTCGAGCACGAGGTCCTGCTCGAGGAGGGCGAGATGCTGCTCTACGAAAGCGCTCGGTGTCCGCACGCCCGCCCCGTGCCGCTCGACGGCGAGGCCTACTGCTCGCTCTTCCTGCACTACCGGCCGATCGGCTGGAACCTCACCTATCGCCAGCTCCTCGACCAGGCGCAGGCCGACGAGGCGACCGACATCTTGCCGCCCGAGCTCTGGCCGCCGCATCTGCGCCCGCCGGAGAACGGCGTGGGCGACCCGGCATCGTCGCGCTGACATGACGGGCGTGCTCCGCGCCGATCTCGACGTCGGCCTCCTCACCAACGTCCGCATGGGCGTCGAGATCGCGACCGGCCTCGCGTTCCTCACCCGACGCCGCCTTGCGCTGCCCTTCGACCAGCCGGTGCCGCCGGCGCCTCGGTCGTCGATCGAGCCCGCCGACCAGGGGCGACCGGCGACGGTGCTCGATCTGCTCGAGTTGCCGATCGAGGTGGTCCAGCCCGACGAGTGGGACGAACTCGGTGACGTCTCGACCGAGGTGGTCGAGTGGGGCCCGGCCGGCGAGACGGTGTGTGTCTGCGACGCCGACGTCGCCGACGACGACCCCCAGCTCGCTGATTTCGCGAACGGGCGAACGCGACTGCTGCGTCCGCCGGCGTCCGATGCCGACGTGGTCGACGTGCGCGGCCGCCTGCTGTCGTTCCCGTCGTACTTCTTCCACGCTCGGCCCGCGACCCACCGTCGGCTCCATGCGCTGCTGCGGGGCATCCGCCCTCGCCGACCGTTCGTCGCGCTCGGCGCTCACATCGCGGCGGACCTGGGCACCTACAACGCGATGCACCTCCGGCGCTCCGACCTCACGATCGGGATCCCCGCCTACGGCGACGTCACTGCGACCGACGTCGCCGACAACGTCGCGGCGATCTTCCCGACCGACGAGCCGCTGGTGGTGTGTAGCGAGGTCGATGGCCGTGACCCCCTGTTTGATCCCGTCCGGGCGCGGTTCTCGACCGTGGTCTTTGCCAACGACGTGATCCTCGGTGAGCACCGTCGCGGGTTCTTCGACCTGCCCCGTCACGAGGACAACGCGCTCGGGCTCGTCACTCAGGAGGTCGCCTCCCGGGCGGCTCGTTTCGTTGGCACCATCGGCTCCACCTTCACCGGCATGATCCAGCGCAACCGGCTCGCCCGTGACCCGAACGAACGGTTCCGCTTCACCGCCGACTTCACGCCCGACGGACCGACCTTCCGCGACGGCGAATTCGTCGAGGTCGCCGACGGTGCGTACTCCTGGAATCGCATCGGGTATGCGATGTCGCCCGACGTGTTGGCGTGGTTCCGAGAGTGGCCGGAGGCGGCATGATCGACGATCCCCACGGCCCGCTCTACTCGGTGGTCTGCACCGACACGAACCCCTACGGCACCTGGCAGACCGAACTCCTCGAACACAGCTGGATCCGCACGGGCATGTCCGGCGAACTGGTGCGGCTGGTCGGCACCCCGAACGGCCAGGCCCTGCCGCATCATCACACCGCTCGGGTCGTGCGGACCGCCGCGACCAACTCCCATCCTCGGCTCGACGGCGACTACACCGGCATGAACCGGCTCCACTCGCTCGCCGAGTGGCTCGAACGGGAACGACCGGTCGGCACCGTGCTGATCCTCGACTGCGACTTCGTGTTCCGCTCGCCGATCGATCGTCACGTCGACCCCGGTCACCCGGTGGGCCAGCTTTGGTGGGACTTCTCGATGGTGGGAGCGTGGGCCGACGCGGCGAACGCGATCTCGCCGGGGATCGCGGCCTGCACCCAGCAGGTGACGTGGCCGTTGTTGATCCACACCTCCGACCTCCGCCGGATCATCCGGCGCTGGATCGATCTCGCCGCCCGCCTCCGCAAGGAGACGGGTGCCTGGGAGAGCGACATGGTCGCGTTGACGATCGTGCTCGCCGAAGACGGGCTCGAATGCCAACTCGAGATGCTGGCCGCCTGGATGCCCTGGCCCGACGAGGTCGTCGGTGACGCGCCGATCATTCACTACTGCCAGCCCGTCCTCGACGATGCCGGCGAGACGCTCTGGTACAAGCAGGGCTACGAACCCTGGGCGCCGACCGGCGCCGATCCCGATGCGGCCGCCCTCGACTACTGCGGCGAGCTCCTGCAGATGGTCGACCGGTTCGCGGCGCTACGCCGCGCGGCTCACCAGGCCGGTTCGTAGGGCGCCGGGTCGACGCCGACTCGGGCGTCGTCGCTCACGACGCGGGCGCCGAAGTCGAGGCCCGACCACGCGGCGAATTCGGCCACCGTCCGCACCGGCCCCGTCGAGTACGGCTCGAGGATTCGATCGGGGTCGCCGGCGTGGAGCAGCCGCAATCGGCGATAGGCGGCCACGTCTCGTCGTTGGACTTCGCCCTCGTCGCCGTCGTGGATGTACTTGTGGTTGCCCTCGGGATGCAGGCGGTGCCAGGCCACCACCGACGACGGATTGACGAGGTCGTAGCCCCAGGTGAAGGAGCGGATGGTGAGTGCGAGTTCCTCACCGGTGTAGAGGTGCTCGGGATCCTGGCGGACCTCGACGTTCCACTGACCGAGGGTGAAGACGAACATGCCCGACAGCACGCGGGTGCCGCGCAGCCGCATCGTCACGTCGGGGCGGGCGACGGCCGGATGGTGGATCCAACCGACCTCGCGCCACTCGTCGACGATCGTGATCGGGACGGTCGGGTCGGCGGGGTACACGTCGACGTCGTCGTGGATCTCATAGAGCGGACACTGTCCCGTGATCAGCGGCTTCGCGGCGCCGGTCGCCTCCATCATCGTGATCAGGTCGACATCCCAGTTGGGTGCCATCCGCATGTGGGAGTCGATCTGCAGGGTGTACCCCTCGTCCCTGTAGAGCGACTGGGTGCGATGCCGGGCCCAACAGCCGCCCTTGCTCTCGGTCCAGTCATGACGCAGCAGCGAGATCTCGGCGTCGACGCCGTCGAGGCAGTCCGGCTGGGTCTCCGGCGGCCCGTCAAGGTCGTACTGCAGGCACACGCCGAACCGGAGTCGGTCGGGGTGGGCCGCGGTGGCCACACAGTTCTCGATCGTGCGGCGGAGTTCGGGCTCGCGGTACGCGGCGATGGCGACGAAGATGCGATCGTTCGACACGTCGATCATCGCCGCCGCTCCAGGACTCGTTCTGCGCCGCTGCGGGTCGAGCGCAGGAGGATCCGGCGCTGGCGAGCCGACGGCAGCAACCACGCCGGGAGATAGCGCAGACGTTGCCCCCGCGGCACCTCGCGGAACCGCCCGAGGTGATCGAGCAGCAGGCGCCGTTTCGGGATCAGGCGGGTGTTGCGCTCGAGCCAGTCGGGCGCTTCCCAGCGTTCGAGTTCGGTGAGCACGCCCGTGCGGCTGCTGAGTCCCGCCTCGAGCCGCAGACCGGCACCGACCAACGACTCGATGCCGAGGCCGGCTGCGAACCGGCGCGCCGCATCGAGATCGATGCCGGGTCGGTCGAGAAGGCGGGTCACGTCGAGCAGGCCGTTGAGCCGCCGAGTGCCGGGTGGGGAGATCATGAAATGGCCGCTGGCATGGACGAGGCGTTGCGGTGCGCTCAGCGCCACGCCGCCGAGCGAGGGGAGCGGCTCACCGCGATCGCGGAAGAGTTGATCGCCGAGCGGACTCCGGCGCGAGAGGCGGGTGTGGAGGTCGATCTCGACGCCGTCGGGTGCGGTGAGCGTCCAGCCGTAGCGCAGGTGCGAGGAGAAGGGCTCTTCGCGATCTCGGTAGCCGGCGTCGCGCAGCGCGGCGACGGCGTCGTCGAGCCGGTCCGGCGGCACGGCGAGGTCGACGTCGCCGGTCTGGCGCAGCAGCGGGTCGGGGAAGTCGAGTTCACCCGTGGCCAGGCCCTTCAGTACCCGGCTCTCGATCTGGAGGGCGTCGAGATGCTCGAGGACCTTCGCGGCCGCGGCGCGGAGTCGGAGCTGCATCGCGGCGATGGCGACCCGTCGGTGGCGGACCTCGGGTCGCACGGCGTCGCCGACCGCGTCGAGCGGGATCGTCAGCCAGAGCCGATGATCGGACAGGTACCGCCGCACGAGCGGCGCCCTGAGGTCGATGGGTCGGTCGACCTGCCAGTCGTTGCGGGCGAGCGCGAGGATCTGCTCCATCACCGCGACGACGGCCGGGTCGGTCAGGCGAGGGTCGACGATCATCCACGACTCACCACGATCCAGGTGCGGCATGAATCGACCCACAAGGCGATCGTACTCAGGGCGCGTAGCCGAAGGCCTCGAAGTCGCTGCGGTAGTGATCGTGGATGATCGCCTTCACCCGGTCGTCGATCGCGGCTCGCACATCCGCCGAACCCGGTGACGCGTTGGCGTGATGCAGCGGCGCGTCGATGGCGTGGCGCTCGCAGAAGTCGGCCCAGTCCGCGTCGAGGCGCTCGAATCGCACCACCTCCTCGACGAGTCGGTGCCCGTCTGCGTCGCCGAGCCATCGGGTCTGGGGCACGAACCAGATCAGGTTCCCGTCGACCATGTTGAACGAGTTGAACGGTTGCCCGGTGTGCTCGAAGAACGCTGCGGTGCGGAATCGACCCTCGACGAACGTCGCCACGACCCAGTCCTCGAAGGGTTCGGCGGCACCGTCGAGGTGCGGGTTCTGCTCGCAGCCGAGGAGGCGTCGGCGGCGATAGGCGTACTCCGAGGCGACCCGGTCATAGGGGTGGCGCACCACGGCGAAGAGCGGCGCGTCGTCGCCGTGTTCGGCGACCCAGCTCGACGCCGTGCGATGGCCGGCGTTGACGATCTGATCGCCGGCACTGCCGACGATGCTGGTCCCCCCGTTCTTGCTGACGTGCACGAAGACCGGTCTCATAGCGGTCCGCACCGTAGCAACCGACCCGATCGGGGCGCCTTTGACACGGAATTTCGCGCCGGTCCGTACCGTTGTGGCAGATACCCCTCACACGAAGACCGAAATGATCAACACCGCAAAGACCTTCACCCTCCTCGCCGCCATGGGCGGCCTGATCATCGTCGCCGGCGGCGTGCTCGGCGGCTCCGGTGGCCTCGTCATCGGTCTCATCCTCGGCCTCGTCATGGTCGGCGGCTCGTACTGGTTCAGCGACAAGCTGGCCATCAAGTCGGCGCGTGCCGTCCCGGTCACCCGGGAACAGATGCCGCAGTACTACGAGATCATGGAAGACCTCACCGCTCGGGCGAACATGCCCATGCCGCGGCTCTACATCACGCCCAGCCAGCAGCCCAACGCCTTCGCCACGGGCCGCAACCCCAACAACGCCGCCGTCGCGGTCACCGAGGGGCTGCTCCAGGCGATGAACTGGGAACAGGTGCGAGGCGTGCTCGCCCACGAACTCGCCCACATCCGCAACCGCGACATCCTCATCGGTTCCGTGGCCGCCGCGATCGGCATGGGTATCACCTTCGCCGCTCGCATGGTGATGTGGGGGGCGCTGCTCGGCGGCAACAGCCGCGACCGCAACCCGATCGGTGAGCTCGCCTTCGCGATCCTCGCGCCCATCGCCGCGATGCTGATCCAGGCTGCGGTGAGCCGCAGCCGGGAGTTCCAGGCCGACGAGTCGGCCGCCAAGCTGCTCGGCACCGGCGAGCCGCTCGCCCAGGCGCTGCAGCGGCTCGAGGACTACGCCAACCGCATTCCGGCCGCCGTCGACCCCAACCAGGCGAGCAACTACATCATCGATCCGCTCAAGGCCCAGGCCCGTGGCGGGCAGGGCGGCGGCTTCGGCAAGCTGTTCAGCACCCACCCGCCGACCGAGGCCCGGATCGCCCGACTGCGTAGCCTCAACCTCTGACGCGACTCTGACGGCTCCGCCTCGGGTAGTGCCGTCGGTGTTACGTTCGTCACACGCGGCGCGGCCGAAAGAGAGCGTTTCCATGGCCCAGCCAACCCACAACGACGACGTCGGCATCGTTCCGACCTGGCTGATCGTGCTCCTCGGTCTCGCCTGGGTCCTGTTGACCCTCGCGACGATCTCCTACGTCAGCGCCATCGGCCCGCTCGCCTGATCCTCAGCGGTTGAAGTCGGCGACGACATCGACCTCGAAGCAGGCGACGGTGGACTCGGCCGTCTTCGGGAACCCGCGGTCGTCGTAGCGCACGACGTAGCCGGAGAATCGGATCACGTCACCCACCACGCAGTCGGCACCGGGCGCGACGCTGAGCACGGCCTGGGGCAGGAATCCGTCGGCCGTGTACGGCTCGAAGGGGCGCAGGCGCCACTGGGGCTCGTCCATCCACACACCGCCGATGGGGCGATCCGACAACCACCACGACGTCTCGGGTGCACACGTCGACGCCGGATCCAGCAGCGCGTCGATCGACGTGACCGGGGCCGGTGGTGCGTCGTCGGGCGTGGCGACGCGAGCGCCGAACCCGATCGCGGGCCCGTCGACCGCGACCAACGCGCTGACGATCGTTCCTTGGGCGGTGTCGACGACCACCGGCTCGCTGCATCCCGACGCGAGCGCGACGATCAGCGCGAGGCCCGCCACCCGCCGCACGGGACGGTCAGTCCCGGAAGTTGTTGAACTGCAGCGGGATGCCGAAGTCCTCGTCCTTCATCGCCGCGATCGCGGCCTGGAGATCGTCGCGCTTCTTGCCGCTGACCCTGAGCTGCTCGCCCTGGGTGGACGACTGCACGCCCTTGAGGCCGAGGCCCTTGATGAACTTGTTGAGTTCCTTGGCCTTCTCGGAGTTGATGCCGGCCTGGAGCGTCACGGCCTGGCGCACCGCGCCGCCCGACGCCAGCTCAACGGTGCCGTAGTCGAGCACCTTCATCGAGACCTTGCGCTTGGCGAACTTCTCCTCGAGTACCTGGCGGAGTGCGGCGAGGCGGTCCTCCGACGACGAAGCGAGCGTGATCTCGTCGTCGCCAAGCTCGACCGAACTGTCGGTGCCCTTGAAGTCGAAGCGCTGACTCACTTCGCGCGAGGCCTGGTCGACCGCGTTGCGGACTTCTTGCATGTCAACTTCTGAAACCACGTCGAATGTCGGCATGGCGCCGACGGTACTACGAGGTCTCGCTCGAAAGCGCCTGTCGGGCCGAGCCGATCACGCTGCGGGTGTGGACCAGCCGGGCGGCGAGATCGCGGTCGAGGTCGGTGACGCTCAACAGCATGCTCTTGCCGAGGCCGAGCATCTCGGTCGCGTCGGCGATCGCCTGATCCCGCGCCATCTCGAGTTCGAGCAGGTTGTGTCGGGCGAGTGCCTGCACCGCTTCGACTTCGGCCTTCGCCTGGGCGAGGACGGCGTCCGCTGCCGCGCGGGTTCGCGCGGCGTCGAGTTCGGCGGCGGCGCGGGTCTCGCCCGCCGAGAGGCGGGCGCCGTGCACGATCTCGGCGTGGCGTCGCTGGGCGGCGGCTTTGGCGTCGTCGAGTTCTCGATGCTGGGACCGGGTGCGTTCCTCGATCTCCACCCGTGCCGTCTCGACCGTCGCCTTCACGTCGGCTTCGGCGTTCGCGCGGAGCCGCACGGCCATGTCGTGAGCGGCGCGCAGCAGTTCGCCGATCTCCGACGACGCTTCGGCGACCGTCGGCCCCGGCTCGGGCGCGATCTCGCCGACCGGTTCGGCCGTTGGCGGCGCGGTGACCACCGGCTCGGGTGAGGTCGGCGGCGTGACCGGCGGCTCGGGTCGCACGATCGGAGCGGGTTCGGCGACCAGCTCGGGGGTCTGTGCCGCGGCCGCGATCTCGTCCTCGGTCAGCCAGAGGATCTCCCGCCCGGGCATCGAACCGGCGTCGACGTGAGGTTCGTCGGACTCGCTGGGTGCGGTGAAGTAGATGACCTCCGCGCCCGGCGCGAGCCCGGATTCGACCGGCGAGGGTTCGGGGGTCGCAGGTGCTTCGTCGACGGGTGGGATCTCCACCGGCGGCCGCACCGGGATCGTCGACCGGGTCGGGATGATGAGGTCGGGTTGCTGCGGATCCGGCTCGGGTTCTGGTTCGGCGGGCTCAGCGGTGACGGTCGCCGGCGGCGCAGCGAGGGTGGGGTCGTTGGCCAGGATGCGTTCGTGGCGGGCCTGCTCGCGGGCGAGGTCGAGTTCGGCTTCGATCTCGGCGGCGACCCGATTGAGGTAGGCGTAGACCTCCGCTTTGTCGTACCCGCGTCGTTCGACGCTGAACGACGCCCGGCGGAGGTCCTGCGGCGTCAGGCCGGTCATGTCGGCCGACATGGTCGCGACGAAGGCGGCCACCTCGCCGACCGAATAGCCGCCCTTCACCAACGAGAACGGGTGCTCGTCCGCGGCGGCCGGCAAGGCGATGTCCTTCGCCTTCACCCGTGGTGCCCTACGCCCCTTGCCGAACATGGCATTCCCATCGGCATCAGCAGCGTCGTTGTGAGCACTCATCGGCGACCGCCGGAACCGGTCGAACGACCCACTCAACACGTCGTCGCCGCTGCCGATCGGATCTCCATGACGATTCTGCGGCTCTCCGCATGGCTGACCGGCGTGGTCTACCTGGGATACCGACTGGTGTTCACGTGGTCCGGCGCGAACCCGGTCCTCTACTTCTTGCTCGTGGCGGCCGAGGCGTTCGGGATGCTGCGGTTGGCCATGGAGATGTCCGTGGTCGGCACGCCCCGACCCGAGAACCGGACCCCGGAGACCGGCAAGGCGCCCGACGCCGACGTCGTGGTCGTCGTGACCGACGAGCCGGCGTCGGAGGTGCGGGCGGCGGTGCTGTCGTCGCAGTTGGTCACCGGGTACAACAAGCTCGTCGTGGTCGACCGTGACGATCGGATCGACGTCGCCCAGCTCTGCCACCGCCTCGCGATTCCTCGTGTGGCAGGAACGCTCGACGCCGACCTCGGCGAACTGATCGACGCCGCGCTCGCCCAGTGCGAGTCGCTGCTGACCCTCATGGTGCCGGCCGATGTCGTCGTGATGCCCGACATCCTCCAGGTGAGCGCCGGTGCGTTCAGCGATCCGGAAGTCGGCGTCGTCGTCTCCCGTATCGAGGCGACGAATGCCGCGCACCCGGTCGACTTTGGCGGGTACGGCGAGGATCGGATCCGCGACGAACTGATGATCGACACCCTCGAGCCCGAGGGGGCGATGCCGTGGTGGCCGGGCATGGCGATCGTGCGCCGGGCCGCGATCGAGAACGTCGGCGGGATGGCCAAGGGCCGCCAGAGCGTGACCCTGTCGACGGGCGTCCGCCTCCAAGCCGACGGCTGGCGGGTCACGGACGTCCCCGTGATCGTCGCTCGTCGACTCGCGCCGTGGACCGACGACCGCCACCTGCATCGCTGGGCGCGTGATCTGCACGAACGGCTCTCCGTTCTGGTCGACAGCGACGCCCCCCGACGCAACGAGTACTCGAATCGTCTGAGCCGACGGGTCTATCGCCTGGCCGACATCCTTGTCGGGCGCTCGATCCAGCGACTCGTGTTGGTCGGCGTGCTGTTCGCCACCATGTTCACGTCATCGCTGCCGATGATCGCCGATCCGTTGGTGCTGCTTCCCCTCTGGGGCGCGTGGCAGCTCTCCTCGTTCGCGCTTCGGCGCCGTGCCTACGGTGCCAACCGGTTCGTGCCATGGATGAGCAACGACTTCCGTCTCCTGGCGACCAACCTCACCGTCGCCTGGTCGGCGTTGCAGGGCAAGCCGCTCACGAGCGAGCTGATCGATCCCGCTCCCGGGCGCAAGGCCCGCGCGGTGCTGTTGATCGGCCTGCAGGTCGCGCTTGGACTCTCGATCGCCGTGTTCGTCACGGGCGTGCTGCGCCCGGCACACGGCAACCTCGTCACGTTCGCCACGCTCGGCCTGGCCGCCTGGCTGTGGGTCATGGTGCTGCAGGCCCGCTCGGCGTTGAAGCTGCGTCAGGTCCGCCAGAACTTCCGGACCTTCGAAGAGCTCGAGGTCTACGCCTCGGAGGGTCGTCTCGGCGTCATCGGCGTCTCGCCGTTCGGCCTCGACGTCATCTCGTCGAAGCAGCTGAAGAAGGACGCGAAGCTCCGGCTGGCGTTCGGTGTGCCGCAGCCCGACGGGTCGACCGTGCGGCTCGAGGTCTCGACCAAGGTGCACCGTTCGGCTCGCTCCGGGAGCCACAACGTGGCCTACCTCCGGTTCAACCAGCTCGACGACGAGCAGATGGATCGCATCACCGAGTACGTCGCTGTCATGGCCGGTCATCGCTTGCTGCGAGACACGCCGGATGCGTTGCGGCGACCGGGTCGGCCGAGTCCGATCGCTTCGCCCGACAACGGGGTCGCAGAACCGGCCTAGGCCGGTACAGTTGTGCGCCGTCCACGGGTCGGTGCCCGAGCGGCCAAAGGGAACGGGCTGTAAACCCGTCGGCTTCGCCTACGAAGGTTCGAATCCTTCCCGGCCCACCATGGATGAACGGCCCGGTGCGCAGCACCGGGCCGTTTGCTTTTTCGCGCTGCGGTGGGTCGGCGGCCGGTCGGATTCCGGCGCATGCCGGGATGTCACAGCATGTGCTGCATGACGGTGACGTCGAGCCAGCGGCCGAATTTGCGCCCGACTTCACGTTGCACGCCGACGACCCGGAAGCCGCAGGCCTGGTGGAGGGCGACCGAGGCCCCTTCGGCGTCGGCGATGTGGGCGATGACGGTGTGGAAGCCTCGGGCTTTGGCCATGTCGACGACCTTGGTGAGGAGGGCCTTGCCGACCCCGAGGCCGCGGGCGTCGCCGTCGACGTAGACGCTGTTCTCGACGGTGGTGTTGTAGGCCGGACGGTTCCGGTACGGCGAGAGCGAGGCGAACCCGACGATTCGTCCGTCGATCTCGGCGACGAGCACGCCGAGCGCGCCCTCACGCTCGCGGATCCACGCCCGCTGTTCGTCGAGGCTGCGGGGGACGAGGTCGAAGGTGGCGGTCGAGGTCTCGACTTCGTGGTTGTAGATCCGGCGCAGTGCCTCGGCGTCGTCGACGGTCGCATGGCGGATGTCCATCGGGGCGAATCTACGTGGTTGGATGGGGCATGGCTCGAAATGTCCTGGGTGGCGATTTGGCCGAGTGCGGCCGAGATCCGGTCACCGGCTTCTTCCGCGATGGTTGCTGCAACACCTCGCCTGAGGATGTCGGGTCCCACACCGTCTGTGCGACCGTGACGGTGGAGTTCCTCGAGTTCTCGAAGGCAGCGGGCAACGACTTGTCGACGCCGCGGCCCGAGTACGGGTTCGTCGGTCTCAATCCGGGCGACGGCTGGTGCCTGTGTGCGTCGCGTTGGCTGGAGGCGGTCGAGGCCGGTTACCCGTGCCCGGTGCGGTTGGCGGCGACCCACGAACGGGCGCTCGACGTCGTGTCGCTCGAGTTGCTTCGCACCCACTCGGCCGACGGCGACAACTGAGGCGTCTCCGTTCCGGACGCGACGAATCGCGGGCGAGGCGGCGAGTGCGCGATGCTCGTCGGACGTTGGTGTGCCGGGCTCAGGAGATGACATGACCACTGCCGGATTCGATTCGCAGCGCCTCGCCCAGGTGGCGGCGCTCGCCGACCGCTACGTCGCCGACGGCAAGCTCGCCGGCGCGCAAGTGCAGGTCGCCCACCGCAGCGAGGTGGCACTGCGCCACACGGTGGGTCGAGCCGACGTCGCCTCGGATCGCCCGCTGGGCGACGACGCGATCTATCGCATCTATTCGATGACCAAGCCGATCACCTCGATCGCGCTGATGCAGCTCTACGAGCAGGGGCGGGTGCTGCTCGAGGATCCCGTCTCGGACTACATCCCGGCGTTCGCCGACATGCAGGTGTTCCTCGGTGGTACGCCCACCGACCCGCAGCTGCGGCCGGCGCAGACGGTGATGACCGTCAAGGACGTCCTCACCCATGCGTCGGGGCTGACCTACGGCTTCTTCTTCCAGAACAACGTCGACGCGATGTACCGCGAAGACGGACTCGGCAACTTCCAGCTGCCGGGCTACACGCTGGAGGAGGGCATGGAGCGTCTGGGGGCCAAGCCGCTCGTCTTCGACCCGGGCACCGCGTGGAACTACTCGATGTCGACCGACGTGTGTGGTCGGCTCGTCGAGGTGATCTCGGGGATGGGGCTCGACGCGTACTTCGCCGAGCACGTCACGGGTCCGCTCGGGATGGTCGACACCGCCTTCCACGTCCCGGCCGAGAAGGCCGAGCGCTTCACGTCGAACTATGCGGTCACGCCGTCCGATCCGCTGATGACGGTCGATCGCTTCGACGCCAGTCCCTATCTCTCGCCGCCGGTCTTCCTCTCGGGCGGGGGCGGTCTGGTCGGCACCGTCGACGACTACCAGCGCTTCGTCGACATGCTCCTCAACGGTGGCGAACTCGACGGGCAGCGCATCATCGGGCGCAAGACGCTCGAGTACATGACGCTCAACCACCTCCCCGAGGGCAAGACGCTCAACGAGTTGGGCCAGTCGCTGTTCTCCGAAGCGGCGATGGACGGCATGGGCTTCGGCCTTGGGTTCTCGTCGCTGGTCGATCCGGCCCGCAACGGGGCGATGAGCTCGTTCGGCGAGTTCGCTTGGGGTGGTGCGGCGAGCACGGCCTTCTGGGTCGACCCGGTCGAGGAGGTCACCTGTGTGTTCATGACGCAGGTGATGCCGAGCAGCTTCTACCCACTGCGTCGGGAACTGAAAGCCACCGTCTACCAGGCGCTGCGCTGAGCTACGCCAGACTCCGCACCATTGCGGAGATCTCCTCGATCGCGTGCTGCGCTGCTGCGATCGAGACACCGTCGACCAGCGGGTGGTTCTTCAGGAGTGACTGGCGCAGTGCCGCAGCCTTGGTCCAGATGTCGGGGTAGGCATCCTCGCCGAGCGCTGACGCGCGCGGAACACTCGCGTCACGCGAGCGAGAACATCGTGAAGTCTGGCTCGCGGGTCCACGCCTGGTAGACGTGCAGCGGCCACGGGCTGAGCGTGTGGATGTCGCCCTTGGCGTTCTTGTAGTGCGTGTTCTTCACCGCCCAGTGGCTCCACACCATCTGGCCGATCTCGTCGCGATAGTCGGCGACATAGGTGTCGTAGGCGTCGACGGTCGGCTCGATCGACGTGAGCTCGTCGGCGATGAGCTTGTCGATGCACTGCATGATGTAGGTCATCTGGCACTCGCTGTGGAAGATCAGTGAGCCGCCGCTGGCGAGGTTGGTGCCGGGGCCGTACATGCAGAACAGGTTCGGGAAGCCCGGCATCGTGATGCCGAGGTAGGCGGCCGGTTCGTCGCCCCAGAACTCGTGCAGGGTCTGTCCGCCGCGGCCGGTGATCTCCATCGGCCACAGGAAGTCGTTGTGGCGAAAGCCGGTGGCGTAACAGATGACGTCGGCCTCGTGGAGCACGCCGTCGGTCGTGCGCACGCCGTCGGCCTCGATGCGTTCGATGCCGGTGCGGATCAGGTCGACGTTGTCCTTCCTGAGACAGCCGAGCCACGAACCGTTGTCCTGCAACGTGCGCTTGCCGGTGGCGGGATAGTCGGGCGTGATCTTGGCGAGCAGGTCGGCATCGTCGCCGATCT